>DASXFM010000377.1:0-12852 GCA_036489615.1 Verrucomicrobiia bacterium | reverse complement strand
CTGCGCAATATTGTTGACGTCATACCATTGATAAGCGACGGCTGGCGTCCCGGATGCCGCGGCGGGCACAATCAGGACCGCGCCCTGGTTAAGGTTCGTGCTCGCGATCGGTTCCTGGGTAATAACCGGATACGAGTTGGTGCCGGTCGGCATGTGATATTCCGTGGCCAGATAATTCTCCATCGAAGCCACGTCGCTGGAAGAGAGCGCCGAGCTAACGACGATCAATTCAGCCATTCCACCGGTCAGGAAGTTATGGAAATCCTCCCGCGCTCCGATGGACAACGGCTGACCCTGGTCGGCAATTTGCGTGTTCAATGTGCCGCTGCCATCGGGATTCGCATCCAACCGATGGGTCACGGTCGTGCCCTGCATTACCACGTCAAGAATGTGCGGAACACCCGTAGAAGGACTATTTGTCGAAGCGACCTGGGCGCTGGCAGTGCCGTTCCCGCGCAGGAAGTGCACGTTGCCGGGTTGAGCGTAATAGTCATAGGGCGCCGGTTCATTATTGTTGTTCACTTTTGAAACGATATCCCCGTTCGTCCCGCCCGCCAGCGTCGCGAAATTCACGACCGTAAATATGGACATGTCCCCGGTGATTCTGAGCGACGGCGCATCATTGGCGATGAGATACGTGCCGTTGGTTCCAGTGAATTCAACCATCGGCTGGCCGTCGATGGCGTTTTGCACCAGTTGCGGATCGCTGCCCCCGGTAACGAGATTATTCCCATTCCCAGACAGGTCGTTCCATTGGCTCACGTTTCCGCTTCCATCGGCGGTCACTCCGCTACCGGACCTGATCCACAGAGCCACCGTGGTCGGATACGTTCCCACTGAAAGTGAGGCGGATGAGGGATTCATTCCAATTCCAAACGCGGAATTCACATTTTGAATGGTGAGCGTATAGCTGGAGCCTGTGCTAAGCGGGGAAGAAAGGGTGAGGATGACCTCGCCCGGCGCGCTGCCCAGGACAGCCGAAGCCACGGTGTCTCCATTCACCGTGTAGTTACCTGCAGTCGTGGCCGTAGTGGGATCCACCGCGCCTGAAAAATACACGACGATGTTGGTCTCGTTGTTACTGAGATCCCAAACGGGCACACCCGCTGAAACCACAGTCAGTGGCGGGACTTGCACATCCAGAGTCGCCACGGCGCTGGTAACGGAGCCGACGAAATTGCTGAAGACAATTTGATAATTGGCGAAGAAGTTCGTACCGGTCAATTCCGACGGACTAAAGTTTGTGGCTACGAAACTTAGATAGGGAACCGCGGTATAAACCCACACCGGCGCCGTGATGGCCACGCCGTTGCTCAACCAGTAGTAAGTCAACGGTGGGGCGCCCAGCGCAACCGCCTGAAATGAAACGGTTGAACCAAGGACGTTCGTCGTATTCGCCGGCTCATTGATAATGTCCGGCGCGTTCGTCAGCGCGACGCCAGTGTCGGAGAGAACGGCGAGGTTGAAGCCATTGTTTCCGGCCGTACCCGAACCGGATTGAGACGCGGTGCAGACCAGCGTATTGGAACCGGGCTGAATGCCGTTGGTGATGGTAAACGCGTAGACGTTTTCAGCCGGATTGCCAGACAGGGTCACATCGGTTTCTACGCCATTGAGAAACATCTGCATGATTGTTCCGCCAGTCGCGCCGAGCGCTCCAATGGTGCCGGAAATCACGGTATTGGTTACGACAGTCTCATCCAGCTGGAAGGTCGTTTGCAACGAATAGGTTCCGGAGACTTTACCGCTATTTTCATGAGCCCAAACCCAAACCGACGCGCCGTTATCAGGCGCCACGCCGCCACCCGACGCCAAAGGGCTTCCGTCGTTCCAGACTACGGCATTGGGGGAATTGTTGTCCGGATTTCCGTTCGCTGTGAACATCCAGTGCAGATCTACTGAGCCGGGAGCGGTTTGGTCCAGCGGGTTATAATTGGGGCCAACACCGGTATTAAAGAAGCTATCGAAAGTAGCACCTACCGTCACCGTTGCCACTGCGCTCGTGGCGCTGCCATAGCCATTGGTGACAATGGCATCAAAAGTTTCGGTATTGGCGGCATAGGTTATGTTGCTAAGCACCAGAGTCGAGTTCGTTTGTCCCGCCAGCGCCACGCCGCTTTGATACCACTGATAGGCGTAGGGTTGCGATCCGGACACCTGCAGATTCAAATTCAGGGTCTGTCCATAGCCGACAAAATTATTCGTGGTCGGGCCGGTCACGAGCGGCTTCGAAGGAACGATTGAATTATTGAACATGAATTCATTCGAATGCCGGTAATAATCGCTGATGCGCACTTCCGCTATATTCCCCTTCCATCCGCCACCGGAACTCATGGCGCCCGCGCTGAGGCGCGCACTCTGGCCGATGACAAATGGACCGGTTCCAATAATCGAATTAGAGGGATATGGAAGAGAGAATACGGTATGGCTTGAGGTGTTGGTGAAAGTAAACGCATTGGCAATATTCGTCAGGACGTCAGCGGTGGTGCGCGTCGGGTCAAACTTCGTCCAATAAAGCGTGAACACATTGGGCGGATCGCCGTTGGTGGGAGAAGTCCCTGTGAAAGCCGCTGCGATATGGTACCACGTCCCTTGCGTCAGCGCATCAGGCCCAGTCGTCGGCAGCATTCCAATAAAATCGTGGCTTTCGCCGGCGAGCGACGTAATGTTGCCGTTGAATTCAAGCTCCGCCTGGCCACTGGAGGGGGTGGCATTATCAAATCGGAATTGCACGGCGCGTACCGTATATGGATTCGCACCGGGAGTCGTAGAGTTAGGGCCGTCCGTGCAAAGAATTTCGGGATTCTTGTCGGCGGTATCGGTCAATGGATTAAAGCCAGGCTGGATCAATGCTTCCCACGTGAAGGCGCCGGTGTTGGTATTGACAAAAGAACATGAGTCGTTGGTCTCCGTGTAGGAAGGGTCAGGAAAATCGGTGCCGCTAATGTTATCCCACGGCGCATAAAATGCCGTCGTCTGAGTGGTCTGAATAGAAAGGGCATAGCCAAAGTTTGTCCCGACCGCTAAAAACAGGGGCCCTGTTCCAGGCCCCGCTTGTCCCGCCTGGGAATAAGCCGTGGAAGTGCCGCCAATGAGATCGGGTCCGGGCGTGTTGCTTAGCAGTAAAGGAACGACCAGCGCGTTGGTCGCATAATCGAACTCAAAGACACCATTCGTGGCGACGCCTGCAATGGTCCCATTGGTATCCTGCATGTGCCAGAGATGGAGGGTGTAAAAATCGTTCGTATAGGGACCCGTCAACCCGGCGTGAGCGGGGAGCGCCACCCCGATTATCGCAATGACCCCCATTGCCATGGACAAGAAGACATGCGCGGCGCGGTTTTTCAGGATTTTTAGTTTCTTCATAGGTTACGACTCGTTGGGAGGTGGTTTAGGCTTCGAGTGCTGCGGGTGATTTGGTTTCATTCGCCCAAAGCCTCGGACGCGATTGGAACGAATGACTGAATATATTCGTCAAAATCAAAGTTGGCCGATGGCACTGATACATACAAACAGGCGATAGTAGAGCTTCACATAAACCATAAAAAACTACAATGGACAGAGTGGCCTTTTGTTTGGATTTTTTGGCCAATGGGCGGGAAATCACTGGACGTTTTGGAGCCAACCGTGTCAACCTGATCATACAACCAAACATGCCAGCGGATAATCAGCCCAAAACGTTTTATCGCTATTTCCCGGTGGCAAAACGGGACCGGGACTGGGGAATTTATATTACGACTGTCGGCGCATCACGGTTTGGGCCGGGCACAAGTTATCCCCCCTCAGGGCATCCCAAACAATACTCTCCCGTGAGCGTCGGACGATTATTATCCGAATACCAAATTGTCTATATTTCCGCAGGGACTGGCTGGTTTAAAGCCGCAGGCATCGGCAAACAAAAAATCGAGGCGGGCCACGTGGTACTGCTTTTTCCCGGAGTCCGGCACAGCTACGCTCCCTCCATTGAAACCGGTTGGGACGAACATTGGGTGGGATTCAATGGAGATTTCGTTCGCCAGGTGGTGCGTCACGGTTTCTTCAGTCAGCGGCAGCCGATTCTGAACGCCGGCAATGAGGAAAGACTTTTGGCGCTGTTCAATGAAATGATCGAGACCACCCACAATAACAGTCCGGCATCACAACAAATCCTTTCGGCCATCACGATCAATATTCTTGCCCTGTTGTATTCCGGCCGCCAATCCAACGGCAAGGCGGACGAACCGGGCATGAAGGTCATTCAAGAAGCCATCGTTCGGATGCGCGAGGCGGCAGAAACGCCTTTGGACATCGAGGAGCTTGCAAGCAGTTTTAACGTCGGTTATCGCTCTTTTCGACGCGCCTTTGCGCGCCATACCGGCCTCAGTCCACACCGATATTTGCAGGAAATCCGGCTCGCGCGCGCGCGGACTCTATTGTCCCAAAGTTCACTTTCGATCAAAGAAATCGCGCTGCTCGCGGGCTTCGAAGACACACAGTATTTTTGCCGTTTCTTCCACAAAAAAGTGGGTATGGCGCCAACGGCCTTTCGAAATGCGCATCAAAAATCGTGAGCTAACAGTTGGCGCGCGCATCTTGTAATCCCTGTTCCGCCCCGCTCCGCCAGCGCACTCTCCCTGCTGAAATTCAAGCGTGCAGGGACACCAATTTCGATTGGTCATCGTATCGCGCAGCGACCGCGCGATGATTCCATTTGACGCATTTGGGAGAAGATTCGGCGGCAATCTGAATGGGGGCCGACGTTTTGTCCGAGAAAATTTCCAGTGATTGGCCCGGCGCCCAGCAGGCGGTCAATTTCGAAAGCGATTCAATCATGCTTTGGCCCTTATATCGAAGATAGCTGCCGTCGCCTATAAAGAATCGCTGCACTGACGGGTCATTCAGGTTCGCGCGTTTGAAGTGCAGCAAGTAAGCATCGGTGACCCAATCACCCACCTGGAAATCAATCGTCCCGGCGTTATGGATGGCACGAATGTCCAGATACAATTCTTCCACGGCATCGGCTGTTCGAACTCGAATTCCGAGATAATTTTGTTCTTCAAGAACTTCAAACTTCGGGACCGCATCAGGATTGAGGCAGATGGCGGTAACGAAACGGCGCGACTGCATCGGCGCGCCGGGAGAGAAAACGAGGTAGGGCGTTTTCTTGTTAGGGTTGTGAGCGACCAGCCCGGTATCCTCACTGAGGGTGGCCGGCGGGTAGAGCATTTTAACCACGGCTTCCGCCGGGCCGTTTTTCAATCTCACGCTCCCATCAGGTCCGGCGCCATATTTGCCGACGAAATGCAACAGCCAATTCATTTGTCCCGGGGTATGCGCGCATACGTCATCAATGATCAAAATGATGTCGCCACTCCAAATCCAATGACGGTAGTTACGTGAAAACCAGCGGGCCATTGGGCCGGTGGCGTCGGCGTACACATATTTGAGTCCCAGACCGTCAATCAAACTGTGGAGGTGGCCCGGAAATTTACATCCCAACAGCAAGTCCTCCGTCGGTTGGCCCGCGCCATCGAAGAGAATCACATTGTGCGCCCGGCTTTGGCAGTAATAATCGTGATATTCGGGCCGGTCATAAGCACAAGTCCCGGAATCGATGATGAGCGGCGCACCTTGCTTAAAGAGAATAAATGAGCCGGCATCGGCGTGCGCGTGGTTCCAGGTGTAGCCGGATTTCATGGCCAGAAGCGTGGCGTCGTTTTCCCAGGAAGATCGCATCATCGCCCATCCCATATCCGGGTAAATGCACGAGTTGGGCGCGTCCGGAAGGGAGGGCGGCATGGGGTATTGCCTCAACAGCGAAACCAACGTGGCAGGAGGATGAGTATGGACCAGCTTAAGGTACTGGCTTGCCTCGTGTGAACCAAAGCCACAGGCAATCAACAACAAAATCGTCTCGGTCGAATCCATTTCCAGTGAACTGTCATTAAAATTCACAGCGAAGGACCCGGTCGATGTCGGATAAAGCGTATTGAGAAAAAAACCGGCCACATGATCCAGCGGTTCCATGCGCGTTGCTTTTCGTTCGGGATAAGTGTTCTGCCACGCCAAACGGTAATGAAGATATTCGGTCACTCCGTACTTGGTGTAGTTAACCCCCTCGTAAGAAGGCCCGGAGCGCTCAAACGTGGCCACGCGATTCTGCAACACATTGCCGCCATAGTTGAACCATTGTTCAAAGCCCGCGTCCATCACATCAATCCATCCTTGTGCGCGCGGGTCATCACCCAGCAACGCCAGGGCGCAAAGCCCCGCGCCGGCCACACAGACGCCCCACCAATTATGCCCCATGGAATCAAAGGAATGGATTCGCCGGCCAGGCATCACCCAGTCGTTCAGGATGGGCAGAACGGACAATCGGATCATCGCGTCCGAAATGGTTTTGCGATCCGCGTCTGAAAGAACGGCGTATAAAGCGTCATAGCCGGTGGCATAACCGAAGCTGAATTTGGCTGTGTCCAACTCCGAATACCAGGGCGGGGTTCGGTGACCGAAACTCTGGGCAGTCCAACGGACATAATTTGTATAATACAACATCGCCTCCCGAAGCTTGTCGGCATAACGCCTGTCTCCGGTAAGTTGAAAGAGGAGGCCCAGGGTTAATCCCATGTCGGACAGCTGAGTCCCAGGCTCGCCGTAATTCGCCTGCTGCCCCTCGCCCTGCATGGCCATGGGTTCTGGAATCAGGGCGGCAGCCAGCAGGGTTTCGGCATGCTTTTTCAACGCCGCGTTGGTCGCAACGTCGGTTGCCAGCAGTCGCCGCAGCTGTTCCACGGAAGCAGCATTGTAAAAAAGCCGGGGATGAACCGTCTGTAGCCCTGCCCCGCCTGCGGCACCGGTTTGGCCCGGTATTACGTCGGCCAACAATGAAACCGGACGGCACATTGCCGCGCCGGCAAACGTCATCAATTTAATGACGTCGCGCCGGCTGAAATTTCCCAGGATAGTCATACAAATCTCTATATTATTTGCACTTGCTTAGATACGGGAACAGCAAAAAAGCACGGCATGCCTTCGCCCATTTGGGTGAGGGAAAAACAGCCGGTTTGGATGTAAGATAGGGTACCAAATTGCCCATGACACCGTGCGCCCGCCATTGAAAAAATATCTTTACCTCGTATTCCATCGCAAATCCCCGTTGTCCGGATTACTGGCCGCCATAATAACCGCGTTCGGATGTTCGATGGCCAACGCGCAAATCATTTATTCCAACGCCTTTACCGGAGCGCCGGTCACGTTGAACGATACCGCGCCGACAGTGGCGAATGGTCTCGCCGGCGGGGTTCATTCCGCGCTCTGGACCTGCACATACACCAACGGCATTGACGGCACCGTTTTGGCGAACGGAACCCTGGCTACGAACTCTGGCAGCGCACTCCTGCCGTTCGCACCGCAACCGGGAGCCATCTATACGATGACCGCCTCGCTCACGGTACCCGCCAGCATGTCTGACTGGGTCGCGATGGGCTTCGCTCAATTTGCCACCCAGACCAATAATCCGGGCTATTCGCGATTGACGGACAATCCTCCAAACGGCTACGGGTGGATGATCGCGAGAACCGGTACCGCGGACCAATTGTTTGGAGGGCCGAAAACGTCCATCCCTGCAACGCCCACTTCCATCGCCCTGCCAGGCGCGGGGACTTACACGCTGGAAATAATCCTGAATACAGTTGGCGCCCAGTGGACGGTTTCGGCATTCGTCAATGGCAATCAATTGGGAACCAACATCGTGTATAGCACAAATCCGACCATCGAATTTGCCGGTATAGGTCAAAACCAATTCACCACAGGCGCCGCCGGCGTCCAGTGGAACTATTGGGCGCTTACCGTCACGCAGGTACCCGCCACAACCACCGGTTATTGGGTCGCGCCAACGGCAACCGGCGCGGGAGACGGTTCTTCGTCGTTTAGTCCTGCTTCCTACCTAAATCCGACTTTTTGGAATACGGTCCAGAACCAGTTGCAGTCCGCGAATGTGACCGTCAATTTTCTGACCGGTGCGTACAACGGCGGATCGCTGTCCCTGACGAACATGGGCAACCCGCTCCATCCGTTGAGCCTTTCAGCAGTGACCTCTTATGGCCCGGTCTTCAGCCCATCCGCCAACATCCTCCAGCTGTACGGATGTCAAAACATCCAACTCAACGGCCTGGTATTCAACGGCCCGGCGCCGTATTGGGGTGTCTATTGCATACCCAACGGCAGGAATCCGTGTCGAAACATCTGCATCGACAACTGCCGGTTTTTAAACCTGACAAACGCCCTATACGCAGCCATCGGTCTGCTGAACGGCACACGCGACGTGCAGGTTTTAAACTGCACCTTTACAAACATCACGAATGGAGCGCACGAACATATGATTTATGCCCCGCACGACATCATGGACATCGTGGTGTCGAATTGCGTTTTTCAGGATTGCCTGGCGGATTATGTGAGGTTCCGCGATGACTCGGAATATTGTGTCGTGGAGAACAGCACTTTCATCAGCACGATGAGCGCGACCGCGTGGCCATTCGTCAGCGCGGAATTATATAATGAGACGAACTCCGACTCCGCCGGAGACGAATTCTTCGGGACGTATTTCGAGGTCAGCAGCAACACGTTCATTTACAAAGCCACGGGCGGGCCGGGCCCGTACTCCGCGCTTCATTTCAGCGACACCGGGTGGTCGCCTGATACCTACGATTGCGACCTGACGGCGGCGCAGGCCAGCCAATTGAGCAGCGGCAGCACGAGCTTTCAACAGTCATTTTTGCAAACGAACATGGGCATCATTGCTTCCGGTATCAAGATGTCCGGCAACGCCTATTCGGGGGCGGCCTATCACATGGACTATCAGTATGTTTGGGACGGCAGCGCGCCTTACAACAACTGGCAGGGCACTATTGGCCTCAACAACGTGCCCGATTCCAGCGGCGCGTCACTGAGCCCCCTGCCGGGATTTCGAAATGGCAATTTTGATCGCCAGGGTTTTCTGACCGCGCCGATTTCTCAGGGCGACGATGACTATGAATGTTACTTCCGCGACTGGTTTTGCAGCCCCAAATACACGGACATTCTTTGGACTCCGGGGTTTAACGGCACCAGCAACGCCCTGCGTTTTGATGGAACGACGAGCCAATACGTTTATCAATGGATTTCCAATCCCGGCCCGGCCTGGACGATGGATTGTTTCTTTGCCATCGGCTCGGCTTTTACCGGCACCGGAACAAAATTCCAGGTGGACCTCTTCCACAATGACCTGACCGGCAGCAAACTGTCGCTGGGCGTGGACAACCTGGGCCGCTTCGGCATCTACAACGGCAGCACTTTCACGCTTCTGCCCGGGCTGGGTACGGTGGCTTTCTCGGTGGACGCCAACGGCGACGGCAACTACACCGAACCGGGCGACACCCTCAACGTCTACCGCCTGCGCATCGTCGGCAACTACGCCGCGTCAACGCCGTATGTGGATGTTTATACCAGCGACGCCAACAGCATGAATTTGGACCACCAGGCGCCGGGCCAGACTTATTGGGTCGGGGGCAGTCCGGCCGCCGGCCAATCCGTGCCGTGTACCGTTGCCTTTTATAATTACACCGCTCCGGTACTTCTGGATCAAATTGGTATCGTATCCGGCCTTGGCGAACAGCCGCCGATCATTACCGGAGCTTCCTCCAGCGGCGGTCAGATCATCCTCACGGGCATGAACGGTTTGCAGGGGGACACCTATTACCTTTTGGCATCCACCAACCTTGCCGCCCCCGGCAACTGGACGATTGAAAGTACCAACACCTTCGGCACAAATGGCTTCTTCTCAGTCACAAACTCGCCGGCGCCCGGCGCGCCGCAGGAATTTTATCGCCTGCAGCTTCAGTAGATTTTAGAGCAGAACCGAGCTCGTACAGGGGCAAAATGCACCGTTCTTACCGTTTCAAATAACTGTAAACCCAGTAATGGTATTCGTCCCAGCGGCCTGTTTCCGAACTCACAAACTCCATACGGACCGTAATTTTGCTTTTGCCTTCGGTATATGAAGCCGGCACTTCGAAGTCGCTATCAAACCAGCGGATGTTTCGATACGCCTTTTCATAATCGACCGTGTACCACGGACGTTCAGTCACCAATTGACCATCGATGAATACGCGGGCCTCCTGACGATTGTTTGCCTTGTCACTCCGGCGGCGAAGCCGCACACCTTGATTATCCGGTGAAATGGCGACGGTAAAGGTACTGCTGTTGGTGAAAGAAACGCCGTCATCCGCAATTGCAGGCGTCTTGTAGAGGACATTATTGAACTCACCATCATACCACCAGTTGCCGTGAGTTTGCCGGACGTCCCCATTGGCGTGGTACTCATGGGCTGTCGCTGACTGAACATCGCCGACGTCCAATTCGTCGGTTTGAATGAACTCCGGCTGCAAGCGGCCGTACCAAAACGTCACACTTTCTTCCGACCCGACCTTATAATGGCCTTCGTCGCCCCGGGGCGAATGCGGTCCATAAGTTTGATGGCCGTACTTGACGCCGCTGGAGAAGCAATATCTGTCGGGCAATAGAAACCGGTAGAGGCCGCCGGAGCCAACCTTGCCGCTCGGCGCGCCAAAAGACGGCAATACCAGAGGCGGCGGTCCCCATGAGAGCCCCCACCCCATGCCTTGATCGTCCTCATATCCGTCGCCCTCGATCCACGGCGTCTCGCTTCCGTCGAAATAGGTGCGTTCATTTTCTTCACAACAAGTGTTCACCCGTTCAGCCACATGACCGACAACCTGGCCCGAACAATTACTCATTTGCAAATAGGTATAATCGCGGCCTTCAACTCGTGGATCTTCCCGGTGATAGTCGGCGAAGAAATAGCCACAGCTTTGCCGCGGGTATGGCATTACAGACGCAGATTTATAAGTGATGCCGGCTGACACCATAACCTTTTTCGCACTGCGATTTTCCACTTGGATGACTGCGGATTTCCAAAACGGCATTGGGAAATAGCAATACACTTCGTTATTAGTCCAGGCCACGGCCAGCGAATCAAATGAAGCGTGGAGTTTGGTTCGATAAATCCCCAAAAAACAACCTAATGGCGCTTCGACTTGCGGACGGGATGCGCCGTCAAAGGTAATCTTTAGCCACGAATTAAACAGCGCATCCGAATTATTCGTGGGGGAAATCTGCAATTGCAATTCGGTGATTGCGCCCGCGCGTCCCGTTTTCCAAAGCGTGGCTGTCTTGCCTGGGCGGATCCCGCGTGTAACCGCGTATTGTTTTCCGTCCTGCAGAGCCATTTTGTGTTGATCGTCGATGTTCCAGGCCTCCATCAACTCAGGCATCATGCGCCGCCCCGCTTCCGGAGTCCACGAGTTCAAACCGGGATTCTCCGGGAACAATCGATAGGTGTATTGATACCAATGCACATGAGTACTGCCGCCGCCGGGGAATTTTCCGGCAGGTCCGGTCCACGGCTCGGTCACACTCGGCGGCCCGCCGGGTTCAGAGCTTAACGCCACCTTCAGCCGTCTTTTGAAATACATCGGATGGTAAAACGTTCGAAAACGGTCCCTCTTCTTTTGCAGATCATAGCCGTCAAACGCCAATGGCGGCTGGAAAATTGGATTGTTCGTGCTGAAAAATTGGGAGACATCCATATCGATTCGCGGCTTAATCTCATTGTCAAAGTAATAGCGGATATGGATGCCCTGGTAAACCGGAGCGGCATACCAAAGATTCATCTGCTGGCGATACAGGCAGCCCGGGCCCATGGCATCGAAAATCACGCACTCGCCATTGGTATCGAAATACAACGGAAAATATTCCGCATCGTAATTGTCGCCCGCGCGGTCATAGGTACAAAATTGGTGCGTTTGGACGCCGGTTTGCAAATAGGGAAGTGTGTCCAAACGAAAAGCGCCAGCTTCAATCGTATCCGCATCTCCGGCGGCGCAAGCCGACTTAACGGCCAGTCCCATTAAGCATGTGAGAACAAGGAACCGGATCAGCACGTTCATGGTGCTTTATCGAACATCAAGGCCGAAAGCACCGCGGTGGAATTACTGTTCAAGTTGCTCACGCGCACTTGAACACTGCCGGAGAATTTGAACATCAGCCATTTTCCCTGCTCGAAATGGGTCACGCTGCATGCGGGAACCAGCACGCGACCTTCAAGGTCCAGCAATTCGATTGTTTCTTCACGCCCGGCCTTGTTGAAATCACATACGTACAACTCCAATCGATGCGGCCGGGTGTCGCTGACATGAAGGGTAAGAGAGCCGGAACCAACCGTTTCCAACGCGCCCAGATAACGCGCGCAGTAGGAAATCGGGCTGGTAAGCAGCAGTGGTCGGGCCGCCTTCCAGAGAGAGAACTGCCGATTCGTAAAGCCGCTACAATCCACAGCACTTAAATAATCAGGCAAGGCCTGGCAATCGCGGCCGTAAAAGTAACGGGGCATGTAAAAACCATCAGAACCGTATTTGCCCGGCCAATCGCCTTCGGTGCTGTCGTCAGATCCGAGAAACGATGCGGTCGATCTTTGCCCATTAGGCGCGGTGGTAACCATGACAGTTTTCGAAAATCGACCAGCCACCCCGGAAAGGCCCATAGCTGCCACACGATAATAATACGTCGTATCCGGCTCTACTCGGAAGTCACTCATGTGGCTCGGATTGCTGCGTCCCACTGAGACTGAAGTGGAAAAGTCCGGACGTTCGCTGCGTTCAACCTCGTAATAATTAACCTGATCCGCCAGCCGCGCTGGAACCCACAGCAAATCAACCCGGTAACTGCCGGCTGATGCCGCACTCAATTTGCGAACGGGTGGCACTTTGATCGCTGGATGTTCTTCAAGACAATAAACCCAATAATAAAACTCGTTGA
>DASXFM010000277.1:0-7075 GCA_036489615.1 Verrucomicrobiia bacterium | reverse complement strand
AACTCCGTCACTCCCCATGCCTGAGCGTCGCACCCTCGTTGCGCATGAGGCGCGTCGCCATCCATGATTTCCGGGATTTGTCCCAGGCAGCCGACATGCAGGACGCCTTCCGCGCTGGTGAGATAACTTCCGGCTGCGGCGACGGCTTCTGGCGCCAAATCCCATGCCCGGGCGAGGGCCTCGCAAAACACGGGAAACGTCCAGGTCCACGCCGTGCCGTTGTGATAAGCCGGCTTGCGCCGCGTATCTTCGTCGCCTTCATAGCGAGGCCAGTAGGGTTCCACCGGATCGTTGATCAACGCCCCGGCGTTGCTAAAAACCGGTAGCGGCACGGACACGGGTAACGGCGCAAGCGAGCGCATGGCCCCGGGGACGGCCAGGTATTTCTGCGTGGCAGCCACACAACGTCTTGCCCGGTTGCCGGTCAGCAACCCGAGGGTGATGGGCAACAGGCAATTGGTTCGCAATGCGTCACTGGCCGTGGCGTCGCGGGCGACGACACGTGAAGGCCCCAGCAGCACATCGGCCAGCCAGCCTTTCTCTTCAAGCCAAAATAATCGTTCAAATGAAGCCGTTGCGCGTTCCGCCAGACCACGCCATCGGATTTGCCCGGAGGGATCGGAAATGGTCTCCAATTGCCGGAGCAACGCGATCCAAAGTCCCTGGATTTCGACTGGATAACCTTCACGTGATGTTCCGGCGGGAAAATTAGTGTCCATCCAGGTAAAATGGGCGGGACTCCAAATCAGCCCCGAATCCGCGTCCATGCGAATTCCATTGGGCGTCAAGCGAGAGTAATTTTCAGCGATGCTGGTCAGAACATCCCGTATCGTCCGGCGTTCATCCACAAGCGTGGCGTAAAAATCCCGTTTAACGACGCGCGACAATTCGCCGCAGACCACCGCGAACCAGAGCGGCGCGTCGCTGGTGTCGCGGTTGGAAACATCACCGCCGTGGATCGTATTGGGCAACGTGCCGTTTTGCTCGAACTTTGCGAAGGTGAGCAGCAGTTGCTCAACGTCGTCAACCATGCCCGCCGCCAACAATCCGCGGGCGCAAATCAGGGAATCCCGGCCCCAATCCAAAAACCACGGATAGCCGGCAATTACGGTTTTGCCCGAATCCCGGCGCACGACGAATTGTTTGGCCGCCTGTAACAACTGATCATCAAAAGAGATGTTCGGGTGGCCTGGCTTTGGCTGGCTCGCCGGAAAAAAGTCCGCCGGGTTCAATTCGGCAGTGACTGCGAGTGTGGTATTGGCGCCTTTTTGAAGCGGAATCTCAAACCAGCCTGGACTGTAGGCGTCACCGGAAGGGACCTGACCGCGCGAGGCCTCGACCGGATGCGGAATATTTTCGCACCATTCAGGCTCCGGATGAAATTCTCCGCAGTCGGCAAAAACCCGCAATTGCCGGTCCTTTTCGGGCGTGAAGGCAAATCCAATCCATCCGCCGCTGTTGGCGTCCAGTAAATGGGTATTGGTGGAAAAATGATACTCCGCGCCGCTGTTGCGTTTCGTCTCCTGATGAAAATTCCGGTCTTCGATGTCCATGCGAATGGTCAGGCGAACGTCCGCATCTGTCGGCAATTGCTTGCCGGTGGCATGCGCCGCGGCCGGGCGGAAAAATTGGAAAACAACAGTGTTTTTGCCTTCGAGCATTTCCGCCCGCAACCTGATTTCCACCGTGCGCCCGTCTCCCGCGTTACCGACAAAATTCCAAACCGCCGGCGGTCCCGACTCGAATCCGGAAAGAGTCGCAAAATTCAACGGAGAGAGAAAACCGTCGGCATTGACCCAGGCGCGCATTCGTTTGACGAAAACATGGCGGTCTACGGGATAGTTGGGATTCAAGTTGGCGCCCAGCGCGCAATCGTATTTGGAATTGACGCGGCCCAGGTCGACGCAGAGGCGGGCCATTCCGCCGATACCGTTAGTCAAAAGTGTCAGGCTGGCCGGACCATATGCCGGGGCGGACGATTCGGCTTCAGGCGGCAGAAAACGAATCGCTGCGGATATCTGTTGCGACGCCGTGGCGTGGCGTTCCAGGAGCAACTGAGCATCAGTCGGAATTTCCCGCGGCGCAAAAACGGCCACATACTCTTTTCCGGCCGGGATCGAGGCGACACGCACCGTGCCGGCACCGGGCGTTTCCAACTGCGCCTCAAACGGAGCCGAATCTTCGACCAGCAGCCAATGGTCTGCGGGCACGAGCGTTATTCTGCGGCGATCAATCAGCGTCCACGTCACGACGGGAGGGTAGGCTTCATCGCGCGCGGCTTTCTGAATGAGTTCGGAAAATTGGGCCTGCGATTCGCCACCTTTGAGGCGAGCGGCGGCGGCGAGAAAATTTCGCGGCGACTGTTCAATTTGTTCCGCGAGAAATCGCCAAACGAAATTGGAAAACTGTTCCGCCGGGAGGATGAAGTTCAGCGCCTGGACGGCAAAAGCGGCCTGGGCGCGCGCGCGACGGTAATCTTCGCCGCTCAAGCCCTTCGGTTTGGCCGACGGCGCAAGACAATGCACTGCGGCTGCCTTGAGCGTAAGGGTAACCGAGTTTTTTGTGACGGCGATTTGGGGCAATGCCTGGCCCAATAAATCAAATTTGAAATCACCAATTTGAAGTTTGAAGTCCGCCGTGGAAAGCGCGAGCGAATTGTTCCGGACGGCGTCCGTGTTGACGATGACCAAAATGGCATCTTCTTTCTCTGCGGACTCCCGGAGCAAAAGATAAACTGTGGAATCCGGCGCGCTCAGGCGCGTCAGCCTGGCGCCATCAAAGAAACAGGGATGGTTCGATATCAGTTCATTGAGGCGGGCGAGTTCAGAAACAATATTGTTTGGGTTTCCCCAATTCAGGCCTGTGCAGCCGTGGACATTGATCTTTTCCGTCGCGAGCCATTCCACGCCGCAGGTAAATCCAAATCCGCCGTACGGACTGGTCAATGCGCAAAGGCGGTTTCGGAGCAGGGCCCACGCGCGATTGGGCGGCGGCTGAGAGGCAGCCGCGCCGACCCGCGCCGCAAGGCGATCGTTGTCGTGGGTCTCCGAATAGTGCACGTAGGCGCCCACGCTTTGGCTTTGGCGGTTTGCATAGTCCAAATACCAGGCGACTTCGCGTCCGGAATAATTTTGGAACAACTCCGAATACGCCCATTGCATGCCGCCCTCGGTGAGCAGGTTTTCGGTGACTTCCCAGGAGCCGCCCAGGCCTTCGAGGAGAAAAATGGTGTCTGGAAATTCTTCCTGCACGCGCGCAATAATATATTGCCAGGCCACGACAGGAATTTTATAGCCGGCATCGCAACGGAATCCGTCCGTGCCCCGGCGGCACCAGGTCACAAGTGCATCGGCAATCTTGTCCCACAAGATGACATTGTCCTGTTTGAGTTCCACCAAATCTTCCCAGACTGTGCCCCAGGCGCCCGGGCTGGCGAATTGGCCGTTGGGATCTTTCAGGAAAAACTCCGGGCAATTTTCCTGCAACACCGATCCCCAACCAGTATGGTTGATGACGATGTCCAGAAAGACGCGGGCGCCAAGCGCATGAGCTGCGCGCGTCAATTCGCAAAATTGATCAATGCCGGTGGTGCGCTGGTCAAATTCAACCAACGCCGGATCAACCGCCGTGAGGTCGAGCGCCGCGTAAGGACTACCAAACCGCCCAAACCGTGCGTAAGTAGTTGGTGTAGGATGAATCGGCAGCAGATGCAGAATTCGGCACCCCAATGTCTGAACGATATGCGGCAACTGTTTTGTCAAATCCCGCAATGTCCCGGAGGGCGGGATGACTGTGAAATTCTTTGCGTCCAGCAGTTTTAGTTGCGCTTCCAGTTTATCATCCGAGGCAGTGGCAAGGTTTTTTGATGCGCCGAAAAGGCGAGTGAAGGCACAATAAATCGTGTTCGCGGAGCGCGCAAAATTTGGATGCACCGAAATACCGGCGTCCGGGCCATCGGGCCAATGCTGCCAGCGGTTTGAGTCAAGCAAGTACGGCTTGGCGCTAAAATAACCGGATTCGGCCAGAGGAAATTCGATTTCCCAGGCGTCACCGTTCTTTTGCATCGGCACGTCACGCCAACTCTCATCGGCAAAGGCGGCGCCCATGGCGTGCGAATGGATAATTTCCCGGCGTCGGACAGTCGCCCGCCCTAGATTTGTGCGCAAAAATCCCCGGCAGCCGTTCCCAGCCGGGGTATTGGCGCCGTCTCGGATTGAGAAACGGATTTTATCGCCCACGAAGCGAAGGATGCGTTCGCCGGGCGCCGGAGACATGATTGGCCTTGGCGGTTCCACGCATTCAGTTTTAAGCTTTCAACCAGAACTTTCAAGTGCGCAAAAATCCGTGCTGAAATGTTTTAAAAGTGAAGAATCGATGGGTGAAAGTCCTTCGGAAGCAGGGGAGGGTTATTTGGCGTATGGGGATCCAGCCTTCTCACCGGTCGGATAAATCAAAATCTCGCCTTTTTTCTTGGTTCCAGCGCGTAAATCGTGGCCTCCAAATCGTAAGTGGCAATGAACTTGCTGTTTTTAATCAGGAACGTTTAAAACATGCCGACAAATACCGCAGAAGATGAGTCTCAGTTGCAACAAACAATTGAGATGTTTGAGGTTATTGTCCAATCGCAACCGAACGATTGTCAGTCCCTTGAAATTCTCAAGGAAGCCTACAAAAAACTCGGGCGCGAAGAGGACGTGGTCAATACTTCAAAACGCATCGCCCAGGCCTATATGCAGTCCGGGCAGTTATCTTCCGCCATTCTTGAATTTGAAACGGTTTTGCAGCAGCGTCCAAACGATCCGGACGTGCTGGCTGCGCTCAAGTCCATCCAGGACACAGCCGGCGAAATGGCGCCCCAGCCAGTCGACGGTTTCGAACCGGCCGCGCTCGTCCCCGTTTCCCCGGCGGCAAAGGCGGAAGCTAAATCCCGGCCTGCCGCCCAGCAACTTCAGGACGGACGTGATACCATGCACAAGCTGTTTGTGGAGGGCAAACTCATCAGCACGGGCGACTTTGACTTGTGCTGGCGTTCCACGGACCAGGCGGCCACAATCACAGACGTGGTGGAACCCTTCGTCCACACGCTCTCTGGGCGCGGTATTTTCCCTCTCGAAAGATCGCTCAAGCTGTTGTCGGATAAATCGCGCATGGGATACTTGCCGCTGGACAGATACGACGTGGATATCGACCTGACGCGCGGTTTTCCCGCGGACGTATGCCGACGCTGGTGCGTATTGCCCTTCGATCGCATGAGCAAGGCGATCATGGTGGCTACCGCCAATCCCTTCAACCAGCAGGCCGTCAAGGACCTGGCTCAGGTCACTTCCTATCGAATTCTTTGGTACCTGTCTTCTCCAAACGACTTATTGGTTAATTTGCGAAAGGCTTTTCGATAAACCCGCGATTACGTTCTATTTTCAATCCAGGTTCCTATGTCCAAAGTCAAATCATTCGGAGAACGCATCGCTGACGCGCTGGTCGAAGACGGGCTGCTGACCACCAAGCAGATTGAGGAATTGCTCGAACAGCAAAAGAAGGAGGGGGCGCGCCTCATCAAACTGATTCTCGACAAAGCCTACGTCAGTGAACAGGACCTGGCGGTTTCAATGGGCCGCGTGTTGAACGTCCCACCCATCAATCTGGGCCGCATCAATATCCCGGCCGATGTCGTGGACCTGCTCCCGCAGGACACACTGCATAATCACAAGGTCATTCCGGTCTCGCGCCTCGAGAACAAATTGTTCCTGGCGATGGCCGATCCGTTGAACGTCCTGGCCCTGGACGACGTCCGGCGCATTACTAAAATGGAAATTGCGCCGCTCATTGCTTCGGAAAAAAGCCTGGCGGATAAGCTTAACGCCATCGCCGCCGCCAAAAGCGGAACGATGGAGGACATCATCCAGGACGCGCAGAAAAAAAGTGAAACCGAGGAGGAAACCGGCACCGTGGAAACGGTTCGGGAAACCAACGAAGAAGTCAATTTGGACCAGCTCGCCGCTTCCAGTGAGGAAGCCCCGGTCATTAAACTGGCGAATTTGGTCGTTCTCCAGGCCATCAAGGACCGTGCCAGCGATGTACACATCGAGCCGTTTGAAAAGGTCTTGCGCCTGCGTTACCGCATTGACGGTGTGCTCGTGGATGCCACCCCGCCGCCAAAGCAAATGCAGTTGGCCCTCGCCTCCCGTTTTAAAATCATGTCCGCCCTCGACATCGCCGAGCGGCGTTTGCCGCAGGACGGGCGCATGAGAGTCAAAGTCAGCAACAAAGACTACGACCTGCGTGTTTCCATCCTGCCGACGGTCCACGGCGAGAAAATCGTGTTGCGTGTTTTGGACAAATCCAATTTGTCGGCCAGCCTCGATAAACTTGGCCTGGACCCGGACACGTTCCGATCGGTAAAACAGGCGGTGGACGCGCCGCACGGCCTGATCCTGGTGACGGGTCCCACCGGTTCCGGCAAAACCACCACCCTCTATTCGGCGCTCAACGAACTGAACAATCCGATTTTCAATATCGTGACCGTCGAAGACCCGGTTGAGTTTCAGATTCCCGGCATCAACCAGGTGCCTACCAAGAAGGAAATTGGCCTGACTTTCGCCAACGCCTTGCGCTCGATTTTGCGCCAGGACCCGGACATTATTATGATCGGGGAAATCCGCGACACCGAAACGGCTGAAATCGCCATCGAAGCCGCGCTGACCGGCCACCAGGTGCTGTCCACCATGCACTGTAATGATGCTCCCGGCGCAATCGCGCGTCTGGATGACATGGGTATCGCGCCTTTCTTGATTTCCTCCTCCGTAATCCTCTCCTGCGCGCAACGACTGATGCGCCGTATCTGCTCTCACTGCAAGGAGCCGGTCACTTATCCCGCGAAAATGTATGAAGACCTGGCCATAGAGCCAGGAGTCTTCGATGGCGTCCAACTCTTTCGCGGGCGTGGTTGCGACCGTTGCAAGAATTCAGGTTATCTCGGCCGTATGGCCATCATCGAAGCCATGACGGTGACCGATCCCATCCGCAAACTCATCATCGCTCGCGCCAACACGCGCGAAGTCGGAAAAATCGCCGTCAA
>DASXFM010000272.1:0-13898 GCA_036489615.1 Verrucomicrobiia bacterium | reverse complement strand
ATAATTAAGGTGGCTGCCGTGGTCTGAACGATAGGCTGTAATAATGTCCTTTTCATACGATTAACGATCTCCTTTCCATAGGGTATTAAGGTACATCATCAAATTAGACATGCAAATTGTTTTTTAAGTATAACTGATACTTAAACCGTGCTGGATGCGATCTGCCGCAACCCGAAACCTCATGTCCGTTGACTCCCGGGCCACGTCCGGTTAGTTTTCAAGGTAGAATGATCGCAAATCGCGTCAGCCAGCAATCGTCACAGCCGTCCTTCCGTGTCGGTGACGAACGCCTCGTCAAACTCACAACCGCTGCCGCGCAAAAAGTGTCGTCGCTGCTCTCAAAACAAGGCCGGCCTAAAGGAGTCCTGCGCGTGGCCGTGGTCGGAGGCGGATGTTCCGGGCTGCAATATAAGATGGATTTGCAGGATTCCCCGGCCAATCGCGATATTCTGGTCGAGAGCGCCGGCGTGCGCGTGGTGGTGGACCCCAAGAGCGCCCTTTATGTAACCGGCAGTGAATTGGATTACCTCGACGCGCTGGAAGGTGGTTTTAAGGTCAAAAATCCAAACGCGGCAACCACCTGCTCCTGTGGCGAAAGCTTTAGCGCGTGACCGATTACTTCGCCCTGCTGAATGAACCACGGCGTCCCTGGCTGGACGCGGACGGCCTGAAGCAAAAGTTTCTTTCGTTGTCCGCCACTGTTCATCCCGACAAAATTCATTCGGCAACTGAATCTGATAAACAGGCGGCAGCAAAAAAATTCGCTGAACTAAACGCCGCCTGTAATTGCCTTGTCCTTCCAAAATCGCGCCTGTTTCATTTGCTGGAACTTGAACGCGGCGTAAAGCCCGGGGACGTTCAGCAAATTCCGCCTGCCCTGGCCGATTTATTCGCCCAGGTCGCGGCCGCCTGCCGCGACACCGACCGGTTTTTGGCCGAAAAAGCCAAAACGGTTTCTCCACTGTTGCAAGTGCAGATTTTCGAGCGCGGGCAGGAATGGATTGAACAACTCAATGGCCTGCAAAAAAAGCTTGGCGGTTTCCATGACGAACTGCTGGCGAAGCTTAAATGGCTGGACACGAAATGGACGGCTGACGGATCCGGACACGCCGCGTTGCTGAACGATCTGGAGAGTCTCTACCGTTTGTTCAGTTATTTTAACCGCTGGAACGCTCAAATTCAGGAGCGTATCGTTCAACTTTCGATATGAAAATATTGTTTCCAGCCATCGTCATCCTTGCCGCGATGGCCGGGAACTCTTGTTTTAATCTCCTCGCAGATCAGACAAATTTCTCTCCATCTTCTATCTTCCATCTTCCGTCTGCCCGCACCATTTCCCGGAGTCAGGGCGAAGGCGGGGATTGGCGCAAAGCATTAAGTCAAATGCCCCTGGGCGCGAGCGTCACGGAACTGGACCGCACAAATTGCATCCCGATAATGCTCAATGCGTTTCAATCCAACGACGTTGTCAAGGCACTCATTTTCATGCCGGGCGCGACGGATGAGATCTGTTTTTTCCGGCGCGCACACGCGAAGTTGTCCGGCGCGAATCCATCATTGGCCGATGCGATTGCGGCGTTAACCAGCCAAACCTATATTCGCGCCGATTTTCACCCGCCATTCCTGTTGTTGCACACCACCGAAGACCCATTGGAACCGATTGCGATCGTGCGGAATAAAGCCACAGCCGCCAAATTGCAGACGCGAATGGTTCCGGACCGCCTGGTGTTCAACGACTGCGAATGGGACAACTTGCGCGCCGCCCTGAAAAAAAAACTGAGCGTGAGCCTGCGCCCGTTTTCGAACTCACCCGACTCCTGGCATTTTTACCGGAACACTTTCGCCGCGTGCGGCCTGACCCAATGGCAATTGCTCGAAGCCATCGCCATGTCCGGCCAAACCACGCTCACCGTTCATTGGCTAACGGCTGATTTTCAGTTAGACACCAGGGCCGGCCCGACGCCCGGATTTCATTAGTTGCGGAATGCGACATATTTTGCGTCCCTTAAGCCATTTCGCCTAAAATAAAACATTGGCAACCTGGCCCGGTTCTGCTATATAACCTGTTCGTTTTTAGAGAAACCAAATTTAATTGTTTTATGTCACAGCATCGCAGCCTGCGCGCGGCGGCCACTTTAGGCGGCAAGCGCAATGTCCTTAAGCGTTTTGAGCGCGTCGAAATTCTAAAAAAGCGCGGCCAATGGAAGGCCGGCGACCGCATCACCGGCCTCCGTAAAACCAAGCCGGACGCGTAGGCATTGAGAGTTGAACCGCCCGCCTTCGCGAGGCTTCAACGTGATTAGTGTCCGTTTGCAAAAATTCCTGGCTGATGCCGGCGTCGCGTCGCGCCGCGCGGCGGAGCGGATGATTCTGGAAGGGCGCGTTTCCCTGAACGGCCAGGTCGTGCGCCTGCTGGGAACAAAGGTTGACCCCATTCATGCCCAGGTTTCAGTGGACGGCAGGCGAATTCGCGAACGCAAAAAACTTTACATTGCCCTCAACAAACCCCCAGGATGCGTCTGTTCCCACAAAGACGAATTGGGACGGCGGACGGTTTATGAACTTCTGCCCGCCGAATGGCAAATTGCCAGCACTGTCGGGCGTCTGGATTTTAACAGCGAAGGGTTGATTTTTTTGACGAATGATGGACAATTCGCCTTGCGCCTGACTCATCCGCGCTATGGAGTTCGCAAGAAATACGTGGCAACGGTGGACGGAGCAGTGGAACAGGAGATGCTTGAAAAATTTGTTCGTGGCATCTTTCACGCGGGCGAAAAGTTGAAGGCCCAGAGCGCGCGCCGGGTCTCAAAAAACGTTGTTGAGTTGGAGTTGAGCGAAGGTAAAAATCGTGAAGTACGGCGTTTGTTCGAGTCTCAGGGCCTGACCGTGCAACGGTTGCAACGGACACAAATCGGCAAAATCAAGTTGGGCGAGTTAAAGCCAGGCCGATGGCGGGCATTGACAGATACTGAAATAAAAACTTTACTTTTGAAATAATGAAGACGATATGGACCATTTTGGGAACGTTGATGGCGGCAAGCCTCTTCGCTCAAAACAACCCCAACACGCTGCCGGCCGTCCCGGCGCCCGTTAGTTCGCCGGCTGCGGAATCCGCACCTGCCGCCGCGCCCGCGCCGGCCCCGGCCACTAATACCACCATTCCGCCCGTCAAACACATCAAAAAGCACCACGTCGTTAAGCATAAGCCCGCGATGAAGGAACCGACCGTGACACTCACGCCCGGTCCCGCCGAGGTCAATGCCAGCGAATTGGTCGTCCGCGGCCAGGCCGGTCTCAAGGGTGAAGTCGTCGCCCATCTCGCCAAAGGCGACAGCGTGAACGTGCTGGAGCAAATCAATCTCGAACATCACGCCGCTGATGAGCCGTCGCAGTGGGCCAAAATCTCCTACCCCACCAACGGGCACGTCTGGGTCCTGGCCAAATATGTTGGCAACGGAACTGTTTCGACGAAGAAGCTGAATCTGCGCGCCGGTCCCGGCGAAAATTACAGCGTCGTCGGCGTCATTGATCAAGGCGCCGCTGTCAGCGAAATCGAAACCAAAGGCAGCTGGATGAAAATTGAACCGCCGTCCACGGCCTACGCATTTGTGGCCGCAAAATTTCTGACTGAGGAGGCGACTCCGCCGTCCAACATGGTCGCAGGCAGCCCCGAGACGCCGGAAGCCACACCCACTCCCACCCAGGTCCAACCGCCGCAGCAAATTATCACCACTCCTCCGCCTCCGGCCGAGCCTCCGCAACCTCCGCAGCCAACGGTTCGCATTGTTCAGCATGAAGGCGTCGTCGGCCCGGTAGGCAGTGTCATCGCTCCTACGGCATACAAGCTGTATGACCCGAACACGAAGATTGATATCGATTTTCTCTACCCCACCTCTCCCGACCAGGATCTGCACAAGCTGGTCGACGACCGGGTGATCGTGACAGGCGAAGAAGGCGTGGATACGCGCTGGCCGAATACGCCGGTCATCGCGATTCAAAACATCCAGATTCTGGATAAAAACGTCATCAAACGTCTTGACCTCACCCCGCCCAAACAACGTCATTGATGGCCGCGCCATTGCCGCGGCGGTTTTGGGCGAACTTGGGCAGCGCATTGCTGAGTTAAAAAGACGCGGCGCGCAACCCGGTTTGGCCTTCGTCCGCGTGGGAGAAGACGCCGCTTCCAAAGTGTATGTCGGTCGCAAGGAAAAGACCTGCGCCGAACTCGGCATCTTTTCCGAAACCACGGTGCTGCCTGATCACACGCCGGAACCGGAACTCCTCGCCCTTATCGAAAAATTGAACGCCGATCCCCGTTTGCACGGGATCCTCGTTCAGGCGCCGTTGCCCAAACACATTTCGGAGACGAGAATTTATTCGACCGTCCTTCCGCAAAAGGACGTGGACGGCTTCCACCCTTTCAACGTCGGCCGGTTGATGCTCGGCGACTCCGGCGGTTTTCGTCCCTGCACCCCTGCGGGAATCATGGAATTGCTCGCGCGTTCGGACGTCAGGACTGAAGGCGCCGAAGTTGCCATCCTTGGCCGCGGCAATATCGTCGGCAAACCGATGGCCGCGATGCTTTGTCAGAAGAGCAAAAACGCAAACGCCACTGTGACTCTTTGCCACTCGGCCACTCGCGATATCGCGTCTCATTGCCGCCGGGCCGACATCGTGGTCGCCGCCATGGGCGTCGCTGAATTTCTAAAAGCAGACATGGTGAAGCCCGGCGCAACCGTCATTGACGTGGGCGTCAATCGCGTCAACGGCAAACTGGCCGGCGACGTGGATTTTGCCGCCGTCCAAAAAGTGGCGGGCAAAATCACGCCCAATCCCGGTGGCGTGGGCCCGATGACCATTGCCATGTTGATGTGCAACACTGTTACCGCCGCTGAACGAAACCTAAAATGAACGCAACTCGAATCCTGCCTGACCTGCAATGTTCCCTGCTGTGCGAAGAAGTGCGCCAGGAGGCCAACGGAAATTTTATCATCATCGGAGTTGTCAATCTCCTGCGCGTGCCGCAACTGCCAATCGTCGCCGGACGGCTCTGTGTTTTTAACCGATGGACCGCGGGCATTGGACGTTTCAACGAAACAATCCGCCTGTTCGCGCCTGATCAAATCACCGTCCTGCGCAAGGCGGAAATGAAATTTGAACTGCACGACGCCGGGGCGCATGCCACCAACATCATGTTCTTCGGCAACGTGGAAATCAAAGCCGCCGGAACGTTTTTTATCGAAGTTCTCGTGGACGACGTCATGAAACTTCGTTATCCGATCCCGGTCGTTCACGCCCCGCCACCCAATCAAAATCCGCCGCAACCGCCGCCGCAATAGTAAGCCGAGGCAACCGATTCACCTGCGTCCTATCGGTTCTCAAGGCGAACCCGGCTGAAAAACTGAAAGCTTCTGTTTAAATTTTCGCCGACTACCATGGCTTCGAATGACTGCCCCGGCGTTTTCCGAACCATTCACGCCGCGAGGGATTGCCGCCTTCGCCCGCGCCGGCTTTCGCCGTCTTCTCATCGCGCAATTCATTTTCGCTTTTCTCGCTGCGGTTGCCGTCGCCTGGTTCTTCCATAGGGCCTGTTTTCCCACTGTCCAGGCCGCCATTGACAACCTGCCCCTGACCGGCCAGATCCAGGCCAGCCGGCTGGTTTGGACTGGCGGCCCGCAAACCCTCGCCGATGGACGTTTTCTGGCCTTCGACGTTGACCCGGATCATTCCGGCCAGTGGCGCTCAACCACCGCCGATTTTCAGGTTGAATTTGGCCAGGATACCGTCCGCGTCATTTCATTATTCGGGTATGTGGATCTTCGTTATCCATCGTCCCAATCTCTGCCGTTCAGTCAGCCGCAATTGGATCCCCTCTGGAAAGCCTGGCGCGCCGAAATCCTGTTTTTGATCGTGGCGGCGACCATCGTGACGCTCCCGGCAACCTGGTGGTTGCTGGCACTGCTATATTTTCTCCCCGTATGGCTCTTTGGATTTCTCACCAGCCGGGACATGAGTCTGCCGGCCAGTCTAAAATTATCTTGCTCCGCCCAATTACCCGGGGCTCTGCTGATGGCTGGGGCGATCATTTTATATGGGTCGGGGGTTTTGAATCTCGTCACGTTCTGTTTCGTGTTCGCCGCCCATTTCATCCTGCATTGGGTTTATTTGCTCTTTGGTCTCTTCTTCTTCCCTCGCGCCTCAACGGCAACGCCAAAAGGGAATCCGTTTAAACAATGAAATAAATTTGGGGCGTCCGGCATAGGCCAAAGACCTCACATTTCGGCGGATTGATTTATTTGAAAGAGACACCTATTCTTGCCAAATGTCGAAACTGCCGTTTGAACTGCTGCTGGCCCTCCGTTATCTCAGGCCCAGGCGAACGTTCGTCTCGATCATTACCTTGATTTCCATCGTCGGCGTTGCGCTGGGCGTGGCTGTCCTGATTATTGTCATCAGCGTGATGAGCGGGTTTGGGCACGATTTGCGGCAGCAAATTCTCGGGTTCAACGCGCCTCTGGTCATCCGCGGCATGGATGCCCGGCCCATCAATAATTACGAGGAACTCATGCGCGTTGTTTCCTCGAATAAAAACGTCACCGGCATCGCTCCCTTTGTGCTTGGGCCCGTTCTGCTGGAGACGGAGGCAACCAACGGTTCCGGCCAGTTTTTCGCCACCCCGATGCTGCGCGGCGTGGATCCGATTGCCGAAGGTTCCGTCAGCGTGTTGCCGGACAAAATTTTACCCGGTGGCAGTTTCGATTTAAGCGGGCAAACCGTCATCGTGGGCAGCGTTTTTGCCGAACAAAACGGCCTGAACGTGGGTGATCATGTTTCCATTTATTCTCCGAGCGAACTCAATAAAATGGCCAACGAATTGCAACAAGGTAAAACCAACCAGGAAGCCGTTTTGCCGGATGACTATACCGTCAGCGGGATCTTTGACGTCGGCTATTATGAATACGACGCGGACTTCATTGGCACCTCCATTGAAAACGCGCAGGACCTGTACGATTTGGAGGACGAGGTTCACGGTCTGTCCGTGAAATTACGCGATCCCTTCCAGGCGGCGGAAGTGAAGCAGGAACTGGAAGACACGCTGGGACCTGAATTTCAAATTACTACCTGGGAAGAACAGAACTCGGCGCTTTTGGGAGCTGTCGCAGTGGAAAAGAATATGATGTTTTATCTTTTATTCTTTATCGTCCTGGTGGCCGCACTTTGCATTCTGAGCGCGCAAATCACCTTCGTGGTCCAGAAAACGCGGGAAATCGGAATGCTCAAGGCCATTGGCGCAGACAACCTTCAAATCTCCGGCATCTTTTTGGGACAGAGCGCCATTATCGGCGTATTTGGAGTCCTGGCCGGCCTGGCTATTGGCATCCTGGCGCTGACCTATCGCAACAACTTTTTGCACTTGATGAACCGCATGACCGGTTTCGAATTGTTCCCGGCCAAAATTTACGGTTTCGGCGAATTGCCGGCGATTATTTCGCCGCACGACGTCACGGTGATTTGCATCAGTTCCTTTATCATTTGTATTTTGGGAGGCGTGTTGCCGGCGATTCGCGCGGGACGGCTGAAACCTGTGGAGGCCTTGCGTTATGAATGAGCCATTGCTTTTGGCCAAAGCCCTGACCAAATCCTATGCCATGGGCAGCCGCTCCCTGGAGGTGTTGCGCGGTGTCGACCTTGATGTTGCGCGGGGCGACTTCGTGGCGCTTCGCGGCGCATCCGGCGCGGGTAAAAGCACTTTGCTGCACCTCATCGGGGGACTTGATTCGCCGAATTCCGGTGAAATTCTGTTTGATAACCGGGACATCGCGAAGTTTTCCGAATCGGAACTGACCCACTTTCGCAACCGCCGCGTGGGTTTTATTTTCCAGTCCTACCACCTGCTGCCGGAATTGACCGCGCTGGAAAACGTCTGCCTGCCGGCGCGCATCGCCAGAGTTTCGGTCGCGGTTGCGGAAAGCCGGGCCCGGGCGTTGCTCGAACAGGTGGGACTCAAAGAACGCATTGAGCACAAGCCATACGAACTTTCAGGCGGCGAACAGCAACGCGTCGCCATCGCCCGGTCTCTAATTGGCAGTCCGGAAATGATCCTGGCGGACGAGCCCACCGGCAACCTGGATTCCCGCACCGGCCTGGAAATTATTGAACTATTGAGAAACCTGACTGTCCAAACCAAAGCTGCGCTAATCATTGCCACGCATGATGTTAAAGTCGCAGCAGCCGCCCAGAGAGTGGTTGAACTCGCCGATGGCCGCGTTGCCACCGCTGGCATTGGATGAGCGGATGAGTGGGGACTTGCGCCCGTTGCGCTGGTTTACTTCCCACCCATCCGGGCGCCGATTAATCCAGTGGGGCGCGTGGTGAATCGAACAATATTTAAAGAATTTTTGAAAAGCGAAGAACCGGCCATTGAAAAATGACGCAGCCGGGTTTAGTTTCTGCTACCATGCTTGAGGATCGTGAGTACATGCGCCAGCCGGGTTTTGAGCCGCGGATTTCGTGCACTGTTGCGCTTTTAATCGTCAACGCGATTGTTTTTGTTGCTCAACATATCAGCGCGGCCAATGGCGGCCAAAATTTTCAGGACACTTATTGCGCCCTCAGTCTCGCCGGATTAAAAAGCGGGTATGTCTGGGAGTTGCTCACGTTTCAGTTCATGCATCTCGGGCTGATGCATATCCTGTTCAATTCCCTGGCGATCTTCTTTTTTGGCCGAATGGTGGAAAGCGCTCTGGGCGGAATAAAACTTCTCACCATCTATTTTTCCGCCGGCGTTATTGGCGGCCTGGTACAAATGCTGTACGCCCTGGTGTTTCACGCGGGGGATTCGGTTGTGGGCGCCTCGGCCGGCGCAGCCGGACTGGTCGGGGCGTTTGCCATTCTGGCATGGGACGAGCAGTTCACGCTGTTTCTATATTTTATACCCGTCAATATGCGCGGGAAAACTCTGCTATGGGTGAGTATCGCGGGTTGTCTGGTGATGACCGCCTTGGGCGACAAGGGCATCGCCAATGCCGCGCATTTGGGCGGAATCCTGACGGGCGCCCTCTTCGTGCGCCAAATCGTCCAGGGCCGCTGGCATCTGCCGCAATGGAGATTAGCGTCGCGTCGTTATGCCCCTCGCGAATTGGCCGCCAAACGCGCCACCAAAAAATCTTTCTGGAACGCTACCTCCATCCCCCCTGCGGAAGACTTGACCCCGGACGAATTTCTCCAAAAGGAAGTGGACCCCATTCTCGATAAAATCTCCGAGCTCGGTATCCAGAGCCTCACCGCCCGCGAACGCGACATTCTCGAGAAAGCCCGCTCCCGGATGAATCGGCGGTAATTCCGGGCAGTTGGCAAAGCCGCTAACTTTCAGTTGCAACCACGACCCATTGCAGCGAACGTTTGCACCTATGACCTTCCAATCGCGTTCGATTTGCGCCGCGGGTTTCTCACTGCTGCTATTGTCCGGCTGTTCGAACCGCATTCAACAACCCGAACCGTCGGGCATGGCTTCCATGGCCTTGAGCAGCGCCGCGTTTGCCGACGGCCAGGCCATTCCCGACAAATACACGTGTCACGGCCAGGACATTTCACCGCCGTTGCAATGGAGCGGTGCGCCATCCGGGACCAAAAGCATCGCCCTGACGTGTGAAGACCCGGATGCGCCGTCGGGAACGTTCATCCATTGGGTTCTGTTCGACGTGCCGGCCACTGCCACTGGCCTTTCGGAGAATGTCTCGAAAACTGCGACGTTGCCCGACGGCTCTGAGCAGGGCAAAAACAGCTTTGGCAACACCGGTTACAATGGTCCATGCCCGCCTGGCGGGAAAACGCACCACTATGTCTTCAAAGTCTACGCGCTCGACGACGCTGTGACGTTGAGTTCCGGCGCCACCAGGGAAGACCTGCTCAACGCCATGAAGGACCACATCCTCGCTCAGGCCGAACTGACGGGAACCTATCAGGATTAGCGGTATCGGGCCGATCTGTCGGATCCGACCTATTTCGCCCGCGACCAACCTTTTTACTTTTTAAAACAGTCCCCGCCGTGCAAAATATTCGCGTGGGCATTTCTCTGCGCCAATTCGAAGAAATGAAGGAGCGTGTGGGCGGCAAAAAACGTGTCGCTTTGCCCCTTTTCGCGCCTTCGACGGCTCAAAATGGCGCTTCGACGATCATTCTTGGAATTGATCCGTCATTGCGCGGCACGGGTTTTGGCATTATTCAAACAGCCAATCCGTACCCCCGCACCCTCACGCACGGAACCATTTCCTGCCCGCAAACGTGGGAACGCTCACGTTGCCTGGCTCGAATTTCCGAAATTCTCCGCGTCGAACTCCGGAAATATCGTCCAGCGGTCTGCGTCATTGAGGGCATCTTTTACGCGCAGAATTTGCAAACGGCCATGATCATGGGCGAGGCGCGAGGCGCGGCGCTGGCCGCGGTGGGCGAAACCGGGATTGAGATCTTTGAAATTGCGACCCGCAAAGTCAAACTGGCCGTGGCCGGCTACGGCGCGGCGCAAAAATCTGCCGTCGCGAAAATGGTTCAACGGCTGTTGAACCTGCCGGAGCCGCCCGCCCCCGATGCCGCGGACGCGCTTGCCCTGGCCCTTACCCATGCCCGTGAACATTCACGGTACAATCTCACGCCGCCCAAACGCATTTGACCTTTCATGATCACGTTTCTTCACGGCAAGCTGATCGAAGCCCTCCCCACACAGGCCGTGGTCGAGGTCCATGGCGTGGGCTATGAAGCGCTGATTCCTTTGTCGTCCTTCGACAAACTGCCGCCGCCGGGGGGTGAGGTAAAATTGCTTACGCAATTGGTCGTGCGCGAAGACGCCCACACGCTTTACGGTTTCATGTCGACAGCCGAACGCGACCTGTTCCGCCTGCTCATCAACACGGTTTCCGGCATCGGCCCCAAGATCGCGCTCAACATCTTGAGCGGCATTTCCGTGACCGCGTTTCGCGGGGCGGTGGCCAACAGCGACGTCAAATCGCTCTCGCAAATTTCCGGTGTGGGAAAGAAAACCGCCGAGCGCATGGTTGTTGAACTGCGTGACAAAGTCGGGGCGACCGGCGCCTGGGAAGCCGCCAGCGCGCAACGCGCCCTGTCGCCGGAAGACCAAAAAATCAACGACGCCGTACTGGCGCTCATGGCGCTGGGATTCAAACAAATCGAAGCGCACGACGCGGTCCGCGCCGCCCACGCCGCCGCCGGCGCAAAAGCCACGGTGGAAGACCTGGTACGAACATGCCTGAAAAAGGGAACATGATGGCCACTGAAAATCGCACTTCAGGCGTCGTCATTCCGCACGAAGCCAAATGGTACCAGCGCGTGGCGGCGACCCTGATTTCGTTTTTCATTCGCTGTGTCACGGCGACGATTCGGTTCCACAAGGACGATCGCTCCGGGTATTTTCGCACGGAGCCGCCCAAAACGATCTTCGCCGTGTGGCACAACCGGCTGGCTCTTTCGGCCGCCATGTACCAACTGTACGTCCGCGTATTCAATTCCAAACGGCGGATGGCCGCCATGGTCAGCGCAAGCCGCGACGGCGGGATGCTGGCGCGCGTGCTCGAGAATTTCGGGATTGAGCCCGTGCGCGGCTCGTCATCGCGGCGCGGGGCGCAGGCGCTGATTGAAATGACCTCGTGCGCGGAACGCGGCCTGGATTTAGCCATCACGCCCGACGGCCCGCGCGGCCCGCGCTATGAAGCGCAGGACGGCGTGATTGCCACCGCCCAGCTTACCGGGCTGCCCATCGTGCCGGTGTCTTATCATTTAAATTGGAAAATCCGCCTGAAGAGCTGGGATGGCTTCCAAATTCCGCTTCCCTTCGCGCGTTGCGACGTCGTCCTGGCCGAACCAATCACGGTTCCTCGCGACATTTCCGATGACGAACGCGAATCGCTCAGAAAGCAATTGGAGCGGATCCTCAGGGAGATTTCGAAGGATTGAACGGTACGTAGTGCGTGGTGCGTATTCCATCAAGAATGCTCAACCATCGTTACCTGATACTTGACGCACCACGTAACACCTAACACGCGCCCTATCAGATGTTCGGCGTGGCGCATTTCCCATTTCCTTGATAAAATAGACCTAGATGCACGTGCCCTCTAAAACGGTCGGTTCGCCCATGGCGCATTTGACGGAAAGCCCGTTGCGCGATTTGGAGGCATTGATTCGTTCGCGCGCGCCGATTGTCGCGGTGGAGAGCAATGAGGAACCGCAGGTGGTGCGGATGGTGCGGCAAATCGCCCAAAAGCTCCAGCTCAAGGCGTTTCGCTGGACGGCCACGGAAGGTTTGCAGGCGTTTGACCAGGGCGACCAGCCGAGGGAAACCATTCAGAAGTCCATCGATGTCCTGAATTACGTCAGAACGTCAGCGCATAGTTGCCTGTTTGTACTGCTCGATTTTCATCCGTTCCTCGAGGACACACTGCACGTTCGCAGCCTTAAAGATATCGCGCTCACTTACGATAAACATTTTTCCACGGTCGTTCTGGTCGGCTACGTCGTGCGTGTGCCGGAGGAATTGCGTCCGTTTACCAGCTATTTCAAGCTGCCGCTGCCATCGCCGGTCGAGTTGCGCCAGATCGTCCATGAAGTTGCCGCCGAGTGGGGTGCGGCCCATGGCAACCGCGACGTCCAGACCACCAACAAGACCCTCGATTTGCTCGTGCGTAACCTCGCCGGACTCACCGCGACGGACGCCCGCCGGCTTGCGCTCAAGGCCATCAACGATAACGGCGTGATTTCCGACACAGACCTGCCCGAAGTCATGCGGGCCAAGTACCAATTGTTGGGCCGTGACTCCGTCCTTTCCTTCGAAAATGAGACGGCGCAATTCGCCGAAATTGGAGGCATGAAACGCCTCCGTAACTGGCTCGAATTGCGTAAGAGCTTTTTTCTCAACGAAGCGCCGGAGGAACTGGATCCGCCGCGCGGCGTCCTGTTGCTGGGTGTCCAGGGCTGTGGAAAAAGCCTGGCTGCCAAGGCCGCCGCTGGAATTTTTGGTTCGCCCCTGCTGCGGTTGGATTTCGGCGTCCTGTACAACAAATATTACGGCGAAACCGAGCGCAACCTGCGTAAATCCCTTGAGACCGCCGAAGTGATGGCCCCTTGCGTCCTTTGGATGGACGAAATTGAGAAAGGCATCGCCGTGCAGAGCGACGATGACGGCCTCTCGCGCCGAATTTTGGGAACGCTTCTCACGTGGATGTCCGAGAAAAAACGGCCGGTGTTTTTGGTCGCCACGGCCAATGACATCATGCGCCTGCCCCCGGAAATTGTTCGCAAAGGGCGGTTTGACGAAATTTTCTTCGTGGATTTGCCGTCACAGGAAAATCGCCGCGAGATTTTCTCCATCCATCTTTCCAAGCGCGGCCTGGACCCGGCGCATTTCGACCTGGACGCGTTGTCCGTCGCGACCGACGGTTTTTCCGGCTCGGAAATTGAGCAGGCCATCGTCTCGGCCATGTATGCCGCCTACGAACAAGGCACGCAGGTTTCAGAAAAAGAATTGCTGGCCGAAATTCAACAGACCAAACCGTTGTCCGTCGTCATGGCCGAACGCATTGAAGAAGTACGCGACTGGGCGGCCAAGCGAACTGTGCCATGCGATTGATTTTCCATGCGGTAGGGACGGCGCGCTGCGCCGTCCGCGCCGCGTTCAACGGGCGCAGCTTCCGTGGTCGTACATTCTATCGCGTATGTTCCGCCCGGTGTACGGGCGGTGACGGCGCAGCGCGCCGTCCCTACCAGGACAATTCCGAGATCAACCAATGATCGCTAGAGTCAGTTTAGAGCTCGCCCTCCGCAAGGAGTTTGATTATTCGATTCCGGCGGGATTGATTGGACAGGTCGAAATCGGCACACGCGTCCAGGCG
>DASXFM010000260.1:0-15590 GCA_036489615.1 Verrucomicrobiia bacterium | reverse complement strand
TTTATTCACGCGGTCATGCTCTTCGTGATTGCGGGACGGAAGCCATTTCAAGCCGGGCCGTGGTGGTGCTTCCTGGCTGGCATCTTTTTCTTCTCCGGCTCACTGTACCTGTTGGCGGCGACAAACTTTCTTTGGCTCGGCGCAATCACACCTGTTGGCGGCGTGTGCTTCCTGGGCGGCTGGGCATGGCTGCTGTTCAAGCCGGCTGATCCCGGGGATTGAAGCTTGTAAAAGCGGCGTTCAAAGATAGGCTATAACTGATTGATTCAGCCGAAACAGCTTTTTTTGAAAGTGGGCGCCAGGGTTGGGCAGCTTCGGTGGGCACTCATCGCTTTTTGTTTGATGCTTTCAGGCATTCCGAACGGCGGAGCCCAAACATCAAATGATGTCGAAACCTCATCCACAAAACATGTGTTGATGATTTTCAGCGAAGCGAGAGACGTGCCGGGAAACGTATTGATGGAACAGGCGGCCAAACAGGAAATATTGGCGCACTCGACTAATACCGTCGAATTCTTCACCGAAAGCCTGGAAGCGAGTCGATCTCACAATCCCGGTTATGATCAGGCTTTTGGTGATTACATCCGAAACAAGTATTCCGGGCAGAAAGTGGATCTGGTAATGATGTTCATGGCCAGGAACTTCGCCCTGGCTCGCGCCATGAACACGGTCCTGGCCACGAATATTCCATCGGTCTTTGTCGTCCTGAATGATTTGGATGTTAACCATCCTCCCGACGGCCGGCCATTCACCGGGATTTTTCAACGTTCAGATATTGCGGGAACGGTCCAATTCATCTTCCGGCTCCAACCCGAAACCCGAAGAGTGGTCGTCATCGGGGGCATTTCGGCCAATGACCAGACAACGTTGAAACGCGTCGCGGAAATGGCCCGGACCGTGGATGGGGTTAAATTCGATTTTTGGACCAATCAGCCCGTGGATGAAATGTGCCGGGCTGCGCAGACTCTCACCGCGGGCACGGTCATTCTGCTGACCGCTGTGCAGCGCGACGCCGCTGGCCAGGCTTTTTACACATCCGAAGTCGCCCAGATGCTGGCGCCGGGAGCCGGGGTGCCGGTCTATGTTTTGGGGGAGGGGTCTATTGGCACCGGGGCACTGGGCGGCAGCGTCATAAATTTCGACGCCCTCGGCACTGAAGCCGGCAATCTGGCGTTGTCGGCGTTGAACGGCGAGCCAGCGGGTCAAATTCCCACAGAAGTGCGAACGAACGGGACGCCTATGGTGGATTGGCAGGCGTTGCAGCGGTGGGACATTAAACAAGGCCGCCTGCCGGTCGGTTGCGTGATCCGATATGAGCCTCACTCTTTGTGGGAAGAGCACAGGAAATTGATACTGTTTGTGATCGCAGGTTTGTTCCTGCAGGCTGTCACCATCGTCGGGTTGTTGGTCCAACGCAGGCGGCATCTCTGGGCCCAGGCGCAGATCGAACGGCAACGGACCGAGCTCGCTCACGTCTCCAGGGTTTCAACGATGGGTCAACTCGCTTCGGCTCTCACGCACGAACTCAACCAACCGCTCGGAGCGATCCTGCGGAATGCGGAAGCCGCGGAACTTTTCCTCCAAAACAATCCACCGAATCTGGAGGAGGTCCGGGCGATTCTCACCGATATCCGGAGAGACGACAAACGCGCCGGAAACGTCATCGACCGGATGCGCGCTCTGTATCAGCGCCGCAGCCTCGTGCAGGGACCGCTGGACCTGTGCGAACTTGTGACGGACACCGCCGCCCTGACGCAGATGGACGCCGCTGCGCGGCATGTAAAGGTGCACGTGGAAATGCCGCCCCATTTGCCGGCAGCGCACGGAGACCGCGTGCATCTGCAACAAGTGTTGCTGAACCTCATTTTGAATGGAATGGACGCAATGACCGCCGTTCCCAAAATCCGGAGAGTGCTGACCCTCCGGGCGGCAGAAACGAAAAACGGGAATCTCCAGGTGGCTGTGACCGACAAGGGAACGGGCATCACGCCAGAGGATGCCGCCCGGGTTTTTGAACCGTTCTTCACTACAAAAATAAACGGCATGGGCATGGGGCTGGCAATTTCACAGACAATTATTGAGGCGCACGGCGGCGACATCTGGGTGGACAGCAAAGGAACCGATGGGACGACGTTCACATTTATTCTGCCCGCGGCCGGCCAGCCCAGGGTAAAAGATGGCGACTTGCCTGCCGGCTTTTGACGTTTAGAATTTCCCCTGTGATGCCACCTTCATTGCAAGGAACCGGCGCTGTTTTTGTCATCGATGACGACGCGTCTTTCCTGAAATCCGTCACTCGGTTGCTGAGCGCCGTAGGATATACCGTGCGCGCATTCCAATCCGCACAGGAATTCCTGGGCTGGCTCACCGCCGAAACATCCGGCTGCGTCGTGGCCGATTTGCAAATGCCGGGTATGGACGGATTGAAGCTGCAACAGGCGCTGGCAAAGACGGCCAATCCGCTCCCAATTATTTTCCTAACCGGCCAGGGCGATATCCCCTCGAGTGTGAGCGCCATGCGCAGCGGCGCCGAGGATTTCCTCACGAAACGCGCTCCCAAAGAGGATTTGCTCGCGGCCGTCGAGCGCGCCCTGGAACGCGACCGGTCCGAACGGAGAGAACGCGACCGGTTAAAGGATTTGCGCCATCGCTTTGACGATCTGAGCGAGCGCGAACTCGAAGTTCTGGGCCATGTTGTGCGCGGCAGAATGAACAAGGAAATCGCCGCCGATCTGAACATTAACGAACGCACCGTAAAATTGCACCGCACCAATATCACCAGAAAATTAAAGGTGCACTCCGTCGCTGAATTAACTCGCCTGGTGGACGAAGCCCGGCTGTTCAATTCTGAAAAGGAGAGCAACGCGAATCCAGTAGAGACCTTCCCTAAAGGGCAGTAGTTAAAACCCTCCGATTCAGCTATTTTCGTTGGTGCCGTCCGTCCTATGGCGTTGCTTCCGGTATGCTCAACTCTCAACTGGAAGGCGGACGGCAACTCTTCCCCTTTGGGCAGTTGTTCACTTCGACGGGTCGCAATATGTTGGCGCAAATGAAACATTTATCAGAAGGCCCCGAACATATCGTTTGCGAATGTCCCGCCTGCAAAATGCTCTCGTGGCAGAAAAGCCATGACAACAAGCGGAGGGTTTGCCCCTTCTGTTCCAACGTACAGCCGGCTTATTTGACCAGGATTGTACCCGAACCCGTCGTCGCTTGTGAGGGGGCGCCGGGCGGGTGCGATGGTGTTTCGCCATTTGAGCTGGAGTTTTTTATGGTTCAGGGAAGCGGATTCCGCTGCATGGCCTATCGTAACGACGAGGGAAAATGGCGCGGCGCTTTTGACGATGAAGTATTGCCGGGAGCGATTCGTGTTTTGGGATGATCACTTTTGCCAGGAGTGCCGATGACGTTTGCCAAAGTGCAAAGAGGCCGGACCAGGGGGTCCGGCCTCTTCTTATAGTGATGAGGTTTAAACGCCGTCACTCCGGCGCTCAGAAGGGCGACATAGCCTGTTTTGGGGATCGCTGTCCCGGCTACGCCGCGAGCAAAACCTCTCTGCCAACCCTAAACGGACAGCGAAATTCAAATAACTAAAACAATAGACCGTTCGCGGATTAAAGCTGAATGAATTGCATATTAAAATTTATTCATAATCCCGACTTTTTTTAACGCTCCGGCGCGTTTTGATAGCTTTGCAGCCGGGCGCGAATAGATTCTTCCAAAGCAGCATTATTTTGTGCCCGCGCCAGAACCAAAGCCTGTTCCAGGTGCTCGACGGCTTCAGCCATTTTCCCCTGGCTGGCCAGCGCGATTCCCAGGTTATTGTAAGACGAGGCGTCATTCGGATTCAATTGAATCGCCCGGTTGAAGGACTTCACGGCATCGTCCAGTTTGCCCAGCCTTGCGAGGATGACGCCAAGGTTATTGAGGGTGTTTGGGTCATCTGGCTTGAGTTCAAGCGCCTGCTGATAGAAGTCAGCAGCGTTGTTGATGTCGCCTTTCGCGGCCAGCGCCCCGCCAAGGTCGTTTAGGGCGTCGAGATAATGGGGTTTGACCTGAATGGCTCGCTCATATTGTTCAATCGCGTCGTCCAGCTTCCCTTGCCTCGCGAGGATGAGTCCTAAATTGCAGCGGGCCTCGGCAAAGTCCGGATTGATCTCCAGGGCCTGTTCGTAATTTTGGCCCGCGTCATCGTAGTCCGCCCGCGCGGCGTAGATATTCCCCAGGTTATAATACGAATCGGCATCTTCGGGCTTAAGCTGGAGCGCGCGGTCGAGGTCCTGAACGGCGTCGTTCACCTGGCCCCGATCCGCCAGCGCCACGCTTAAATTGTTCAGAATTCTGACGTTGTCAGGTTCCAGGTGAAGCGCCTGATGATAATCCTGGACAGCCGCATCGAGTTTTCCCTGTGTGGTGAGCACTTTGCCGAGATTGTTAATGGATTTAGCATCGTCCGGATTGATTTGAAGTGCGCGATTAAAATGCTGGACGGCGTCAGCCACATCTCCCTGGCCGGCGAGTGCGATGCCCAAATTGCAATGGGCAATATAACTCTGCGGCCAGCACGATAACGTCCGCGTCCACACTGAAATGCTGTTTTTCCAATATTCGGTCTGGATATACGCGGCAGCTGAGAGCGCGACCAGAACGATTGCAGCGGCGCAGACCAATACAATCCTCCGGAAGGGTAACGCCCGGGACAACTCCGCCGCTCCCCAGGCAATGAGCAGAAACAGGCCAATTTGCGGCAGGTAAGTATAACGGTCCGCTCGTGTCTGGTCGCCGGTTTGCATAATGTCAATGACCGGCAAAAACAGAATCAAATACCAAAGCCAGCCCGCCAGCAGATACGGATGTCTTCGAGCAGCTAGAAGAGCCCCGGCCGAAATACTCAACACTATGAAGACAGAGAGAAAAAGTCTCAGAAACGGCAAATGACTTGGAGGATGGGGATATACCAGGGCCAGCCCCACGGGAAAAATCATGTGCTCCAGATAATCGACATACGCCATAAGCGCGTTGCCCAGGCGCCAGGGCCACGCGAAAGGTTGAACCGCCTGGACCACGTGCTTTTGGGTTAGCACCGTCACGGCGCATCCGGCCGCGCTTAACAAATAGAAAGGCCATTTTTCCAGCAGCAATTTCGGAAAAGATCTCATGTTGAGGCGCCGAAACGGCCAGAAGTCCAGAATCAGCAAAACAAGCGGAAGCGTCACAATCATCGATTTGGACAGCATTCCAAGAACGAAAAATACCAGGGCCCAATAGTAACCAGGTGTCCAATGACGCGGGTCAAGGCCCTCTATCGCACCTCCGGCGACGGACACCGGTTTTTGGAGAGCAGGCTGCTTTTGGACGTGGCGAATCCACGCCCATAGAGCCAGCATAAAAAACAGGCCGCTCAAGACGTCCTTGCGTTCGGCAATCCACGCGACTGATTCAACCCGCAACGGATGAAGCGCGAAAACTGCGGCGACAAAGGCGCTCCGCCAGAAGGTGCCGGTCATCGCCTGAATGACCAGGAACAGAATAATAGCCGTCGCCGCGTGCAGCAGAACATTGGTCAGGTGGTGGCCGCCCGCATTGGGCCCGTAAAGCTGCCAATCCAGCATGTGGGAAACGTCGGTAACCGGAAACCATGAGTCCCGCCCGCTCTCCTGGGTGAAGACGCGCCCGATTTCATGCAAATCCAGCCCCCGTGTGACAGCGGGATTTTCGTACACGATGGAATCGTCATCGTAATTGATGAACTCAAATCGGGTGGTCTGGCCAAAAACCACCCATATGGCCAGCGCGAGGAAGATGCAAACGGCGGTGGATTTCCAGACTGTAAGCGACCGCTCTTCCCGGCCGGGAGCGTCAAGTTCCCGGTCGATTGAGGCAGTGTCACCGTCCGTCATGGAGTCGCTTCGATATTGATGCCAAGCCGGTCGAGCGTGCTGCCTTCCTGGGAGTAGAGGTTCGCCAGCGCTTCTTCGTAGTTTGCCAGGGCCCGAATTTCCTGTCCGCGCGCTCCAGTGAGACTGTTTTGATACGTGAGCACTTCAAACGTCGTGGCCTTGCCTACGGCATAGGTCTTTTGCTCGGCATCCAGCGCGGCTTCCGCGTAAATGCGGGCCTGTCGCGTCGCATCCACGCTTTCGTAATCGGATTGGGCGGTCTTTACAGCGTTGTCAATTCCCACCATGACGGTTTGCTCATATTGTTTTAGTTTCAGGACCACTTGTTTCAACGTCACCTTGTCTGATTTGACTTGATTGCGCGCGCCTAAATTGGCCAATGGCATGGAGAACTGTCCGCCGATACTATAATAGGGAGCGTTGCCCTGGTTGATTTGACCGATGGTTCCATTATAAACCTGGCCATCGCCGTTCCAGCCATAGGTGCCAATGACGTCCAGTTCGGGAAAAAGTTGGTTGTGATCGAATTTGAGCTGAATGCCCGCCCTCTTCACGTTCAGACGGTATTGTATCAAGTCGGGTCGTTCCGTCATGCCTCGGCTCCAACTGTCCTGCAAATCGAACAAGACCAGCGGCGCCGTCAGGGTTTCCTTGGGCTGAATGTCGGCGTTGTGCAGTTCCGAATAATTATCGGTAATCAGGTTCTTCAATGTATTCTGATCGGTCTCGAGCGTGCTTTGCGCGGTGATGACGTTGGCCTCGTTTTGGGCCACCTGCGATTCGTCCTGCTGCACGCTCAATTGCGCCAGCGTGCCGATTTGGAGGCGCTGCTTGTCCTGGTCCAACTGGGTCTGTGACAGATCCAGGGCCTCCTGCTGCACCTTCAGGTTTTCCAGCGCGTAGATCAGTTCGTAATAGGCGTTCGCAACGGCCGTCACGCTCGTAATCACCTGTTCACGGAAACCCTGCTCATCGTATAGCAGGGTATTTTTGTTGATCAGGATGGTCAGCCGATTCTGGTCGATCCACGCGTTTTTCAGTAATGGCTGGGTTAATGTGATCCCCACCGAACCGCCGCTGTTTCGGGTATCATCGGGCAGGTCGTTGGTAAGCTGCAAAAAATGCTGCTGATTGATGTTCCCGCTCAGATCATACTGCAAACCGGTCACGGGCAGTTCTCCTTTGATGCCGGAACTAAATTGGTCCTCTTTGGTTGTCTCTGAAGGCAGTTGAATTCCGTCGAAAAAGCCACCCGGTTGAACGTTGAAATCATGCGAGCCGGAAGCGCTCAATGTCGGGTCATAAGCCGCACCGTAGGAAGCTTGCAAATTATAAAGGTCAATTTCCGGATTATACCGTTGGATTTGCACGTCCAGGTTTTGCCTGAGGGCAGCCTGGATGCAATCCTGCATGGACATTTGGCGGCCGTTGGGTACGAGATTGGTCGCCACCAGGCTGGGATTGGTCTGCGCGCCGGCAGTGAAGGCAAGCAGGACACACAGAAAGGCAGCGCCAAAATGTTTCATGAGCCGAAAATATTGCGTCTTTGCGCGATATTCGTCAACCCAAGACGTCCACCGTAGCCGTGCGGTTACCCGATTGCAGCGCTTATTTCGCCGGAACGGTTTCGACTTTGGCGTTGGTTTCCAAGAATTCCAAAACCTTTTCGTGCAGCGCCTGATCGTAAAGCTCGCGAACCGCGTCGCGCTTCTGCAAATCCTTCAGGAGCTGGTCAAGCGGTATCTGATGCGTCGCCGCGATCATCCGGGCCTGCGCCAGGGCGTCTTCCTGCGAGATGGAAATCTTTTCCTTTTCCGCGATGCGCTGGACCAAAAACGTCAGTTTGACCCGCTCTTTCGCGTTGGCCGCCGCGTTCGTGTAAATAGAGTCTTTCTGTTCCTCGATCATCTCGCGGGAAATGCCGCGCCGGGTGTTGTCGCGGACGATGTCGTAGACCACGTTGCGGGTGACGTTCGCCACCGGCGTTTCCGGGAGTTCAAATTGCACGCGATCGAGCAACGCGCGCACAGTCTGGCCGCGCACGGAACGTGATTGCGAATGTTTCAGTTCATTCTCCAAATCGACCCGAACGCCCGCGCGCAGTTTCTCGAGATTCTCCGCGCCGTATTTTTTGGCCAGTTCATCGTCAATGGGCGGCAAAATCTTTTCTTTAACTTCCAGGATTTCGACTTCGAAAACGCCTTTTTTATTTTGCAGCTCTTTGGTTACGAAATCCGCCGGGAAATCCACGTTCACCGTCCGTTTTTCACCGGCCTTCGCGCCAGTCATTTGGGCCGCAAAGCCTTCAATGAAGGCGTTGGGCTCGATATCCAGCCAGAAACCCTTCTTTTCGGTCAAACCCCGGGCCGTTGGGGCTGTCTCGGTGATCGGCTTGCCCTCAGAGGTCCCGGTATAGTTGACCACCGCAATGTCCCCCATGCGCAGCTCGCGCTGGACCGTTTCAAATTTCACATGCTGCTGCGCCAGCATGTTGATGGCGCGTTCTACGTCTTCATCGGTCACGGATTTGTTTTCGCGTGTGGCCGGCAGGCCCTTGTATTCGGGTAGCTCAAATTCAGGCTCGGTTTCAACAGTGGCGGCGAATTGCAGATTCTGGCCGCGGCCAAATGTGATTTCCTCAATGTCCGGATAGCCGATGACGTTCAGTTTCTTTTCTTCGAGGGCTTTGCGGTAATTATCGCCGATCAATTTGCGCTTGGCTTCGTCCGAGATTTCGGCGCTGTATTTTTTAACAACAAGATCGCGGGGCGCTTTGCCCGGGCGAAAGCCCGGCAGCGCCGCTTGCTTTTGAATGTCCTTTGTTACGGAGTCGAAGACCTCATCTACGGCCTTCGCTTCCACTTCCACCCGCACCAATTTTTTGCACGGGGCCAAATTTTCAACGGAAATATTCACGATAAATTCTCGTCAAACGAGCCGTGTAACATAACCGAGCCACCTGGATACCGTCAATGACGGAATCAACGGTGTAGAAACCGCCTCCAGGCCAGTGGCGCCGCCAATGCCGTCCGCGCCTTATGGCGTTACATAACCGAGACTCGCCTGAAGCCGGCTTAAGTCCGGGAATGGGGCAGCGCCTGCATTAGGGTTGGCCGAGGACGTTCGCGGATCTTTCCAGCGCCAATATTCCGCATGGCCGTCTGCAAACGAAAAATTGCACCCATGCGTGTGCCAGTAAGCGGGGAGGTCCGTGGCCCACTGGTTGGCCACGACCAGCACGGCAAAAAAGCCGTCATTAATGGTACCCGGATTTTCATCCAGAAAAACGATGGTTGATGAAGGCGAGGTCTGCCGGATTTGGTTTTCAGAAAACATCGGCGAGTAACCCGGATCGACCACGATCGGTTGGCCCGAGATGTATGGAGCCAACTGCGGCTGCATGCTATAACTGCGATTGTGCGGCGCGGTTTCGCCGGATTGGACCACTTGGTCGGCGGGACAGTGATACACTTTTACATTGTTAACGGCGGGATAGAGCAATCCTTGTTCAATGAAATTGGCATTCGTCGCTTCCGTTGGCTGGGTCATGTCCCCATACACCCAGCTCGGCAGGTTGGTCCAACCCAATCCATCAGTGCCGGTCGAGGGATCATCGATAACGAGAAGCCCATTGTCGTCATTTTTATAAATGGACCACGCAAGAGCCAGCTGTTTGTGGTTATTGAGACAGGCGGATTGCCACGCCTTTTGTTTGGCCTGGTCCAGGACCGGCAACAGCATGGCTGCCAAAATGGCGATAATGGCAATCACGACCAGCAGTTCAATCAGCGTAAAGCCGTTCAGATATTCATTTTTTTCCATTTCTGGAATTTGATTCGTTTTCGAATTTCTCCAGGCTCCCTCGGTTGCTGTCATTATACGTCCTTTCATTTGGCTTTTTTTAAAACGGCGAGTTATTCGCCTCCGTGGCCTGTACGGTTTCATTCGCCACATCTTGCAGAAAAAATTCACAGTGGCTTTGGGGGTGAGTATACACGAGAAGTTGGAATTTGCGTTACATTGTTACACTGTTGATTACCAACGAGTTGCCGTGTTACAGGGCTTGTTACAGTCTGTTACACGGCTGTTAAAAATTTATAAATCACTGAGCATAAATGATTTGCGGTGTTACGTTAACGTTATTTGGCGATGAGGGACGGGTTAATTGAGCGAACTGCACCCGCAAGCGTGGAATTTATCGAACCGCAGGCTCGCTTGCCCTCGATTCAACCAGTCCCTTCATGCTCGCCAGTCCTTTGTCGAACTGGTCGCCGCACATTTTATCGCAATTCACGAGCAACCCGAACAGTTTACCGGTGAAACTGCATTTCCCGGACATAGTCCACGTGACGACAGTGCTGCCACCGTCCGGTTGGAATGTAAATTCGGCCGTGTTTGTAGCGACCATCGGTTTAAGGAATTCAAGCCGCAGACGCACCAACTCGCCTGGCCTGCTTTCCGTGATGGTATTGCGACCGGCGCCGACCTTGTTGTTGCCGCTCCACGAATAGCTGGCGCCAACTCCGGCCGGCGGACCGGCATAGGTCATTTTGCAGTTGGGGTCCAGTGCGCCCCAGGGATTCCACGGCTCCCAATTGCGCAGTTCGTTGACACGCGGAAAAATCTGTTCCGCTGCGGCGCGAATCTTGATCTGCCGCGAAACGATAAAATCGTTTGGCTGGCCGGTGATGACCACGATCAGAATGAGTGCGATAAACGCAAGTGCGAGAAGAATGGGAAGCATAATATTCCTTTCTATTTGGAGATTTAATTGAGCAGTGCGGAGAATTTGCCGCGCGCATCCCAAAGCACGAACAAGGCGCAGACAATAATGATGTCGAGGATTGGATTGATCAAATCCCTCGGGTTGTCAATGAGCACAGTGAATGCGATGATGTTGACGATGACGGGTCCCAGCAGGAGCAAACCGATGTTGCGCAGGCGGGGTACCAGCACGACAAGGCCGCCAACAAACTCGAACATTTTCACGAACTTGATGTAGCCCGTCGGAACGACCGCCGCCATAAAATGAGCGATCGGGGTGCCATCCGGCATTTTGGGAAACGGAACCAGGTTGAACAGTACGGGGATGCTCGCCGCCAAAAAGCAAAGCCCCAGCAAGGTGCCCGCAATGGTTGGAAGATATTTTTTCATAAAGAATGGGTTTTGATTTGTGTCATTAGTGTGTATCGGGTATCTCAGCTTCGACGAGTTTCGCCAAAAGCGCCAGCGAGTCCTGCCAGCCAAGGTAGCACGCTTCGGCGGGAATGGCTTCCGGAATTCCCTCCTGTACCACGTTCAGCTCGGCGCCGCAGAAGACTGGTTTCAAGGTAATGGTTGTCTGCATCTCGCCGGGTATCTTTGGATCGTCGAATTTATTTGAATAACGAATGCGCTCGTTTGGTTTGAGTTCGAGATAAGTGCCGCCGAAGGAATGGCTGTTTCCGGTCCCAAAATTCGTAAACGACATATGATAACTACCGCCTGTGCGGGCGTCGATCCGATGGACCTTTCCGGTGAATCCGTTGGGCGGCAGCCATTTGGCCATGGCGTCGGCATCCAAAAAGGCGCGGTAGATTTTCTCCGGCGACGCGCGGAGCACACGATGCAAACGGACAGTATTTGACATAGTTTTATTTTGTTATCGGTTCGTATTGTCGTTTCATAGTTAAGACGAATCAGAAGGGGCGGAAAGGACAAATATTTTATTTAAGCCACCGATGACCGAATGTGCCGGGTCCATCTTAGCACTGTTCCTGGTAGGGACGGCGCGCTGCTCTGTCCGCGCCGCGTTTAGCGGCGCAACGAATGTGGTCGGACGTTGGGCCGCGCATGTTCCGCCCGCTCTACGCGGGTGGTGACAGCGCAGCGCGCCGTCCCTACCACCACCGACGTAAGAACACTGTGTGGATGCGCCCGAATGAACCGCCAAAAACGTAAAAAAGCTTGCAAAAAATTTAAAAGCGGAATACAATCCGAAAAAGAGCCCCGGTGTTCGTGGGCAAAAATCCAGGCAGAAAATTAATACCCTAAGGGGAACCATAAATCGGGACGTCCATGAGCGTTCATCCCTCCATCCGAATCGGTGCCGCAAAGTCGTGGTTAGCTTTTATTGTTGGCGTCCTGCTGCTTCCAAACACCCCGCGGGCCGCGCAGACTCTACCGCACCATGTGCCCGAGGCCATCCGAGCGTTGCATTTAAAGCCGTTGGGCGCGCTTCCGGATTCCACACGCATCAATCTGGTCATCGGATTGCCGTGGCGTCATCGCGAAGCACTGACCAACCTGCTTCACGACCTTTATGATCCGGCCAGTCCGAGTTTTCATCATTATCTGACGCCAAAACAATTCGCGGAGCAGTTTGGCCCATCGACAAATGATTACGAATCGCTTGCCGCATTCATCCAGGCACATGGGCTGACGATCATGCATCGTCATCCAAATCGGATGTTGCTGGATGTCAGCGCCCCCGCGTCGGCGGTGGAAGCGACGCTTCGGGTACATCTGCTCACGTATCGGCATCCGACGGAATCGCGCAATTTCTACGCGCCCGACGCCGATCCGTCGCTTGACTCGCCTGTGCCGGTGATGGACATCAACGGGCTGGACAATTTCGCGAAGCCTTCGTCCTATGCGCGGGTTGATACGAGTTTTTCCGCGGGCGGACCCATGCCCTACGGCGGCTCCGGCCTGGCGGGCTTATATTTTGGCAAAGATTTTCGCCGTGTCTATTTTCCCGGTGTCACGCTGACCGGCTCCGGGCAGACAGTTGGTCTCTTTGAGATGGACGGTTATTTTCCCAACGACGTCACTGTTTATGAACAGAATGCCGGGCTGCCAAACGTCCCGTTGCAGAACGTTTTTCTGGATTCCATCACGAACAACGTCGCCGGCACGAACAACTTTGAAGTGGCCCTGGATATTGATATGGCCATAGCGATGGCTCCCGGATTATCGAACGTGATTGTTTACGAAGGGACCAATAGCCTGGACATCCTAAACCGGATGGCGACGGACGATTTGGCCAGTCAATTAAGCTCTTCGTGGAAGCCCTTTGATGCTTCGGCACTTACCGACCAGGCATTGCAGGAATTGATCGCGCAGGGGCAATCCATGTTTCAGGCTTCCGGAGACAGCGGCGCGCAGCCGTCTTTGGAAATCAGCGAGCCCGGCAGCCCCTATGAAACACTCGTCGGCGGAACGACGCTGACGACAACGGCTTCGCCGGGTTCATGGGAGTCGGAATCGGTATGGAATCCCGGCAGCGGGTCGGCGAGTGGCGGGGGCAGCAGCGCCGTTTATTCCATACCCGATTGGCAAACCAATGTGAATATGGCCGCCAATCAAGGCTCGGCGTTGTATCGAAATTCTCCCGATGTCGCCCTCGTGGCAGGAGCGATCGAAGTCATCGCAAACAACGGCACTTACTACCGCGTTGGCGGGACCAGTTGCGCCGCGCCGTTATGGGCCGGGGTGGCTGCATTGATCAACCAAAAAGCCGCGCAAAACAGCTTGCCGCCGGTGGGCTTTCTCAACCCCGCCCTCTACGGCATCGGCCTTGGCCCTAATTATCATTCCTGTTTCCATGATGTCACCACGGGCAACAGTTTTACAACAGCAATCCCTGCTGAGTTCTCCGCCGAATCCGGCTACGATCTCTGCACCGGATGGGGCACGCCAGCCGGCCAAAGTCTCATTAATGCGCTCATGCCTACGTTAACCATCGCGTCGTCAGCAAACCAAATCGTCATCTCATGGCCGGGTATCTGGACGAACGCAGTGTTGCAGCAGAGCGCGACCCTCGCCCCGGTCCAATGGAGTGGTATGACGAACACGGTCTCTGTCGTCAACGACGTGGATCAGGTCACCGTGACGCCGGCCGGCACGAATGATTTCTTCCGGTTGATGTTGCCGTAAGCGCGGGCTCTACCAGGAAGATTCTTCCCGTCCTGACGCTTGATGTTGGAATTCCTTTCGGGTTTCATTCACTGGTTTGAAACGCATTTTTTTCATTACCGGTACCGACACCGGCGCGGGCAAAACAGTTCTTACGGTTTTGCTGACACGCAAATTGCGCGGACAGGAGGTCAACGCCGCCGCGTTGAAACCCATTTGTTCGGGCGGCCGTGGTGATGCCCGGAAGATTTTCAGTGCGAACCAGAGGGTTTTGTCACTGGACGAAATCAATCCGTGGCACTTCAAGGCGGCCATCGCCCCATCTCTGGCCGCGCGGCGCGAGGGCAAAAAATTGAAAATCGTCCAGGTCATCGCGCGCGTCCGGGAGATGCAAAAGCGATTCGAAGTTTTGTTGGTGGAAGGCGCCGGCGGATTGTTGAGTCCGCTCGGCGAGAAATTCAATTCACGGGATTTGATCCTGCAGCTCGATGCCGCGCCCATCATTGTCGCCCCAAATCGTTTGGGTGTGGTGAACCATGTGTTGCTGACCCTCGAAGCATTGCCGCTAAACTTTCGCGCCCGGACGCGTGTCGTCCTGCTCTCCTTTGGACGGCCCGATGCGTCGTCCAAATCGAATCCGGGATTGCTCGCCGAATTTTTTGACGCAAAAAGAATCTTTGCCGCCGGCGCGCCGGAATGTGCCGGGAAATTGGTGGAAGGACTTCTGTGATTTACCGGAGGTGGTTTCGGTTTTCATGTTTCGTCTTCGGGTTCTTCTGCGCTTTACTCTTAAATGCGGGGGCGGAAACGCCGGTTTGGGGCGTCAATGCCCTGACGCTTCCGCCGGCTTATCCAGAAACGCCAGGTTTGGCAGAGATGCTGACAAATAGCGAAGATACGGTTTCCCTGGACCGATTTTATCGTGCCGGCGGCGCAGGTGTGGCGCAGGCGGTCACGGAATGCCGCATAGCTTGCGATGCCGACGGGCTCATCGTTGTGTTTCGTTGCACAGAACCCGATTTGTCTTTTCCAGCAACCAATCGAAACGCCAATTGGTTTTCACTTTTGGATACTCCTTCCGATCAGGATTCTTCGTTTCCGGACAAGGTAGACCTGTTTATTCGCCCCGATATGGGCAGCCCAATCTATTTTCAATTCACCGAAACATTGGCTGGCTTAAAATTCGGCTGCGAGCAGGGAACAGTGGCGGAAATCGATTCCGGCGATGGAGAGGATAAGGGGCGTGGCCAGGGAGGCATCCGGAAGATCAACACGTTCACAGCGACGGTTTCGATCGGCACAAATGAATGGACCGTTTTTATGCGCATTCCCTGGGCGACCATCGGTGGAAAACCGCGCGATGGTTTTGGACTGCTTCCAGTACGGACACGCTGGCGCGACGGCGAAGTGACCAGCCCGGTGGCATTTGATTTCATCGAACGCCAGCCCCTGGATTTATTCGTCGAAACACGTTTTTCCGGCAGTGCGCCGGTCCTGGAAGACTCGAGTTTATGCCGTTTGCCATCCGGGGTCTTCCGCTGGCAAAGACCGGCTCTGCTCACCTATCCCGACCGGGAAACCGTTCAAGCAATCTGGCGAATGGAGCAATCCCTGGATAAACCCACAACCGCGGAGAATTTCGCGGAGCGCCTTTGGCTGGTGCAGCGATGGACGGATTTGTTGGCTTTGGAAGGGTTCAATTTTCGGATTGGTCGCGGTTCCATTGTGACCCGTGACCTGTCACCATTTGAAATTCGGCGGCGGGTCAACGCGGCTTTGCAAAAAGGAGAAACT
>DASXFM010000244.1:0-7672 GCA_036489615.1 Verrucomicrobiia bacterium | reverse complement strand
AAAATCTATTCCGGCTGCAACGTGGAAAATGCTTCATACGGCCTGACCATTTGCGCGGAACGAAACGCAATCTTTCAGGCGGTGGCCAGTGGTTCAAAACAGGTCGCGGCCGTTGCCGTTTATACTCCCACCGCCAACCCTTCGGCTCCCTGCGGCGCCTGCCGGCAGGTCATCAATGAATTTGGCCCGGACGCGGAAATTTATTGCGTGTGCGATGGAGCAGGGGAGTTGCGCGTTTCCACGAAGGAATTATTAAAACATGCTTTCGGTCCGCAGAATCTTGCCTGAGCCAAAGAGCCCGCTAATTTTTGGCGGACAAATGAATGATGCCTCGCTGAATCGCCACCGCGACCGCTTCCGCCCGGTCGGCCACACAAAGTTTAGCCAGGATATTTTTTAAATGCCATTTGACCGTGTTCTCACTAATGCTCAGGACATCGGCGATTTGTTTGTTGGCCAGACCTTTGACCACTTCATGCAGGATCAGTAATTCGCGCGGCGTCAGTTCTTCAAACAGGCGCCGGGATTCAAGGCGTTTGGCGACTTCTTCGGGAATCCACCGTTTCCCCGAAGCCACGGCCCGAATGGCGGGCAGCAACTTGTCCTCGGTGGAATCTTTCAACACATAGCCCGCGGCTCCCGCTTCCATCGCCCGGTGAATGTCCTCATCACCATCAAGGGCGGTCAGCATCAAAATCCGGGCTTCATTATTTTGCTGGCGGATTTCTATCGCGGCTTCGATTCCATTTTTGATAGGCATGCGCACGTCCAGCAGCGTGAGGTCAGGGTTCCACTTTTTAAACATCGCCGCGGCCTGGATGCCGTCGGTCGCTTCGGCGACGACTTCCATGTCCGGCTCGAGATTGACCATGGCGATCAAACCGATGCGGACGATGTAATGGTCGTCGGCGATAAGGATTCTAATCGGCGACGATTTCTGTAGGTTCGGCTGGCTCATTGATAGTTTTTGACGGGTTGCCGGGAGTGATCGGCAGTTCCACGCGTACGATGGTTCCTTGCCCGGGCTGGCTGGTGATGGAGATCTGTCCATCAACCCGCTTGGCTCTTTCGGCCATTCCCAGGATGCCAAAATGCCCGTCGTTGGGTCCGGCGCAATTATCCGGGGTAAAACCATTCCCGTTATCTCTTATCTCCAGGACAATTTTTTGATCACTGAACTCCAGGTTAATCCTCACGGAGCTGGCACCGGAATGTTTGACCGTGTTGGTGATGGCCTCCTGGCAGATCCGCAGCAACGTGTCTTCGGCGACTTCCGGCAGGGAACGAACGTCACCTTTGGTTTCCACCTCGATGCGGATGCCGGCATCTTCGGTGATCCGGTTTGCCCCAATCAGCAGGGCTTTGCATAAATCAAATTGTTCCTGCTCGCGGCTGCGCAGGTCCCAAATGGTCCTTCGCAAATCCACGCGGCTTCTACGCACCATATTCCGGATCAATCCCAGATGATGCGTTGCGGATTGGGGGTCCTGATCAAACAGCTTATTGATCGTATTGAGTTGTAAAGTGATGCCCGTCATCGTTTGTTCGATCGTATCGTGAAGTTCCCTTGCCAGTCGCGTGCGTTCCGTCAGCGTGGCTTTGAATTGGACTTCGGCTTCCTTTCTGGCGGTGACCTCAAACTTCAATTGTTCAGTCCGTTCTTTGACTCGCGAGTCCAGCGTGTCGTGGGCTTCCTGGAGTTCCATTTGGTCCAGCTCCCGCGCATGAATCAGGCGTTTCAAGGCGGAATTCCGTCTGGTGACCATGATCGTCCAGGTCGTTCCGGCAATGATGACGATAAAGGCGATGACCAGAGAAATAAATAAACGTTCCGGAGTCAGCCAACTTGGCTTTTTCAATACCTGAACGCTGTAAGTGGCCGGAAGCAGGATTTGGATGGACTGGATATGTCCATCCGCCGCGCTTTGCAGGAAGCAAACGCCGCTGACTTCGACCAGGCTGCCGATGGGGATAGAGATCAATGGCAGATTGGGTGAGGAAGTTTCAGCGACGGCAGTAAAAACCACGTTGCTGGATTGAAGCTCCAGGATGGTTTTAATGTCAGGCTCACCATCCGGCGTAGTGCTTTGTTCTTCCAAATGGTCAAGCAACTTTCCCTGCACGGTGATGAAATCGGAATGATGCCAGCCTGCTGCCAATGACCCGATAGCCGGAGTGAGCGCTTCTACGTCAGCCCGCGGTTCATCCACTTTTCGGAAAACGGCGTCGTCCAGGACGGGTAAAAAATTTACATATTCGGGGAAACCCACGGCCTCGACGATGTCGCCCTTGGACAATGAGAGGACTTCCCGGCTTTTGATTTGTAGTCCTCCCGTATCATCCTTGATGAACAGGTCTTCCCCATTTCGTTGATAGGTGACCACTCCCTTAATATGGACCCGGTCGGCAAAAGAACGCCCGGCGCGGTATTGCGCGATATTATTGATCGGGGTCACTGGCTCCTGAAAAGGATCCGGTGCCGCCGACCTTACGATTGAAAAATCTGTGATAAAAGGGCAATAAACATTCACAGAAACCAAATGTCTCAATTGGCCGTTGAAGGCGGTGGCGGGGGTGCCTGTTACATGAACCTGGGCCCCGACCAACGTTTCGGGATCGATGCCGGTCAGCATGGGGCCATATACGATGACCCGATAACCTCCAGAGGTCAGTTCCGCTTGCAGCAAATTACCGGACCTTTGCGCATGCCTGACGATCCCGGAAAATTCGACCCGTTGGCCGTCTTCAGCACCGGACATCAGGTCCTCAATCGCCACGGACTTGGGGTGCGGCAGCGGCGCTTCCCCGATTTTTTTCCAATTCGGCCTGGTGATGGTGGGGGCATATCCGCCGGGAAAACTGACGCCGTTGAGCTCGAGGACATCACCGGGAGACGGTTGGCGGCTGCTGATGTTTTCCACGAAAACCCCGCCGCTGGAATCCTGGATAAAAAATCGCCCACCCCAGTCAGGCTCCGCCGCGGTGACCACACCACGGATGGACACCTTGATGTCTTTTGAAGCCTGGTCACCCGAAAGCGCGAGGACTGCGGAAGCGTTGGTTAGGACCACGTTTGACTGTTGAGCCGAAACTGTCTGGCCTGCATTTGAAAGAGCAAATGCAAAAAAGAGCAGCAGCTTGAAAAACTCTTTCACGGAAATCGTAGAGTTCAAGTTATCCCAAAATCATCGGAATTCAAGGCGAAAATGACCAAAAGAGCCAGGGGTGAACCTACCCGAAAGAGTGGTGTGGATACCATGACCATTATGAGATTATTACGTTAGAAGCCACCACGCCATTCCGGCAGCGGTGTCTTTATCGAACATTACGGCAACTAAATCTTATGAAACGAATTGCGTTAATTCTTATTGGGGTAATCAGCTTGGTAAGATTGGCAACGGCATCAAACACTATTTCATACACCGCCACGGCTGCTCCCGGAGCTTTGCCCAGTGACGGAGTGGATCAAAATAACAATGCAGTTAGCGTATGGACGTTGGGGCAGGAGGCCGGGGTTACCAATGGTGGCATTTCGGGTGATTATTTCGGCACGGCTTTTTCGGGTGAGACGCTTTCCGGATGGCAAATCTGGACTTCCCCGAGCGGCCTCCCGGCCGGAGACGGCGGCTGGATTCAAGCCACCAACACTTTTCCAGGCGGCGCCTTGACCGTCGGCCAAACGATCTCGATCAATTTCGAAATGCGCGCCGCGGACGCCGGGCGCGATGTTGGCGTGAGCCTGCTCAATAGTTCTACCAATGCGATCACGTTTGGGATTTACGGAGGGGAGCCCAACGCCGGTTTTCCTTACCCGGGTAATGGATATTTTTACAACGATGCCGGCTCTACCGATGTGAGCGCGGGCGGCATGAGCTATCAATATCAAAGCGAGTTTAATATATCTTTCAGCATCACCGGCCCTAACACCTATACCGCCGTGGCCGGTTCGGACAAATGGAGCGGCACGTTCGTGGGGCCGTTGGTGGGTATAGAAGTTTTTAACGACGGTGCCGGTAATGGCAGCGATGTGGCTTTTAATAATCTTACGATTGCTCCGTCATTGTCGATTAATAATATTTTCCCGAATGACAGCACGGCGTTGTTCAATGCCACCAACACCTTTTCCTTTACGGCTGCCTCCGCCGGTTATGCGATCAATGCCAGTGGCATTCAAGTGACCCTGAATGGCACCAATATCACGAGCGGTCTTAAAATTACCGGCGCTGGAACCGATAATATCAGTGTTTCCTATACGAACCTCCAATTGAACCAAAGTTATGCCGGACAAATTACTGTCTCCAATACGGGCGGTGCGGTGGTGACCTCGGCAATTCAGTTCGATACCTTCAGCACCAATTATTACACGTGGGAAGCGGAGGATTTTGATTTCAACGGAGGGCAATTCATCGATAACTCAGTGATCTCCACTAATAGTATTAACAGCTACTACAATACGGTCGGTATCTCAAACATCGATGAATACGTGCCTAATTTTGCCACCAACCAACCTCACCTGTGGCGCACGAACGATGAAGTGTCCATCGCTTTGGCGGGAGAGACGCCGCGTGCCCAGTTTACGGCCGCAGGCATTCCGGATTATCTGGTCGGATATTTTAACCCGGGCAACTGGCTCAATTACACCCGAACCTACCCGGCGGGCGTCTATAACGTCTATGGCCGCCTGGCCAATGGAAATGGCGGCTTGGCCAATGCCACTCTGGCCCAGGTGATTAACGGCCAAGGCACGACTGGCCAGACTCTTCAGCAACTGGGAATGTTCCAATTTACCGCCCAGGGATGGAACAATTTTAACTTTATCCCCCTTACGGATTCCTACGGAAACTTGCTCGCAATTAAATTGAATGGGCAAACGACGTTCCGGGTCACCTCTGGGTCATTGGGTGGCGGTATCAACATGAATTTTTTCATGCTGGTTCCAGGAAGCAACACTCCGCCCGCTATCGTAAATATTTATCCCGACGGTTTGCAGCCCTTTGAGAATACCAATGCGCTGACCTTCGCAGTGAGCTCTTCGTTCACCACCATTAACCAGACCAACGTTCAGGTGACCTTGAACGGGGCAAATGTTTCGTCGCAGTTGGCCTTCAGCGGATCTTCGACGAACTGGGCAGTCAGCCTGCCGTTGAACTCGCAGGGATCCTACACCGTGACGATTACGGCTACCGATGCATTGGGCCATTCCAACACCCATACCGAGACTTTTGACACATTCAGTCAAAACGACTTAATGGTTGAAGCTGACGAATCTGACTTCAATGGGGGGCAATGGATTGATGACTCTATCCAAACGGCCACAACCACTGCGGCGGCCAATAGCTATTACTTCTATCCCGGCGGCGATGCCAACAATACGGCCGAGTACGGTATCGATTATACCACCACCAACGTCACGGGTGAGACCTACCTCTACCGGGTGGACGGCAACACTCCAGGGACGGTTTCGCTGACCGCCGACGCCATCGGTACGCAAGTGACCTCGGACTTCCTGCGTGGCAAGTTCATCAATGAAGGGTCAAGTGCACAACCGCCTTTCGAAAACGTTCCCGGTGAGCCCGTTCCCACAACCAATACCGACTACAATGTCGGCTGGTGGACGCCCGGAACGTGGCTTAATTACACCCGCACGTTCCCGACGAATAGCTATTATGTCTATGGTCGGTTGGCTGGAGGAGTTCCTTATACCAACACCACGGTCAGTTTAGTCACCAATGGCCAGGGCACCCTCACCCAAACCACCCAATTATTGGGATCGTTTTCCGATGCGAGTGCCAACGGCTTCCAATCCTGGCACTGGATACAGTTGACCGGTAACAATGGCCAGCCTGTGCTGGTTTCTCTGGGCGGCGTTGAAACCCTGCAGGTCACTGCTGGACCTGGAGCTGCAACTGGAAACGTCAACAGCCATTTCTATATCTTTGTACCAGCCACCGTTTCTGGGTCGTTGGCATTTTCGCTGAGTGCCTCCGTAAATGGCAGCACGGTCTCGATTAAGTTCCCGACGCAGAGCGGTCACAGCTACACGGTGCAATATAGCACCAGTCTGACCTCGCCCAACTGGCAGACCCTGGGCAGCAGCATCACGGGTGATGGAACCGTCAAGACGGCTACCGACAGTGCCAGTGGCACCGCGCGGTTCTACCGCGTCCAAGCTCAATAAGTGGGTAATGTGGCGGGGTCGGGCACCGGCGTTCAAGCCGGTGCCCGCCGCCCATCGAAGAATGAACTATATGGAAATGCCTCGAGTGAATAAAGGGACTGAGAAGAAGCAAGGTTTTACCTTGATCGAACTGTTGGTGGTCATTGCCATCATTGCCATCCTGGCGGCGATCCTGTTGCCGGTGCTGGCCCAGGCCCGGAAACGGGCGCAGGCCATCCAGTGCCTGTCCAACGAGCATCAGTTGTCCCTGGCTTGGATCATGTATGCCAATGACAACGCGGACAAGCTGGTGCCCAATCGCGGTCTGAACGGGGCTGGGGGTGTTACCTACACCGGCGATCCCCGGATCGAACCGCAACTGCTGCCCGGGGGCGCCAACGCCGATTGGTGTCCGGGAGATTTTCAGTCGCCCAATCAGGCGGACGTCACCCCGGGTCCTTATCCCGGAGGCAGCAAGTATAGCTGGTGGATCATGGCGGGTTTGATTTATCCGTATATCAACAGCATTAGTATCTATCACTGTCCGGGCGATCTGACGACGGTTCCGCGAGGGGCGACAGCCTTTTTCTCGCCGGCGTTACGGACCTATTCGATGAACTGCTGGGTCCAGCCGATGGACGCTCCGGGTTATGCCTCGAGCCCGTGGGAAGGGATTACCGGTTACAATGTGTATACGAAGTTGCCGAACATGGCTAATCCGGGTCCGAGCCGAATCTTTGTTTTTATTGAAGAAAGTCCCTACAGCATTGACGACGGTTTTTTTGCGGTGGATCCGCGGCAAATAACCACCTGGCCGAACAGCCCGGCGGTGTTGCATGGACGTTCGAGCCAATTGGCGTATGCGGACGGCCATTCCGAACCGCACCGCTGGTCGGACAATGGCATGATTAACGAGCGGCCATCATCCCCCACCGCCAGTACCGATGGCTGGACGGCCAACCCCAGCCCCTCCCCAGACCTCACCTGGCTTAATTCAGTAAGCACAGCCCCGTCGAATTAATCAGTCAATCATCTTTATTTCGACGTGTTATGACCATGAAACGGAGAGAATTTATCAAAAGTGCCGTCGGCAGTACTTTGGCGCTGGCGACCGTTCGCGTATCCGGCGATGCCTTCGCGCAAACGAATAATAACTTTCCGGTTCCGAGTGATTCCGGGAGCCAGGACAAACCGCTCATCTTGCGTGGAGTAAATTTAGGTGGATGGCTCGTGTTAGAGAAATGGATGGTTCCCCATGTCTATCGTGGCAGCGATGCGCAGGATGAATATAGTTTGTCTCTCGCGTTGGGTGATGGCGCCAAAACGCGCCTTCAAAAACATCGAGAGACATTTATTACGGCTGAGGATTTCCGCTGGATAAAAAATTGCGGCCTTAACGCCGTTCGTTTGCCGGTGGGCTATTGGGCGCTCGAAGCGCCCAAGCCTTATGTCGGAGCCTCTGATTTTGTGGATTTTGCGCTGGACCAGGCCAATCAAAACGGCCTCAAAGTGGTC
>DASXFM010000195.1:0-6500 GCA_036489615.1 Verrucomicrobiia bacterium | reverse complement strand
ACGTATGTTTCATACATTCGTTTGAAAAAGTTGGTTCGATCACAGGTCAAGGGCGTCGAGGAATCTTCCGTCGAGACACGGCATCGCATTATCGAAGCGGCTGAGAAGCTGTTCGCCATGCGTGGCATCGAAGGAGTTTCCATTCGCGACATTACTCAGGCCGCTCGCGTGAACCTGGCCGCCATCAATTATCATTTTCGCACCAAATCGGCCCTGGCGGCGGAGGTATTCAAGCATTGCATTGATCCACTCAATGCGCGGAGGCTGGAATTGCTGGAAGCGGCTGAAAAAAGAGGCGGCGCAAAGGCGCCAAAACTCGAAGCCGTTCTGGAAGCCATGATTCGCCCGGCCGTGGAGCGGGGCTTTGACGATGAGCAGGACAATGAAACATTTTTGCGGCTTATGGGCCGGTGCCTGAGCGAGCCAAACGTGGAAGTTGAACAATTGGTCCGGGCGCATTTTGACAAGATGATCCGCCGGTTTGATGCGGCATTTTTGCGCGCGTTGCCGGGACTGGAACCCGAAGAATTATTCTGGCGAATTAAGTTCATGTTCGGCGCGCTGCACTATTCGCTGCTGACGTGCGGCAAACAAAAGAACCTGCCGGTCAAAATGCGCAAGACCCTGGACGCGGAAGGGTTGATCCAGCGTCTGGTTACGTTTACCGCCGCCGGTTTGCGCGCCTCGGTTTTACGCTAAATCTAAAATATATGAATGGGCCTTTTTCAAAACCACGAGTTCCTGTTGGATCATTTGGCGTAGCGCTCGTTGCGCTGCTGGCGGCAGGTTGCCATCGCGGCCCGGCCGAAAACGGCATGGGCGCAATGCCGCCGCCGATGGTAAACGTCGTCACGCTGCAGTCTCAGGCGCTGCCCGTCACAACGCAATTACCCGGTCGGGTTGATCCGGAGCAGATTGCCAATGTCAACGCACGCGTGGATGGAGTCGTCTTGCGCCGGGAATTTGATCAGGGCATGGACGTAACGAACGGCCAGGTGCTTTACCAAATCGATCCTGCCCCTTATCAGGCGCAGCTCGACAGCGCCAAGGCGAACCTGGTTCAGGCGCAATCTTTAACGGACCGTTACAAGCCGCTGGTGGGCATAAACGCGGTGAGCCGGCAGAACTATGATAATGCCATCTCGGCCACCGCCCAGGCCAAAGCAGCCCAGGAAATTGCGGCCATCAACCTGGGTTATTGTTCGGTCACGGCGCCGATTTCCGGCCGAATCGGCCCGGCACTCGTAACCCAGGGCACACTGGTCAGCCAGGCTGGCGCTACGCCCATGGCGGTCGTCCAACAAATGGACCCGATTTATTTCGACTTTACCGAGGCGAGCGTGGACGTCTTGAAATTGCGCGCAAAATTACAGTCCGGCCAGTTGCAAAGTCCCGCTTCCAACGAGTTAAAAGTGACGCTGCAGTTGCCTGACGGCTCAACGTATCCTCACGCTGGCAAGCTCTTATTTCAGGACGTTTCAGTAGACCCGAGCAGCGGCATGGTCACGTTGCGGGCCGAATTTCCCAATCCGGACCGTGTGCTGTTGCCGGGCATGTTTGCGGTCGGCACGCTGGATGAAGGCATCTCGCCGAATACCATCCTGGTCCCGCAACGCGCAGTCGTGATCGATCCGACGGGCTCGGCGTCGGTTATGTTGGTGACGTCTACAAATTCCGTTGTGCCCGAGCCCATACAGTTAGGGGTGGCGACCGGTACCGATTGGATTGTGCAATCGGGATTAAAAGCGGGAGACCGTGTGATCGTCGACGGGCTTCAAAAGGCATTTCCAGGAACGACCGTCAATCCAGTAGACGTCGGGACGACCAACGCAGCCGGCCAAAAATAGAAAAACCGCGTCATGCCCAAATTTTTCATAGATCGCCCCGTCTTTGCCTGGGTTATTTCCGTGTTCATCATGTTGGCGGGGGTCATGGCCATCGTTCATTTGCCCATCGCTGAATATCCCAGTGTGGCCCCACCCTCTATCTCCATTACGGCAAATTATCTGGGTGCCTCGGCTGAGACGGTCCAAAACACGGTTACAGCGGTCATTGAAGAACAGATGAGCGGCCTGGACCATCTGTTGTACATGTCCTCGACCAGCAGTTCGAGCGGACAGTCCCAGGTGACGCTGTATTTCGAACCGGGCACTGACCCGGACATCGCGCAGGTAGATGTGCAAAACAAACTGCAACTGGCCATCCCGAGCCTGCCGGCTACCGTGCAGCAACAGGGACTCGTCGTCGCCAAATCCACCCACAACTTTTTAATGTTTTTCACTTTGTCCTGCACCAACGGCAGTCTCGATGCCATTGCGCTGGGCAATTACATCCAATCCACGCTCTTTGACCCGGTCAGCCGCGTGAGTGGCGTGGGTGAAGCAGACTTGTTTGGTTCACAGTACGCCATGCGCATTTGGCTGGACCCGAATAAGCTCAAGGACTATTCCATCTCGGCTGCGACGATAGTTAGCGCGGTCCAGGCCCAAAACAACGAAGTGCCGGTGGGACAATTGGGCATGTTGCCCGCGGTGAACGGGCAGGAAATCAATATCACCTTGCAGGGCCAGAGCACACTCACTACGCCGACTCAATTCGGAAACATCGTCTTGCGCGTGAATCCTAACGGCTCGCGCGTTTATTTGCGCGACGTGTCGCGGATCGAATTGGCGGGACAAACCTATACGTTTGGTGTGCGGGCCAATGGCCGGCCCTGCGCGGCGGTCGGTATCCATCTCGAACCGGGCGCCAATGCCCTGGCCACTGCCGACGCCGTGCGCGCCAAGGTCGCGCAACTTTCCAGATTCTTTCCTCCCGGCGTCATCGTCACTTGGCCTTATGATACGACGGAATTCATCCGCGCTTCCATCCAGGAAGTCGTCAAGACCCTGCTCGAAGCCATCGTGATGGTCTTTCTAATCCTTTATTTCTTCCTCCAAAATCTTCGGACTGCCTTCATTCCCACGATTGTTGTGCCGGTCGCCCTGCTCGGTTCATTCGCGATCATGAACCTGCTTGGCTTTTCCATCAATCTTTTGACGCTATTCGGACTGGTCCTGGCCATCGGCATCCTGGTGGACGACGCCATCGTGGTGACAGAAAACGTGGAACGCATCATGAACGAGGAAGGCCTGTCTCCTCGCGATGCGACACGCAAAGCCATGGAACAAATCACCGGCGCGCTGATTGCCATTTCGCTCGTGCTTACGGCCGTCTTCATTCCCATGGCGTTCTTTGGAGGGTCGGTCGGGGCGATTTATCGGCAATTTTCGCTCTCGCTGGTCTCCTGCATGGGATTTTCCATTTTTCTCGCGATGTCCCTTACGCCCGCGTTATGCGCCTCTATGCTTAAGCCGGTTGAGAGGGGGCATCATTTTCATAAAGGTGGATTTTGGGGATGGTTCAACCGGAAGTTTGACGCCACCACGCACCATTACGAAGGTTCGGTCAGCCATGTTTTGAAACGGGCCCCGATTTATTTGCTGGTTTACCTGCTCATTGTGGGGGCCGTGGGCTGGCTCTTTGCAGGTCTGCCCTCGTCCTTTCTCCCGGCCGAAGACCAGGGTTACTTTATCAACTTGATCCAGCTGCCCGTCGGAGCCACGCAGGAACGCACGGTGAATGCGCTCAAGAACATGGAGCATTATTATTTCAGCCAGCCGCAGGTGCAGGATGTGATTGACGTCGCTGGCTTTAGTTTTGCCGGCCAGGCGCAGAACTCGGCGCTGGCCTTTGTGCATTTGAAACCCTGGAGCGAACGCCCGGGTCCCACCAATGCCGTCCCGCAGATGATTCAACGGGCATTTGGAGGATTGGGCGGCATGCCTGACGCTTTTATCATTCCCATAAATCCGCCACCTATTCCTGAGCTGGGATTTCAGGCGGGATTCGACCTGGAATTGGAAGATCAGGGCGGACTTGGCCATGAAAAGCTAATGGCGGCCAGGAGGCAATTGATGGCCATGGCGGCGACAAATGCAGATATCGAACAATTGCAAATGCAGGCGCTCGAAGATACGCCGGAATTGAAGATCGACGTGGACCTCACCAGGGCTGCCGCGATGGGCGTCTCCCCTGCTGATTTAAACACGACGCTCACGACCTGCTTTGGCTCGTATTACATCAACAACTTCATCGATGGCAACCGGGTGCAGCACGTCGTCGCACAACTGGACGCGCCCTACCGGATGCTTCCTCAGGACCTGGACAAGGTGTATGTACAGGCGAACGGCACGAATATGGCCCCGCTGTCTGAATTTGTGAAAACGCATTGGATTTATGCGTCGCCCTCACTGCAACATTACAACGGTTTTCCGTCGCTTGAAATGACTGGCGGAGCCAAGCGGGGCAAAAGCATCGGCCAGGCCATGGACGCAATGGAGAAGCTCGTCAAGACGTTGCCCAGGGGCATCGGCTATGAATGGACGGGACAGTCCTATGAAGAATTATTGTCATCGCAACAGGCGCCCGTATTGCTCGCAATATCGATTTTGGTCGTGTTCCTTGCATTGGCCGCGCTGTACGAAAACTGGTCTATTCCCATTGCAGTCATTCTCGTGATACCCCTGGGCGTCATTGGAGCATTGCTGGGTGCCCATGCCCGCGGACTCCCAAACGACGTGTATTTTAAAGTCGGGCTACTCACGATTATCGGGCTGTCCGCCAAAAATGCCATTCTGATCGTGGAATTCGCCAAGGACCTGCAGGCGCAGGGTATGGGGTTGTTGGAGGCCACGTTGACCGGGGCGCGGTTGCGTCTGCGGCCAATCCTGATGACCTCGCTCGCCTTCATTTTGGGTGTAATGCCGATGGCTTTGAGCACGGGTGCCGGCGCGGCCAGTCGGCATGACATGGGCACGGGCGTCATTGGAGGTATGATTTCGGCCACTCTGCTGGCTGTCTTCCTCGTGCCGGTCTTTTATGTGACCATCCGCCGGATTTTCAAGAGAGGCAAAGTTGCGCCCGGCCATGGATCGATTACCGCTGCCGGCAAAGACAATCACCCGCCAAAATCATGAACTCGCTCTTTCATATTAAGGCAATGCTTCGCCGTTTTAACGTTTTAACGTTTCAACGTTTCAACGCCTTCTCCAAAAGGTTGGCTGCATTCATCCTCGTGCTCACAGTCGCCGGCTGCACGATGATTCCGAAATATCAGCGGCCGCCGGCGAACGTTTCGTCGTCCTGGCCGAATGTGCCCGGTTACGCCAAAACTCAAACGGCGCCCGCAGCCGTGCCGATGGCGAACATCGGCTGGCGGGATTTCTTTCGCGATCAACGGCTGCAACAAGTCATTGCGCTCGCTTTGACCAACAATCCCAACCTGCGCGCCGCTGTCGAGAACGTGGCCCAAACCCGCGCGCTTTATCGCATCTCGCAGGCGGAGCTGGTTCCAACTGGAAACATCAATGCCAGTGAGAACGCTCAGCGCGTCCCCAACGTCTTTGCTGGCCAGAAGCCGCTCACCTATCGTGAATACGAGGTAAACCTTGGCATTTCTTCGTATGAATTGGATTTGTTCGGCCGGATCCGCAGCCTCACGCGCCAGGCTCTCGAAAATTACTTTGCCACGGAAGATGCGCGCCGGACGGCGCAAATCGCGCTCGTTGCTCAGGTGGCTGCGGCGTATCTGACCCAACAGGAGGCCGCCCAACAACTGGCGATTGCGCGCGAGACGTTGGACGCCGCGCGGCAATCGTTCGCGTTGACCAAACGCAGCTTTGAGGCGGGCGTGGTTTCCCAATTCGATCTGAATACGGCATCGAGCCAGCTCTCCACCGCGTCCGCATCTGCGGCGGCCTATGCTCAACAGTTGGCCGAGGCTTCGGACAACCTCACACTGTTGGTCGGCATGCCCTTGCCGGCGGACTTGCAGCCTTCCCCTAAGCTCGATCTGAATTTATGTCTTTCGGACATTCCGGCGGGGTTGCCTTCGGAATTGCTCGAACAGCGCCCGGACATTCTCGAGGCTGAACATCAACTCAAGGCTGCGAATGCGAACATTGGTGCTGCGCGTGCCGCCTTTTTCCCGACCATCACGCTTACGGCCAACGCCGGCTACTCCACCATATCGTTGCAAAATTTATTCGCGCCGGGTACATCGGCCTGGCTCTTCAATCCACAATTGGTCTGGCCGATTTTCGATTTGGGAACCGCGTATCATCAGCTCCAGGCTGATCGAGCTGCCGAAGAAGCGCAGGCCGCGAATTACCAGGGCACCATTCAAACCGCCTTCAAGGAAGTGGCCGACGCGTTGGCCGTGCGGCAGACCGTGCAATCACAATTGGCGGATGATGAAACGCTCGTGAAAGCCGATCAACAGAGCTTTGACCTCACCAAAGCCGGCTTTAAAACCGGCGTCAATAGCACCCTGGACGTCCTGGTCACGCAGCAAACCCTCGATAGCGCTCGCGAAGGCCTCATCCAAACCCAATATTCGCGATTGATTAGCCTGATCAATCTCTACCAGGCATTAGGTGGCGGATGGAATGAGCACACCC
>DASXFM010000174.1:0-12889 GCA_036489615.1 Verrucomicrobiia bacterium | reverse complement strand
GCGTATTCAATGCCGAACTCCGCCGCGGCCTCGTCATCATCGCCCAGTTCGTCGAGTTTTTTTCGCAGCGGCGCCGGAATTTTCGAACCGCAGAGTTGGGTGAATTTCGTGATTTGTCCGGCGCTAAGAATAGAAACGATGCCGGGGACAAGCGGCACCTTAACTCCAAGCCGGGTCGTCAAATGGTCGCGAAACTCAAAAAAGTCCGCGTTATCGAAGAATAATTGCGTGAGCACGAAATCCGCCCCCGCATCGACCTTTTCCTTTAAATGCTGCCAATCATCCACCTTGCCGGTTTTGTTGGCGATATGGCCTTCCGGAAACCCGGCCACACCCACGGAAAAGCTATTGCGCTCTTTAATGAATTGGACCAATTCGGAGGAGAATTCGAATCCGCCAGGGGTTTTTCGAAAATCGGCGCCGCCGGGAGGGTCGCCGCGCAAAGCGAGAATGTTTTTGCAGCCCAAAGCGCGGATTTTTTCCAACACGGCGTGGACCTCATCGCGCGTGTGATTGACACAGGTCAGGTGGGCAAGAGCGGTCAATCCATGTTCTCGTTGAATGCGGTCGACAATCATCAGGGTCTTGTCCCGCGTGCCGCCGCCCGCTCCATAGGTGACTGAACAAAAATCCGGCCTGGCCTGCGCGAGCGCGGGAATGTGTTTTTCAATCAGGTTCCGTTCGCCTTCGTCAGTCTTTGGCGGGAAAAATTCAAACGAAATGACCGGCTGACCAGCCCCCCGTTTGGCAGCATAGATATCGCGGATGAATTGCATGTGCTGAGCATTATGAAAATAAATTGCATGAAATCCAAGCCCTGTTCTCCCATTTGAGGATGAGAATAACAATGATTAAAGGTCCGGCCACACCGTCGGCGGCGCGGCTCTCGTCCTTAAAAGCAAAACGTATAGGAGGCCAGAATCGTGTTGTTTCCGATCATTTGCAGACCCGAACGCTTGAACGAAAAGTATTCGTAACCCAGCCCGATTTCATTAGACCCAAATCGGTACCGGACGCCGGTCATTCCCTGCCAGGCAAAGTCCACATCAGTGCCGTTTAAACCGTAATTCGATCCGCCGGCGTTGAGATGCAGCGAACTGAAAGCGCAACCGACGCCCGCGCCCGCGTAAGCGATCCAGTGTGTATGAAACTGCCAGCGCAAGACCGCATGGGCCAGCAAGGGCACATCAGTCAGTGAACCGCCCGCTGCGATGGATTGACCGCCCGTCGTCGCCTTGTCCAACGTATTGTAAAGAATACCCGCCTCAAGCTCGGCGGCTACGGACAATTCGTCGGCTACTTTCCAGGCGCGGCCAACCGAACCATCGCCCCGCACCCCCGGGCGCAACGAAATGGACACGCCAGGAGCGTTCAAATCGCTGGTAAGGTTCAAGCCTGCGTCAGTGCCTGCGTAAAATCCAGAAAGGGTATCCTGCGCGCGAAGCTGCCCTGCGGTGCCTGCCAGGCCTGCACAACCGAGCGCGAGCGCGGCGCACATGGCGTTGCATGGTTGGCTTTTCGTCGGCATAACCAGAGTCCCAAAACAGCATAAAGTAAGCAAGCGGCGGGCCAGAAAAAACGGGCCGTTTTGCCTTTATTTCTTCAAAATTGTTCCTAATGAATCCAAACAGGAACGCGCGAAACTATTAATGTAAGCGCGTCCATTGGCCGGTCCAAAAGCGATGTTTTCATTGGCCAATTTCACAGCGGAGAAAAAACGAGCGTACGCTTTCAACAACTCGTCAATCGCGGTTTTGGTAATCGTTAGCATCGAGTCCACTGGCAGCCGCTGAAGCGTAAGCATTGCACTCATCCAATCTGATCGGGCGGAATGCAAAGCGCGGACATCAGACTTTGTCCGGAGATATCGGCGCACGTCAGAGCGGACGACTTTCAAAATCCTGTTGCGCTGTTAGCTTCGGCGCGTTGCAAGGCATCATCGGTTAGGCCAGAGATGTTGAAATAAAACAACTGCGACTACCCCTGCGATAGCAATAATCGCGAACGCATATCGAATAGGCTTCAAGTATGAAACCAGCTCTTTAACATGCTGTTCCTTGATGCTTTGTGAAACATCCTGGCTCTCAGAGGACAGCATTGCCCTGGGATTGCGAACGAGTTGCGTATACAACGTTTGAAGGTCCGCCTGCGAAAGCTCAATCCCCGCCTTCTTCAAGTCTGCGTAAATATTCCGATAGGCTCTTACAATGGCTCGACCGCGAAGGAATCCCAGGATTAGCGAAGGAATTACGGCCACACAAACCAACATAGTCCAAAATGCAACGTGGCGATCCATTGGAAAAACCCATTGGGCCAAGCCTGACCCACGACCCGTCTAACGGCAAGCTTGAATCGTATTTACGTCGCGCCTCTTTTCGGACAAATGACATAGACGGCTGTCCACTGGGGGCGCATCTCAGTTTTTAAATTGCCTGTCCCCGCAAACCAAATGTCCTTCCAAACGCTAATGAAAAAGATATAGCATTTCCCCCACAACCATCCTCCTCCCAGGAAACCAAAAAATCTTCAAAAACCCCAATAAAAACGCGGTTTTTGACCCGTTTTCGGCTTCGTTTCTCGTTGCATTGCCTATACCCAAAATTTTGGAAACGAAGCCTGGTTTTTACCTTCCCGGCAAGGACGCCGCCCTTCACAAGTGACGCCAGGGCGCATCTCAGGTTTTGGAAATGGGAAGCGCACGCGCCCAGGCAGTGGGGCGTGTGCTCCCTTTTACAAAAAGTTAGATGCGCCCATCCACTGGGGCGCACGGCCAACCCGCTTGTTTTTTCAGATGAGCCGTGCCAGACTAATGAGCTAATGTTCATAAAAATGATTTTGCTTCAACAACTGAATCGCGACGGCCGGGCTCGCCGCTCGGCAGTCGTTGCTTTCCACTCCTAAAGACATGTTCGATTCATTAAGCACCAGACTTCAGAGCGCCTTTCGCAATTTGCGCGGCCTCGGAAAAATTTCCGAAAACAACGTGGCCGATTCGTTGAAGGAAGTGCGCATGGCATTGCTGGAAGCGGACGTCAATTTCAAGGTGGCGCGCGATTTTATCGAGCGGGTTAAAAGCAAGGCGATTGGCGTGGAAGTCATTCAAAGCGTCCAACCAGGCCAGCAGATTGTAAAAATCATCCACGACGAACTGGTGGACCTGCTGGGCTCTCAAAATGCGTCGTTGAATCTGAATGGCAATCCGACGGCCATCCTGATGGTGGGTTTGCACGGCTCGGGTAAAACGACTTCCAGCGGCAAGCTCGGGCGACTGTTGCAGAAGCAGGGGCGCCAGCCATTGCTTGTGGCTGCGGACGTTTATCGTCCGGCGGCCATGGACCAATTGGAGACGCTGGGCAAACAAATTGGGATCCCGGTTTTTCTAAAACGCGGTGAAACCGACGTTTTGAAAATCGCCCGCGAGGCGCTGGACTTTGCCAAAGCGCAAAATCGAAACGTTTTGATTTTCGACACCGCCGGCCGGCTGCAAATTGACGAGCCGCTCGTCCAGGAACTGGTCCATTTGCGGGATTTGGTCAAACCGCAGGAAATCCTGCTGGTGCTCGACTCTGCGACCGGTCAGGAAGCCGTAAATGTGGCAACCCACTTTGACCAGGCTCTGCAGATTACCGGCTCGATTCTTACAAAATTGGACGGTGACGCGCGTGGTGGCGCGGCCTTGAGTCTGAAATCGGTTACCGGCAAGCCGATCAAATTCGCCGGCGTTGGCGAAAAGCTCGAGGATTTTGAGCCGTTTCATCCGGAACGAATGGCGTCCCGGATCCTGGGCATGGGCGACGTCGTGAGCCTGGTGGAAAAGGCGGCCGAGGCCGTCAGTGAAGAGGATGCGAAAAGGCTTGAGGAAAAGATGCGCAAGGGCGAGTTCACGCTCGAGGATTTCCTGGAGCAATTGCGCGCGATGAAAAAGCTCGGGCCTCTCGAAAACATCATGAAAATGCTTCCGGGCGGCGCAGAGGCCCTCAAGCAGACGGATATTACCAAGCATGAAAAGGAGTTCAAACGGATGGAGGGAATGGTCTGCGCGATGACGCGCAAGGAGCGGGCCACCCCCCAGATTCTGAACGCGGGCCGGCGCCGGCGCATCGCCGCGGGCAGCGGAGTAACCGTGACGGAACTCAACACGATGCTGAACAAATTTTTCCAGATGCAGCAGATGATGAAAAAAATGGGCAAATGGCAAAAAATGGCCGCCAAAATGGGCGGTGGTATGGGCGGGCTGCCGGGGATGTTTGGAAGATAACGGTAGCACTCTAAAATCTTCCATGCGTTATCTTATAGGGTTGGCTTTTCTTATCTCTTTTTCCGCTTTAGCCGGCGGCGCGTCGTTTGACGGCAGTTCCACCAATGTGGAAGATGAACGAACATGTTTCCAAACGGGTGCGCCATTCAGTGGCAATGGAGATATTGGCGCAGACGTGGCGATCGTGTACGGGATTCACAATTTGCCGAAGCGAATCAGCGGCTGGCGCGCGCACGGTTATCACGTGCAGATGATGACCGGATCGGCATGGGGCGGGTATCAGGACTACCTTTACGGGAAATACGACGGCTCGAACCACGTGGATGAAGTGCAAACAGACCGCAACGGCAAACTGGATTCCCACGGGGGCACCGTTTTTTACATGTGCCCCGGCACGAACTTTGGGAATTACCTGTGCGCGGGAGTCCAGCACGCGCTGGATTCGGGTGTTGAGGCGGTCTATTTGGAGGAACCCGAATTCTGGGTGAAAAACGGCTATTCTGAAGGCTTCAAACGCGAATGGCGCAATTACTACGGCGAAAACTGGCAGCCGCCTGATAGCTCCGTGGACGCCGCCTGGAAGGCGTCGAAGTTGAAATATTTTCTCTATCGCCGCCTGTTGCAGCAGGTATTCGATCACATCCAGGATTTCAATAAGCGGACCGGACAGCACGTCCAATGCTACGTGCCGACGCATAGCCTGTTGAACTACGCGCATTGGAGCATCGTGAGCCCGGAATCCAGCCTGGCGCGATTGAATGGCTGCAACGGTTACATCGCGCAGGTATGGACGGGCACCTCGCGCACGCCCAACATGTACCACGGAGAGCTCAAGGAACGGACTTTCGAGACGGCCTTTTTGGAATATGGCGTGATGCAAAATCTCGTCCGCTCGACGGGGCGCAGCGTTTGGTATTTAAACGACCCGGTCGAGGACAACCCGAATCATGATTGGCGCGATTATCGCCGGAATTGGGAATCCACATTGACGGCGTCACTCTTTCAGCCAGAGGTTTCGCGCTACGAAGTGGCGCCGTGGCCGGAACGAGTCTTTGGCGGCGTTTACCCGAAGTCAGTGCCAAAGAAGGACCGCAAACCCATTCCGTCCGAATACGCCACAGAACTTCAGGTCGTTTTCAACGCGCTGAAGAACATGAAGCAGGATGACGTTCAGTGGGATTGTGGAACGACCGGCATCGGCGTATTGGTCAGCGATTCCCTAATGTTTGAACGGGGAGACCCGTCGCCCAGTGACCCGAACATGAGCCACATTTATGGCATGGCCATGCCGCTCCTGATGCGCGGCATGCCGGTCACACCCGTGCAATTGGAAAACGCGGCGATACCGCACTATTTGGATCCGTTTCATATTTTGTTCCTGACTTACGACGGAATGAAGCCACTCAGCGCGGAACCACACGCCGCGCTGGTGGATTGGGTAAAACACGGCGGAGTGCTGGTAATATGCGACGACGACGGCGATCCTTATAACAAGGTCCAGGATTGGTGGAACAGTCAGGGGTTGCGCTACCGCACACCACGTCAGGATTTATTTCAACGGCTTGGCATTGAAGACATCACGGCTCAAGCAGGCCAGCCGTATGACCTGGCACACGTAAGCAGCGGCGCGGTAGTATGGTTGCGTGAAAATCCGGCGGGCATGGCTGCACAACTAGATGGAGACAAAGAACTTATTAAAATTGCCAAAAAAGCGGCGTCACTGGCGAAAACGGATTGGCAGGAAAAGAACTATTTAGTGCTCCGGCGCGGGCCCTACGTGATCGCAGCAGGCCTTGATGATTCCATCGGCGGCGAGTCGCGAATTTTGGATGGGCATTTTATCAACCTTTTTGATTCGACCCTCGCCGTTCAGGATCGGATTACAGTTTCTCCGGGCTCGCGTTACTATCTACTGGACCTGGATCGGATAAACTACGTTACTCCCTGTGTTTTGGCCGCGGCCTGCCGCGTAAATGTGTTGAGACAAGACGGGGCAAAATTTTCAGCGTACGTCGAAGGCGTGAAAAACACGCCGGCGGTGGTCTTGATGAAGACAGATAAACCGCCCCGCCATATCACGCTGGGCTTTCGGCGCCTGAAAAATTTCAGCTATTCAGCGGGCGATAAATTACTGCGGATCTATTTTACGAACGAGGCGAAGCAAAGAAAATTGACGGTTGTGTTTGATTGACGAGTGCGATTGTTTAAGCGGTTTTCATTTTAATCGTGACGGCTTGAACGGATAGAACTCGACTTTGCAAAAGCGAACGTCGCGAATCGCCTTGTCGCAAGTAATCAAAGTTGCCTCCAGTACTTTCGCTGTCGCCACTATCACCCGATCAAACGGATCCCCGTGAAATGTTTCAGGGAGTTCATTAGTCACAACGGCAATTTCTGGCGTCAAATCGATCAACTCTATATCCGAAGCCAGCCCTGCCTCGAAAAACTCCGGCAAATCCCGGCTCAATTGCAAACGTCCCAATCGGTGATGGATTGCGCATTCCAAAAGGCTTACGGAACAGAGCCCTTTTGTTTCCGGACCTTCCAAAAACTGCCTGACTCGCTTCGGAATGACTTCCGGGATAAGAACGCTATTTGCCCATGGCGCCGTATCGAGCAGATAGCGCATCACATCAAGTCCTTCCACTCGGACTTGTCGACAGGTTCAGGTGAAAGTGGAACGCCTTTCGATAAGCTCTTACCGGCCCCACAATGACCGGCTGTTTTCTCCATCTTAAAAACAAATCGTCTGCCGCTCCGGTCAACCAACTTTACGGGTGTCCCGGCCATAGCTTGTCGCTTAAAATAAGCAAACTTTTTCACGAAATCGCGCGCAATAACTTCCATGTCATACATCATGCATGACATCGCTTAAATTGTCAAGGCAACATCGAATTCGTTCGAAAGCTTGCGACGACATAACTTGTGCATGAGAATCAGGGTGCGTGTTTAAAATAGTCCGGCAAAATTGACAAACGTGGTTGAATCACAATATGCAATTCCAAATTTTGATTTTTGACGGGTTTGATGAATTGGATGCCATTGCGCCCTACGAAGTGTTGCAGGACGCAGTTCGGTCAAAGAAGGGCGACAGTGTAGATTTGGTCACGGTTGAGGCCGCCGCCGGGATCACCGCCGACCATGGATTAAAGGTCCGTCCTTCAGGCGTATTGGATTTAAAAAAGAGGCCTGACGTTCTCATCGTGCCCGGTGGAGGTTGGATAGATCGTTCGCCGCATGGAGCATTTTCTGAAGCCCAACGCGGCGTCATTCCTAAAGCAATAAAGTCGCTCCATAAATCAGGGACGGTTTGCGCCGCAGTTTGTACTGGCGCGATGCTTTTGGCCTCAGCCGGAATATTGAAGAAGCGGCCGGCAACAACCCATCGTGGCGCAATCAAAGACCTGGAAGCCTCAGGGGCGAATGTAGTTCATGCGCGCGTTGTCGACGATGGCAGTGTCGTGACCGCCGGCGGCGTGACCTCTGGTTTGGATTTGGGACTTTGGCTCGTCGAACGGTTCTACGGTTCGCAACTCGCGCACAAGATCGAAGCGCAACTGGAATACGAGCGGCGGGGCACAGTCTGGAAGAGCACGACTTGACTGGATTAAGCACCAGTCGCCTCACCCACCCCAATATTGTGCTTCAAACAATAAGCCGCATTGGCCACATATTTTTCCGCCCACCATTTCAACCCGGCGCGTTCCTGTTTGGTCAAAGCGCGAACCACTTTCGCCGGGGCCCCCAGCACGAGTGAACCCGGCGGGATTTTCATCCCTTGCGTAACGAGTGCCTTGGCGCCGATGAGCGATTGTTTGCCAATGACCGCTCCATCCAAAATCACGGCGCCCATGCCCACAAGCACTTCGTCGCCAACTTTGCAGGCATGGACGATTGCGCCATGGCCCACAGTGACCCAATTCCCCACCAGGCAGGCAAAGTCGTCCGCCACGTGTAACACGGCGTTGTCCTGGATATTCGAGTGATGGCCGACAGCAATGCGGTTGATGTCGCCGCGCACGACGGCTCCGTACCAAACGCTCGAGTGCGCGCCGAGCGTCACATCGCCGATGACAGTGGCAGTTTTGGCGATGAAAACGCCCCTGCCCAGCCCTGGAGTTTTACCAAGAAATTTGTCGAGTTGCTTGTCCATGCGCATCCAATGGAGGTTAACGCGATTGTACGAATTGTAAAAATCTTTGATTCGATTTGTCGCCTTCGAGAGTCGTGATAAAATAAAGCATGACGAAATCGAAACGGCCCGCGCGGCGGAAGTTGCCGCGTTCGTTCAAGGAGTTAACTCCGGCAAATCATTTCAAGCCGTCCACGTTTTTCCGTGAGTTGGTTTTGAAGGCGTTGCTGACCCCGCGTACCGGCGAACATCAAAGGCCGGTTTTCCCAAAGCTAAAACACGGCCAGGTGGCCATTACCTGGATTGGCCACGCCTCGTTCCTCATCCAGTTCACGGACTTGAACGTATTGATCGACCCCAATTTCGCGAATTGGTTGTTTCTTTTGAAACGTCTCAAGCGTAGCGGACTGCGCATCGGCGATTTGCCGCCGATTGACGTCGTGTTGCTCACGCACGCGCACTTTGACCATTTTCATAAGCCGACGCTGCGACAACTGCCGCATCCTAAAATCGGCATCATGCCGCGCGGCGTCGGGGACCTGGCGCATAATCTCGGCTTTTCACGCGTGATCGAACTCGAATGGTGGGAATGTTTTTCGCAGGCCAAAACAAACTGGAAAGTGACGTTCACACCCAGCCAGCACTGGGGCGCGCGCACCTTGGCCGACCGCCACCGTGGTTATGGCGGGTTCGTGTTGGAACATCAGGGCCGAAAAATCTATCACGCCGGCGACAGCGCATATTTCGACGGATTCAAAGAGATCGGGCAACGCCTGGCGCCTGAAATCGCCCTGCTGCCGATTGGAGCCTATCACCCGGAAACGTTTCGCGCCGTGCACATGGGACCGGACGAGGCGATCAAAGCGTTTTACGACCTGAATTCCAGGCAATTGGTGCCGATGCACTTTGGCTCCTTTCGGCTTTCGTTTGAGGACATGGACGAACCCTTGCGTTGGCTGCGCGAATTGGCCGCCCAAAACAGAATTACCAACTGCCTCCAGGCGCTCAGCGAAGGCGTGCCGGTAGTGTTTTGAAAAGTTGCCAATTGCGCCGGCACGGGCAAAATGGCGGTGTGAATTTTCGCGATAAGATCATCCCATGGGACGCCCTGCCGGAATGGCGAAAAGCCTTTCGCGCCGGCGGCAAAAAATTGGTCGTGACCAACGGCTGTTTCGACATATTGCACCCCGGCCACGTGACCTACCTCGAGGCGGCGCGGAACCTTGGCGATGGCCTCCTTGTGGGCGTTAATGGCGACGAAGCCACGCGGCAGTTGAAAGGCCCGAGCCGGCCCGTGAACTCCCAGGACGACCGCGCCACGGTGCTGGCCGCGCTTGAAAGCATTTCGGGCGTTTGCATTTTCCTGGAAAAGACGGCCACATACTTCCTGGAGCGCGCCCAACCGGACATTTATGCCAAAGGCGGCGACTACACGCCCGACACCTTGAACCAGGACGAGCGGCGCGCCGTGGAATCGGCCGGCGGCAAAATCAGGATTATCCCATTTGTGCCGGGCAAATCGACGACGGCCATTCTTGAAAAAATATCCCGGCTTTGAAAATACTCGTCATTTCCTTTGCCGGCATCGGCGATACCATTTTCGCAACGCCCCTGATCCACGAACTGCGCGAGAATTTCCCGGACTCGACCATCGACGCTTTTGTCCGTTGGGAAGGCGCAAAGACCCTGCTCAAAAACAATCCGTATCTCAATACCGTTTATCAAAAGGACCTCGACAAGGAATCAAAGCTCGATTCGCTGTGGTTTTTGATGCAATTGCGGCGCGCGCGCTATGACGTTTCCATCAATACGTTTCCGCAGAGCCGCCGTGAATACCGGTACGTGGCAAGATTCATTAATGCCCAAACGCGCATCAGTCATGAATACGAAAGCTTCACGACATTCGATCGGCGGCTAACGCCAAAGCTCGTACCGGTGGATTATTCCAGGCACTCGGTGGAAAATAATCTGTCGCTGCTGCAGTTTCTCGGTGTAAAACCGAAGCTTTCATCTCATCGCTACGAACTATTTCTAACGGAGCAGGAGAAGGAATGGGCGACGGCGTACCTCGCTCGGCAAAACCTTCAGCAGCGTCGATTGTTTGGCATTCATGTTGGCTCAGGCGCCACGAAGAACCTGGCTTTACGCCGCTGGCCGCTGGAAAATTATATCGAACTGGCGCGCCGCCTGCGCGAAAAGCAGCCGGAACTGGCGATTCTATTCTTTGGCGGCCCGGGCGAAAAACAAGACCACGAAAAAGTTCGCGCCGCCCTCGGCGAAGGGAGAGTTTTTTTTCCGGAAACCAGCAGCTTTTTGCAGACTGCCGCACTGATTGGCCGGTGCGAGGCATTTTTGAGTGTGGATACTTCGAATATGCATCTGGCGGCGGCGATGGGCGTTAAAAAACAAATCATCATTGAAACGCCCACTTGGAACAAGCCGATCGAGCCGTTCGGGAATCCCTTTACGCTGGTCAAAAATCCCGCGGTCGCTGGACGCCACCTCGAATTTTACCGTTACGACGGTAGTCCCATTAAAGGCACGACGGACCAATTGACGCAGCTCATGGCGTCCGTGAAGGTGGAAGATGTTTTAAAGGTAGCGACAGGCTAATCAGGATGGCAGGACGTCTTTGGCCTCGCCCATTTTTTCCAAGAGGGATTTCGACCGGAGCCAGGACAAAGCTACGAAAAATAATGATCTCGTGGATCGCGCTTATGAGACCTGGTCCAATGACCTAAACAGCTGAGCCAAATCCCGGAACACGACAGGCGCTCAAACGTCGGAGGCCGAATGGTGGCCGCGGTGCCAACCGCTACAAATTAAACCCGGCCGCTTTCGCGTCGGCGGCAAACATCTTCACGGTATCCAGCGACAGTGCGTTCAGATCCATGCCGGCCATTTTGAGGGCCTTGCCCAAAATGTCGTGCGGCACGGTTACGATGGCACAGCCGCAGTCATCAGCCTGGAAAATATTGAGCACTTCGCGGACGCTTGCCCACAGGAGTTCGGCCTGCGGCAGATTTTTCAAAATCTTTTTGCACTCACGCATGAGAGGCATCGGGTCGACACCCGTGTCTGCGATGCGGCCGGCGAAAACAGAAACCACCGCGGGAACATTTGGGCTCAACGCTTTGGCCACGCCTTCCACCTGTTCCAGCGTCAAAATGGCTGTCACGTTGAGTTTGACGTTCTGTGAAGCCAATTCCTTGACCAGCGGCAGCGACGATTCGCCGCGCGTATTCGTAATGGGGATTTTGACGTACACGTTGGGCGCCCAGCCGTTGATTTTAAGCCCCTGCCGCTTCATTTCAGGGAAATCGTCGGAGAAAACTTCCAATGAAATTGGCTTGGCCGTGATGCTCTGTAAAATGTCGCGGGCAAAAGCCTCAAAGTCCGCGATGCCGGCTTTGCGCATGAGCGTGGGATTGGTCGTTAAACCCTGAATGAGGGGGTTGGCATTGAGTTCCAACATTCCTTTTTTATCCGCGCCGTCGGCAAATACTTTAACTTTCAGGTCTTTCAGAGTTTTCATCAGATTTGATTAGATTAACATTCTTTCGCAGCCGTTCAATTTAATTTTGGCGGACTATTCTTCACGGGCGGAAAGGATCATCTCGGCCGCTTCAAGCAGGTTTTTTGCGCGAAAATTGGGCTGTTGCTTGAGTTCTTCGGCGTAACCACGGTCGATAAAAATCGTTCTGCAACCGGCGGCATGGCCGCAATCCACGTCTCGCCAGCGGTCGCCAACCATCCAACACTCAGACAGACTTGCATTCAACTCGCGCGCCGCCGAAATCAACATGCCCGGTTTGGGTTTGCGGCAATCACAATGCGACTGGCCCTGGCCTGGATGATAGCAAACTTCGACTCGGTCGATCGGCAATTGCGCCGTCATATGAACATGGATTGCTTCAACGACGGATTTGGCCAGCGTGCCGCGACCCACGTCCGGCTGGTTAGTGGCCACGACGAGCAGAAACCCGGCGGCTTTGAGCTTTGCGCACGCGGCAGGGACTTCGGGAAGAATCTCAAATTCCGAAAGAGACCGCGGTGGGTAAGGCTTGGACTCGTGTTCCAGGGCGCGATTGATCACCCCGTCACGGTCCAGGAATACGATGCGGACTGGTTTGAGGGGTTCAGGCACAGGTTTTCAGCGTAGCAATTTTACTGATGCATGGCGAGAGAGATTGGTAAATTAAGGGATTGATGGATTCATCCGAACGACGGCTGATAGATTAGCAGTTGCCTTCGGCTGCCAAAGTTTTCCCACTAAAATAAAATCAGTTAATCTAAATTAACTTCCATTTTACCATGCACTTCTAATTGAAGTTTGGGCGAAATGTGGAATGTTCTGTTGTTGCTGCTGGTCGTTGGGTCTGCCTGCAGGTCTGCTTCAAAAGTACCAGTCGGGAAAGTGTTGTTATGGAATTTGAGTCGTTCGATCTCTTCGCGGAAAAGATCATTGTCATGCCGGCCAAAGCGATTTTGGCCGTGTT
>DASXFM010000159.1:0-8273 GCA_036489615.1 Verrucomicrobiia bacterium | reverse complement strand
TGCTCGTAATAGGGACAGTCCATGTAGGTTTCATGCGCACACATCTGAAGGCCGCGCACGGCCAGTCCGATGACTCCGGGAAGTTCAGGATCACCATCGTCAAAACTACTTTCGTTCTCAAGGGGGTAGCGGCTCTCATTGAGGGCCAGCCGGTGAATGGTTAAAGGTTCACTTCCGGTTTTAATGCTCAGCAGGCACCAGCGGCCGGCCCGCCACCAAAGGGTACTAAATTTCTGATGTGTGCCACCGTCCGGCAGGAAGGTATCGGTCATGCCACGGAAGGTTTTTCCGATAAATTCGTCGCGCTGGCCTTTGGCGTCAGAGTGGGGCAGGTAAAGCGACTCCGCCCAGCCCCACGTCAGTTTCGCACCGGCTCCCCCGCTGACCTCGCAGAGGGGATAGGCGCAGTAATAGTTGCCTAAATCCCAAAGCAAAAACTGCTCGGAATGGGCTGGAATGACGATTTGTCCTTCACCATTAATGACCGCCTGCCATTTGGGCAAATCCGAATTCTGCGCCTGTTCCGCGGTAACTTCGTGTCTGGCCAGTAAGCCATTGCCCAGCGCAACGGCTTGGCCGGTGGTGATTTCGCGATCGAGTTGATCAGGCAAGATCGTTGGAAACAATTTCCAACCGGCCATACTATCACCCCAGAAATCGTCCGGGACAGGTCCCCTGATGACTTGCGCTTTGACGTAATCGCCATCCTTCCATTGGGGACCACAGCCATGTACGGTTAATTGGGCACCCACGCCACCAAAGGTATCACCTGGGGTGAATTCGTAACCATCAAGTCTGGCGACCTCCCAAGGGGCTTTGCCGGTGGTAAGTTGCTGGTCGTAATCGCCTTCGGCTTTAAGAATAAAACCTCCTCGCCAGGATAGTTGGGCAACGGGTTCGTAGGGACCAATGCTCCAGACCAATGCTTCAAGACAGTGACTTCCCGACTTCAGGCGCAGGTCATAGGTTGCATAGGCCCAATGCTCAACATCAGAGCGGTCCGGACCACGGGCAATGCGCTGGCCGTCGAGAAATAGTTCAAAACGTTCATCGGCGCTGACATGAATCCGTACGGGCGAAGTTGTAGCGTCAAATTGCCGGCGAAAACGCAACAGGACTGGTTGATGCCAGCCACCGGAAAAATAATCGGCATGTGCCGGGGAAGGAACATCTGTGGACGAGGGGAACCAAATCCAGGAAGCTGAATCAATGGGTTGGACCGGACGAATCCCGGTATTTCCTGGATATAAACGCGGCGGCAAAAAAACTTTTTGTACGCCAGGCAATTCTTCTGAAGCGGCGACGGTAAAGATCATCGCTGAGAATACGAGCACAAGGCTGAATCTTACGTACAACGTCATATATTCAATGCTATTACATTAACGCAGCCAGTCGTGCCGGTTCCTGATGAGGAAAGAGGGGCATGGGAGTCTTACTTCGCATAGAGGTCTTAGCGCCTAATAGTTACTCAAGATCCATGAACTGTCGTGGGATGAATGTGCCAAAATAGCGGGGGTAAAGTGACAAAGACTCGAGCATAGGAGCCTGGTTATTGTGTTTTTGAATGTTTGAGATATTCACCCGGGGCTACTCCATAATAATCCCGGAAAATGGCCCGAAAGTACTTTAAGTCTGAAAAGCCGACGGCATAGGTGATTTCGGTCACGGTCATTTGGGATTCCGTCAGGAGTTGGGCAGCGCGCCTCAGGCGCAAGGTGCGGATGAGGGTATTGGGACTGCAGCCGGCAGCGGCGCGAATTTTGCGAAACAATTGTCTCCGGCTGACGGCCAGCTTGCGCGCCATGATATCGAGATCAAAATCCCAATCCGCCATGTTTGCCTCCACCAGGTCGATGACACGGCGGATAAACTTGGCGTCACTTTGATTGGTGGCAATGTCGCGCGGGTAAAGTTGCTTAACCTGCTTGAAGAGCTCATGCAGTTTTTGACGGGACTCCTGCAGGTTATCCACCCGGGCTTTCAGCAACGATAATTTAAAGGGCTTGATAAGATAATCGTCCGCCCCGGCTTCCAAAGCCTGTAGTTGCCCTGACTCTGAATCCTGGGTTGCCAGTAAAATGACCGGAATGTGGCTGGTCAACTCGTCATTTTTAAGCTTACGACAAAGTTCAATGCCATTCAGGATGGAGAGAGTCACCTCGGCGATGATGATGTCAGGCAACGTTTCGCGGGCCTGAATGAGCCCCTGCGCACCGTCTTTGACTAACATAGTCCGATAGTCGGGACCAAAGCCCTGCTGAATACTCACCGCCAAATCGGCATCGTTTTGAACCAGCAAAATTGAGGGCTGCTCTTTCATTGAGGACTCATCCTCGATAGCAGTGGCTGGTACGGAACTGGCCGGGGTAACCGGAGTTTCAACCTCCTCTATTTTGTGAGGGGGCTGGGCTTCGCGGCGTTGCAAATCAAGCAGGCGCTGGGTGCGCTGCGCCACCAGCAGCTCCATCTGTTCGAATTTGAGGGCGACCTGGCGGGCGAGAAACCATTTTTCACTCAGGGTGCAGGCCATTTGGAACACTTCGATGTGATCGAATGGTTTCTTGAGGACTAACAGTTTGTCGCTTTGCCCAAGGCGGCGGGCCAGGTCTTCCCAACTGTAATCGGCGAAGGCGGTACAGATAACGGCTTGGATCCGCGAATCGATCGCCCAAATCCGCCCAAGAGCTTCAACCCCATCCATGCCGGGCATGCGAATGTCTACGAAAGCGACCTGGTAAGGGCGTCCTTCCGCGATTGAACTTTGGGTTTTCTCTATCCCCTCATTGCCGGAAAAAGCGTGGTCCAATTCATAAGCAGGTTTTGACACAGCCGGTGGCTCGAATTGCCCGTAGATATCTTTTTGGTCTGCTTCTAATTCCAGATTACGTTGACGGTTCGAAAAAACGAGGTTGAAATCCTCATGAATCCTTCGGTTATCGTCCACGATCAAGATGCGCGGCGTCTGTTCATTTTCCCATTTCATGAATGTATTTAAGAAAGGTTAAATTTGGGAGCTTGTCGGTAGTGTGCCACTCTGGTCAATGGGCGTGCCTGATTGGCTGTCAGAGTGAGATGAATTGGCGTTGGGAGTCAAAGGCAGTTCGAGAGTAAAAGTAGCGCCCATGCCTCGCCCGGCGCTGAATACTTTGAGACTGCCTTTCATGTCCTGAGCCATGAGCACGCTGCTATGCAGCCCAAACCCGTTGCCATTTTTTCGGGTGGAGAAGCCTTGGGCAAATATGCGCGTAAGATTTTCGGGGGCGATCCCCATGCCATTGTCCTCCACGTAGACCGCGACGTGTTGATCGTCTTGGATACGGATACGCACGGTGATTTTTTTTTCGACAGCGTCGCTCTTTTCGCAGGCATGCTTGGCATTTTGCAGGAGATTGAAAAGAATCTGGAGCACCTTGTGGCGATCTACCAATATCGGAGGGGCTTTGACATAATCGCGCGCCAGTTGGATATTGTGGTGGGCGAGGATTTCCCCTTGCATGCGCAGGGCATCTTCCACGATATCTTCCAACAGGACGTTCTCCACGACTCCCGAAATCTTGGCATACGTGTGCTGGGTGGCTACGATCTCTTTGATGTGTTGAATGTTTTCGGTGAGTAATTCGACTTTATGATTGAGGCTCGATTGCTCATGTGTCAGGTGGGCGCCAAGTCTCTTAAGATAATTTGGAATTTTTTGACCACGCGGATCATCGGCCATAAATCGTCCCAAACCCTCTCCTTTGGACGCAAGCAGGTCTGCGAGTTTACTAACGTCGGCCGCTTCGGAATCCTGGAGATCTTTGGCAATGGTCGCGCCAAGTAAATTGACGCTATTCAGGACGTTACCGACATTATGGAGCACATAAGTGGCCACTTCCGCCATGCCCGCCAGGCGGGAGGTTTTCAAGAGCTGCTGATGGGTGCGTTCCATTTTTAATTCAATGCGTTTGCGTTCCGCGATTTCGCGCTGCAGGAGAGTGGTGCGTCTTTCTACCTGGCGGCGAAGCAACCAGATCCAACAGGCGGCAATCGCCAGAATGCTGGTCAAGGCACCAGCCACCGCCAGAGTGTGTTTGAAGTCCCACCACGGAGGCCGCTGCAACACGATTAAGTCAGCCTCCTGGCCGACGAGGAGCTTGAACGAACTGACGCTCTTGCCAAATTCTTCATAGGGTGTGGGCTCTGTCTGACACACGCCGGTGACGCGCACTCGACTGCCTGGAGCTATGGATAGAACCGGGGCCTGCACAAAAGCGTCAAAAACGGTCTGCCCATCGCGAAATTCCATAACGGTTTTCCGTCCGAAGATTTGCTTGCTCAAGAGCACCCCATCAAGGCTGACCAGGGTGGAATCTAAATTTCCGGCAAAAATGCCACTGGCGTCGGTCCGCACCGGCGTGACGGGTGTGGATGGTTCCAGCCGGCGGAATTGTGCTTCTGTTAAGATCGGAGAATAGCCATGCAAATCCGGAAAGCCGACCACTTCGATTCGGTCGCCTGCTTTCATTTGGGAATCCGGATTAATTTGCTGGTCCTGAGCGCTTTGCCAGAAGACCCAATGGCCCGAACGGGTTAGGACGATGCTCTGCTTGGCAACGGCCATGGCGCTGCCAGTCCCATCCTGGACGAAATAGTGATCGCCGTCCTGCAAGGTAAGGATGCCTTCGATTTTTACCTGACGGCTGAGGGCCTTAGTGCCATTGTCGAGCAGCAAGCTGCTGATTTTACGGCTTGGCAGTGACGAGCGGTCTGCGGGTGGCTGCTCAACCTCTACGTATTCAAGTGATGGCACGATCAGGGTAATGCCGCGTACCTGGTGTTCGTCACGGGCAAGGGTGCCGATTCCGCGCATGCGAACGACAGAGTCTACTAGATTGTCCACGAGGGGAGCAGCGGCGCTTCGGATGGTAGCCAGCGCTTGTTCGCCTTCGCATTCCAGCAGCACATGAGATCCATCCGAAGCATGCACCACTCCCTCAATTTCAACCCATTCATCCACTCCGTGGCCGCTGGAAAGTTCGCTCCATGAAGACGGCTTGGCTACGGGTAAATTTCCCTTGCCCAGAGATTTTACGCTTTCGACCCGGATCGCCACATCGCCATCCACCCAATCGGCGGTGCCTTGGATAACGACGTACTCCCCAAGAGTGGGCGCCAGTTGAGCCTGGTCCGAACGGTAGAGCAATTCAATACCGCCGGACTCATCTTCGATATAGGTGCCATATAGATCAGTCACGACTCCTTTCAAACAGACTTCAGGCTTTTGGCTCAAATTATCAGGCCCCAACCGGCGAATCTGGCTAACGGAAGTAAGCGGCATTTCGTCGCGAGGGCCGATTCTGTTGGAACTGGCTGGTGATGTCAGTGGTATCGTCGATGACGCCTGGGGAGCAACTGCTTTGAGGGTTGAAGCCCAGATAATTCCAACAACGCATTGTCCCTGACTATTAAAAACTCCCTCGCAAACCCCGGTTACTTGCACGGAGTCCCCAAGAGCTGGCAGATCCTTAGCAGGCGTTGCATGAAGCACCTGTACAGAAACGGAGTGGCCATTTTCGGCCAGTTCAAAACTCAATGCCTGACCTGGTTGTCCAATAAAACTAATCTTTCCACTGACCTGTACCCATTGCATCTCACTTTGCGGCGGCAGAGTTTCTCCCGGGGTCACGATTGTTGGGACCGATGGCGCGGATGGCTCCGGGTGAGTAACCCGAACGTTGGTTATTTCGGCCTGCCGGCCGTTGGCGCTGCTGACGCCTTCCACACAGACTTCTTGGCCTGGTAAAAGATTTGTCTGTAGAGGATTGGCCAGGAAGCCAATATTACCGGTGGCGTCCATCAAACACCACTGGTTGGTATTTTCTAGTGGACCGATAATCCATCCCTCGATTCGCACTTTGTATTGCTTAGCGGCCTGACTTCGCAATTCTATCAGATTGGCGATGTTCGAGATGATCAAGCCGGTATGGTCGGTGTATTGCCATTGAATCCAGGAGGCCCGGGTGTCGGGATTTTGATTCGCAAAATCCAGCCATTTTGTGTCGTTCTGAGCGTCAAACAAATTGAAGATTTTCTCCAAATTAGGGTTATCTCCCTGGGCGGTAATCCGGTCGGCAAAAATTGGGAGTGGATCAAAATCATCCTCAGTTTCTCCGAGAGGTTCCAGCTCCGCGAGTTGGACGGAATCAGCTTCCGAAGGTTTGCGGACTCGTTCAATCACTAGACGATACATGTTAAACGCTTGCTGGTTGGATATCTTGAAGAGCTGCCGCTGATGCCGTTTGGAGAAGATGATACCTTTGCGCTCATCAAGAATGCTCCAGGTTTTGCCCCCATCGTTTGACCCAAGCAAGCTCCAGTCAGTGGGATCCCGTTGCGGAAAATCATTTGCCGAAGTCAGGGCGTACTGCTGGACTATTCGGGCCGGTAACGTTGCATTTGCAATAGCCGTGGCAGCACCGGACTTAACGAGTAATGGCAATAATAAGATACACCCCAGGCATAGTAAAATCCGACTCGGAAGAAGAAATTTGCGGCACTGCCTGCTTTGCTGCAGCATGATGGCCATCTTAAAGCGGGATGATTAAAGGTCAATGTTTCAGTTGGGTGCGTTTTCAGAAGTTTTTTTCAGTAACTTGAAATTGAGGCCCAACCGTTTCACTGATCATGCCGTGGCCGATGCACTTTTTAAATTGTTTACATAAAACGATTTAAGTAGATTTTCCCGAGATGGGTTTTCTTTAACGGGGATAAAATATCGAATCATGATCAGGGAAATTTTGGTGGAAGCTTGGCACTTTTCCACCCGTTTTTTGGCACGAGACTCCCGCGATTTCTCACTGTCCCGACAGTAATATAGAATGACAATCCGTACAAATACATGAGCCTTCAATACATTGGGCGCTTTAATAATCAGGAATGACGATTAAATCCTCTACTTTCACCCTCCAACCAGACATTGATCCGATTCAAAATGTGCAAATCTGAATAACAATAGTAACCAACCTATGAAAACAAACAAAAAAATCTTGATAGCCTCGAGTTCAATGCTGGCTGCCGGAATGGCGCATGGGCAAATCATCTACAATTACGTAAATCAAACGGAAGGTGTAAGCGACAGCGGCTATACTTTTGATTTGGACGGAGCCAATCCGGGTTTTGAAGTGTTCTTTGACGGCAGTAACGCAAGCAAACCATGCGTCCTGGGTACAGTCGGCGCTTCGAATCCTACCCCCTATGTCTTGAACGAGTTGGTTATGACTCCGTCGAACACCGATAATAACGGAGTGCCGGTAATGCCTTTTGGCACACCCATCAACAGCCAGGTCACCGTAGGCACCAATACGGTCGCCGTCGGCTACACCGACCAGCATAATAAGAACGAAGGCTATTTGAATCAAAATGGTGAACTTGACGCAGTTGGCCAATGGCCAAACAATCAGGATACCTATGGTTATGTGGCGCTGGCTATGGTGAATACCAATGTCATACCTGCGACTACCAATTATGGCTGGGTGCAATTGGAGATGAATTATGTTCCCACTAGCCCATACGTAAGGATTATTGATTATGCGTATAATACCGTATCCGGCTCAAATATCCTTGCCGGTCAGGAAGGTGATATTAGTACTCCGCATATTTACCTATATCAAGGAAACCAGTCTCCCACCAATCAAACTGCCAACGCCGGAACAACCGTGAACATGAACGTTGCGGCTATGGCCAATCCTGCGCCAACATATCAATGGATGGCGGGAGCGATTGGCAGCGGAATTTACACTAACCTCCCAAACTCAGGCGCCTTTTCAGGGGTAAATACTCCGAACCTAACTATTTCTGACGTCACACCAGGGAATCAACTCGATTATGTGGTCGTGGTCAGCAATGGCAATGGCTCGATCACCAGTAGTCCGCCTGCGACTTTGACGGTAAATAGCGCGGGAATCGCCGGACCGGTACCTCCCGAGCAAACGATTTACGCTGGTTATCCGGCGCATTTTACCATAACCGACCTTGGCGGGGCTACGACCACCAATCAATGGTTCCTGAATGGGACCAGTCTCGCCAACGCAGGAGCTTATGCAGGGGTCAGCGCCACCACCCTCTCGATCTCAAGTGTGAATCCTATGAACCTCGGTAATTATGAGGCGACTGCCAGCACCGCTTTTGATGCGGTCACCAGTAGCGTGGCTCCCCTGGGCATTGTTTATCCGGATGGCACGCTTTATGAGAAGACTGTTCTCGCCAACGGGGCGGCAGACTATTATCGGTTTGAC
>DASXFM010000156.1:0-8084 GCA_036489615.1 Verrucomicrobiia bacterium | reverse complement strand
AGTACTAACCGGCTTACCGGAGCAATCGTCCTGATCGAACAAGGCACGAATGCCACGGTCGCCGCCGGAATGCTTTTCCCTGCCGCCGAACCCGCCAAGCCGGAATACCGCGATTTCGCGATTTAATAAACACGATATATCTAATCGTTTTTGTTGCTTTATGTCGTTTTGAAGTACATTTCAATTTTAGGTCAAAGTGGTTTATTTTACGTAAGTAATTTACCATTAATAACTTAAAATTTTTTATAAAAATTTAAAATCTTCTGTTGACATGGGGGTTTTTTTAGGGATAATAACGACATATTTAGTCGTTATTAAAACACAATGAAAATCCAGACCGAATCAAGTCAGTCACCTAAAACAATACCCGGCTGGCTGGATATTGTTCGGCAACAGGTTGATTCACTGCGTTTTGGCGTGGTGCAAATCGTCGTGCACGACTCGCAGATAACCCAAATAGACAAGACCGAACGTGTGCGGCTGGAAAAATCCCAATCTAAGACCCCTTAGCTGACCGGAATACCGGAAGCAAAAAACCAACAAACAACTGACCGGGCAACCGGAGGAACGCAGAGTTAATTAAAATGAAAAAAATAAAACTAAATCCATGGCTAATTGCAGCCCTCGCGGGAGCCCAGTGCGCTTCGGTTGGCCTTGCCGCCGATAACACAACAACCGGAAGCGATACAGATATTAATGCTTTGCAACAGGAGATTAATGATCTGGATCAGAAGGTCCGAATTCTGGAGCGCCAGCGCGAACTTGATAAAGAAGATGCTGCGACAGCCGCCACCAAAGAGCCAACGATCAAATTTGACTCAAGCGGATTTACGTTCAGTTCTCCGGACGCCAATTTTATTATTGGCCTGCATGGATTGATCCAGCTCGACAGCCGAACCTTTTTTGGCGAACCGGGCGTCAAGGCAGGAAGCGATGATTTTCTTTTACGCCGGGCACGCCCGATCTTGACCGGCACCGTTTTTCACAATTTCGATTTCAATTTCACGCCCGATTTTGGAGGCAGTGCCGTTGTCATCTATGACGCCTATATCAATTATCATTACAACCCCGCATTGCAATTAGAGTTCGGGAAATTCAAATCTCCGGTTGGCCTGGAAACATTGCAATCGGACACCTGGCTCTTTTTTAACGAAAGGACGCTCGCCAACAATCTAAGTCCTAATCGCGACATCGGCGCGGAGCTGCACGGAGACTTGTTTGGCGGGGTAGCCAGTTATGCGGCGGGCATTTTCGATGGCGCGCCCGATTATAGCAGTCCGACTTCAAACGTGGATGTGGATAATAATACGGCTTTTGCCGGGCGCGTATTTTTTCAACCCGCCAAAAATACTGACCTCGACTTTTTGCGGGGGTTGGGTGTCGGCCTCAGTGGCAGTTATGAAGTTGACCGCGGCGGAGCCAGCGGGTTGACCGCAGGATATGTCACGGATGGCCAGCAGAAATTTTTCACTTATTCCGCGACGGCGGCGGAGACAGCCGGAGCGAATGGCGGGCACTGGCGAATCTCTCCGCAGGGCTACTATTACTACGGGCCGTTCGGCTTGATTGGCGAGTACCTGGTTTCTGACCAGGCAGTGACCAGCACCGGCACCGGTGGAACCTTTTCAACCGATTTGGACAACACCGGTTGGGAAATTTCCGCCGGCTGGGTTCTGACGGGAGAAGACGACTCCTACAATGGCGTGACTCCGAAACATCCGTTTAATCCTGCCAAGGGCCAATGGGGTGCGTGGCAAGTGGTGGCGCGATACGCAGAATTGAACGTAGACCACAAAGCGGATACGGCAACCTTTGCGACCGCCGGCTCGGCCTTGACCGCGCACGGATGGTCGGCGGGAATTAACTGGTATCTCAACCGGAACATTCGCGTAAACGCGAGCTTTTCCCATACCCAGTTTGGGGACCTCGTGGGGACCGCTTCCGCCATCACCAAACAGGCTGAAAACACGTTCTTTACCCGTGTGCAACTCGCTTTCTAACAATCCGCTCCAAAAATATATGAAAGTCCTTTATAATACCTTAATCGTTTTGCTCGCGCTCGCCGGCACTGTAAGCGCCAGGGAAGTTAAATTGCTTAACGTTTCCTACGATCCCACGCGCGAACTGTACCAGCAAATTAATGTCGCCTTTGCCAAATACTGGAAGGACAAGAGCGGCGATAACGTGGTCGTGAATCAATCCCACGGCGGCTCTGGCAAACAGGCTCTGGCCGTCATTAATGGATTGGAAGCCGATGTGGTGACCCTTGCCCTGGCATACGATGTCGATGCCATCGCGCAGCAAACCCGCGAGATCCCCGCTGATTGGCAAAAGTTGCTGCCAAACAACAGCGCGCCTTATACCTCTACGATTGTATTCCTCGTCCGGAAAGGAAATCCCAAACACATTAAAGATTGGGACGACCTGGTTCGTTCGGATGTCACCGTTGTTGTGCCGAACCCCAAAACTTCCGGCGGCGCACGGTGGGCCTTTCTCGGGGCCTACGCTTACGCCTTGGAGAAAAACCATCACGACGATGGCGCTGCGCAGGACTTTATCAAAAAAGTCTATCACAACGTTCCAGTGCTGGATTCAGGAGCGCGCGGCTCAACTGTGACCTTTGCCGAACGGGGCGTCGGCGATGTATTACTGGCCTGGGAGAATGAAGCGCATCTCGCTCTTAAAGAATTCGGGGCCGACAAATACGAGATTGTCACCCCCTCGCTAAGCATTTTGGCTGAACCAACCGTGGCGGTTGTCACTAAAGTCGCCAAAAAACATGGAACCCTCGGCGTGGCCAACGCTTATCTCGAGTATCTTTACTCGAAGGATGGCCAGGAAATCGCGGCACAAAATTTTTATCGTCCGCGTGATCCGGAGATTGCTGCAAAATACGCGGCCAATTTCAGCCCGGTCAAATTGGTGACGATCGACGATGAATTCCGAGGTTGGACGAAGGCACAAGCACGGTTCTTCGCCGATGGCGGGGTCTTTGACCAGATCTATCAACCTTGAGGGGTGTGGGTTCCATTGGCGGTGGCAAGCGGAAGTTTGCCACCGCCAAAAGGCGGTAATCTTTTTAGCCATGATCAAATTCATGAAGCGAACTTTAATTGCACTGTTGGAGGGAATATTGGCCGGTTTTTTGCCGGTAATAGGCCACGCTCAATTATTGAACGCATCCTTTGATGTCGCCCGGGGACTTTACAGCCAGATCAATCCGGCATTTGAAGCTTATTGGAAAGCCCAGGGGCATGGGCCAATCACAATAAATCAATCCCACGCCGGCTCAACCAGGCAGGCGCAAGCCGTCATCGACGGGTTGGAGGCCGATGTGGTGACTTTGAATCAAGTGAGTGATATCGATGCCATCGTCGCAAAAGGATTGATTGCCCCGGCCTGGCGCTCAAGATTGCCAAATCAAAGCGTGCCTTATACCTCGACCATTGTATTTCTAGTGCGCAGGGGCAATCCAAAACACCTTAAAGATTGGAGCGATTTGGTAAAGCCAGGGATCTCGATCATCGTTCCTAATCCCAAAACCTCCGGCAATGGTCGTTACAGTTATCTGGCGGCCTATGCCTATGCTCTCAAAAAGCTAAATTTGAATGATGCGGCGGCACGTGATTTTGTCGCTAAGCTGTTCAAAAATGTGCCTATATTGGACACGGGGGGCCGGGGAGCAACCATCACCTTTGTTCAACATGAAGTCGGTGATGTGCTGCTTACGTTTGAAGCCGAAGCCCACTCGAGCCTGCGGGAGTTCGGGGCGGACAAATTCGAAGTGGTCCTCCCCACCTACAGCATTAATGCGGAGATGCCAGTGGCCGTCGTGGATAAGGTTGTCCGGCGCAAAGATACTGAAGACACGGCTAAAGCCTATCTCAACTTTCTCTACAGCGACCAGGCCCAGGAAATCATCGCTGAAAATTATTATCGGCCCATTTCCAGGACTGTTCTGGCCCGGCATGCTGATGAATTCGGTTCCCTGGAGTTGTTTTCTGCAGATGATGTGTTTGGCAGTTGGCAGCAAATAGTTAAAACTCACTTTGCTGACGGTGGTGTTTTTGACCAAATTTATCAGCCGTAATTTTCCGTATGCAAAATAAGTTGGCCGTTCCTCCAACCAGACGGCGCCCGCGTCCACGGGCGTCGTCACCTGCTTATTCCCCAAACGGGCTAAACTTGGATTGTCTGGCTCAACATACTGGATCACCGACATCAACCCTTGATTCGGGCGACCTCAACGCCTTAACCTCACCGGGACAATAGATTCCGCTTCGTTATCCATCGTACTGTGCCAACTGTTATAAAAAAGACACGTGTATTGCCGGGCTTCAAAACCACACTCGGTTATACGTTGATTTACTTGAGTTTAATCGTACTCATCCCTCTGGCAGCAACCTTTTTGAAAGCCAGCACTTTGTCCTGGGCTGCCTTTTGGCACGACGTCACTTCGCGCCAGGCCCTGGCGTCATACCGCTTGAGTTTTGGAGCATCGTTCTGCGCCGCCTTGGTCAACGCGGTGTTTGGGTTCATTGTCGCCTGGGTTTTAGTGCGTTACCAATTCTTTGGAAAAAGGATCGTCGATGCGTTGGTGGACCTGCCCTTTGCCCTGCCAACTGCCGTAGCGGGCATTACCCTGGCGACATTATATGCCCCCCACGGCTGGATCGGACAATTGTTTGCACCGTTGGGAATCCAAATTGCCTTTACCCGGCTGGGGGTTTTCGTGGCGCTGACATTCATTGGACTTCCGTTCATTGTACGTACCGTACAGCCGATCCTGGAAGATTTCGATTCAGAAATCGAAGAAGCATCCGCCAGTTTGGGCGCCGGCCGCTGGCAAACCTTCCGGCGTATTATTTTTCCAACCTTGACCCCGGCCCTATTGACAGGTTTTACCTTAGCCTTCGCCCGCGCCCTCGGTGAATATGGGTCGGTGGTATTTATCTCCAGCAATATTCCGATGAAAACCCAAATCACTCCCCTGCTCATCATGAGCAAACTGGAAGAATTCGATTACGCTGGCGCAACAGCCTTGGCCGTGGTGATGCTGGTCATATCTTTCGTGATATTATTAACCATCAATTTGATCCAATGGTGGAGCAATCGCCATAATTTAGAGAACCTGGCATGACCCCTCCATCAACCACCTTCCACTCGCATCGTCCAGCTACGCCTCAACGTTCTACGGCTGAGTCCCCGTTTGTTCGCCGGTTGCTGATCGCCATCGCCTTGGTGTTCATTTCCCTTTTTTTAGTGATACCCCTGATTTCGGTTTTCGCCGAAGCCCTCGCCAGGGGCTTGGGGTTTTATCTTGAAACCTTGCGCGATCCATATACCTGGAATGCCATTCTCCTAACGCTCATTGCCGCAGGCATCTCCGTGCCGCTGAACTGTATTTTTGGAGTCGCGGCCGCTTGGGCGATTGCCAAGTTTGATTTTCGCGGAAAAAACCTTTTACTCACCCTGATTGATCTCCCTTTCTCAGTTTCCCCGGTGATTGCGGGGTTAATTTACGTGCTGGTTTTTGGCGCCCAGGGATGGTTTGGACCATGGCTTTCCGATCACAATATCAAAATCATTTTTGCAGTGCCGGGCATTGTCCTGGCGACGATCTTTGTGACCTTTCCCTTTGTGGCTCGCGAGCTGATTCCGCTCATGCAGGCGCAGGGAAAGACCGAGGAGGAAGCCGCAAGGGTTTTGGGGGCCAGCGGCTGGCAAACCTTTTGGCGGGTTACTCTTCCAAATATAAAATGGGCTTTGCTCTATGGTGTAATCCTCTGCAACGCCAGGGCGATGGGCGAATTTGGCGCCGTGTCCGTAGTCAGCGGCCATATTCGCGGTCAGACCAATACCATCCCGTTGCATGTCGAAATTTTGTACAATGATTATAATTTTGTCGGGGCATTTGCCGTCGCCTCCGTGCTGACCTTTCTTGCGTTGATTACCCTCGGCTTGAAAACGTGGGCTGAACACAAAAATACTCAACTAAACACCTCAGATAACCTTTCATGAGCGTCGAAGTTCGCAATATCACCAAAAAGTATGGGAGCTTCACCGCGCTGGACAATGTCAGCCTTAAGGTGGAGTCCGGCGAATTGGTCGCCCTGCTCGGCCCATCGGGTTCCGGCAAAACCACCCTGCTCCGCACCATCGCCGGGCTTGAATTCCCGACCACCGGCGGCGCCCAGGTATTATTTTATGGTGAAGATGTGACCACGTTACCGGCCAGCCAACGCAAGGCCGGCTTTGCTTTTCAACATTATGCGTTGTTCCGGCACATGAGCGTCTTTGAGAACATCGCTTTTGGATTGCGGGTGCGGCCTCGATCACACCGCCCGCCGGAACCGAAAATTCGGGCGCGCGTCGAAGAATTGCTGAAACTGATCCAATTAGAACCAATGGCCCATCGCTTTCCCTCGCAACTTTCCGGAGGGCAACGCCAGCGAGTTGCCTTGGCACGGGCTTTGGCCGTTGAACCCAAGGTTCTCTTATTGGATGAACCTTTTGGGGCGCTGGATGCGAAAGTCCGAAAAGAACTGCGCCGCTGGCTCCGCAAGCTGCATAATGAAATTCATATCACTACCCTTTTTGTGACGCATGACCAGGAAGAGGCACTGGAAGTGGCCGACCGGGTGGCTATCTTAAACCAGGGACGCGTCGAACAAATTGGCACTCCCGAAGGAATTTACGATCAGCCTGCCTCGCCGTTCGTTTACGATTTTCTCGGCAACGTCAATTTGTTCAGCAGCCGCGTGAAGGATGGGGCCATCTTCATAGGGGATACGGAAATCTTTTCCCGGGAAACCGCCGGTGAGGAGGACGCCAAAGGGGTTGCGTTTGTGCGGCCTCACGATGTTCACATCACGCGCGAGAAAGCCGGCCAAAAAATGTTTCCCGCGCGGGTGATTCATCGTAATGCCGCCGGTCCTGTGGCCAACCTCGAACTCGAACGCCTGGACGGAGGCGGCCAATTCGCCGCGCAATTGAGCAAAGAGGAATTCCAGCTATTGCAACCCAAGGTCGGGGAACAGGTTTTTGTCGAATTGAAAAACGTAAAAATCTTTCCGGAAGATTATTCGATTTAAAACGCCACCAGCCGCGGCGTTTCAACTTAATTCCTCGATTGCAATCCCGTGATAGCGCCGGGCAGTTCCACCACATTACGACCGGCCATTTTCACGTCCTGGGGCAACTGTTTCGGTTCATCTTTTTCCGTCGAAACGGGCAACCGCAAAGTAAACGTCGAGCCCGCCCCCATGGCGCTGCGGCATTGGATGGAGCCGGCCATGGCTTCGGCCAGCTTTTTGACAATGGCCAAACCCAGGCCGGTAGAGGATTCGCCGCCCGTCGGTCGGGCCGTAAGACGCGTGAATTTCTGGAAGAGCTTTTTCTGGTCGGCGTCGCTGATGCCGGGACCTTCGTCACGGACGTTGATGACAATGTTGTCTTTCTCCGGCAACGCATGGACATGCACGGTTGTGTTGGGCGGCGAATACTTCAGCGCATTGGAAATAAGGTTGTCCATGATTTGCATCACCGCCGCGCGATCCGCCTTCGCCCATAATCCTTCGGAAATTCCCACCTTAAAGACCGATTGCTTCCGGTTGGCGGCCGATTGATTGTGCTCCAAACTTTGTTCGAGCAATGCCTGGATATTGCAGCGCTCCACCTTGACCACAAATTTGCCCTGCTCAATGGCATTCACGTCGAGAAGATTGGCGATCAAATCGCGCATCCGGATTGCCACGGACCGGGTATTTTGGGAGAGCTTGGCAATCATGTTGGGATCTTTCGTCATGGTCAGCAATTCAGAGTTGCCCAGGATAACCGTTAGCGGGTTTCTCAAATCATGGGCGGCAATGCCCATCAGCTCATTTTTTTCATTGTTTAAATGCAACAGGTGTTCATTGGAAGCTGCCAGTTGGGCAAGCGTCTCCTCCAGCTTGGCAAACGCCGTTCGGCGGCCTCTCTCAAAAATCAAACCAAGGATGAACATGAACAGCACCAGCCCCAGGTAACCGGCTGCCGACACTATCCCCTGCCACTTCGGATCATACGTAGGCGTCAATTTGATG
>DASXFM010000146.1:0-12431 GCA_036489615.1 Verrucomicrobiia bacterium | reverse complement strand
TTGGACCAGTTTGGCGGTTGAACAGTCATCCAAAAAGATTAAACAATTTTCGCTCTTTTAGCCACATGGCTTTTTGTAATTTACGATTTACGATTTACGCGAATAAAGCGATTCCGGATAAAGAGAGTAAATTGAATAAATTCCCTGCGGCCGGGAACCGGAACTTACCGACTTGTCAGTCGAATCGCCAAATACCATACGTGCTAGGCTCGATGCGTAAATCGAAAATCGTAAATCGCAAATTGCTAGGCCAGACGTTTCCCGATCTTTGAAGCCGGAATGATCCGAAGCAACCAGGACGACCCAAGAAAAACCAGCGGGTTCAACGCAATCGTGAGCAGCGCGCCGGCGATGATCAGGTTTTCAGCGTCGATTGAAATGAGTCCGAAATTGACGCCCATGGCCGCAAGGATAAAAGAGAATTCTCCGATTTGTGCGAGGGCGGCCGAAACCATCAAAGCAGTTGAAAGAGGGCGGCGCAAGGCGAGGACAATTCCGAACGCGGCCAGTGATTTGCCGATGACAATGATTGCCACTACGGTCACGACCTGCCACGGATGCCGTACGAGAATCATTGGATCGAACAACATGCCCATGGCGACGAAGAACAACGTGCCAAAAGCATCCTGAAGAGGTTCCAATGTGGCGGCGGCGCGATGGCTCAGGTCGGATTGATGGATGACGACACCGGCGAAGAACGCGCCGAGGGCGAGTGAACAGCCAAATAATTCTTCCGAGCCAAAGGCCACACCGACCGCCAGCGCGACCACCGCCAAAGTGAAAAGCTCGCGCGAACCGGTGCGTTCAACATGGCGCAATAACCAGGGAAACAGGCGCGTGCCCAGGATCAGCATGATCCCGATAAACACTGCAACCTTCACCAGCGCCATACCCAGCGAGAGCCAAACGGCGGCTCCTCTGGCAAGTTCCGACTCCGCTTCGCTGCCTCCGTTGTGGCCAAAAAACGCCGGCAGCAAAACCAGGGTCGCCACCATGGCCAAATCCTCGACGACGAGCCAGCCGATCGCGATTTTGGCGTCCGGGGTGCCGACAGTCTTATACTTTTGCAAAGCGCGCAACAAAACCACAGTGCTGGCCACGGACAACGCCAGGCCAAAGACGAGGCCCGCCCCAAACGTCCAGCCCCAAAATGCGGCCACGACGGCGCCCAAACTTGTCGCTACGAGGATTTGGATAATCGCCCCGGGAACCGCCACCGTGCGCATCGCCCACAGATCACCTACGGAAAAGTGCATGCCCACTCCAAACATCAACAGAATCACTCCAATGTCCGCCACTTCAGCAGCCAATTGAGCGTCGCCAGTAAACCCGGGCGTGTACGGGCCCATGATGATTCCGGCCAGGAGATAGCCGATAATCGGCGACAACCGCAATCGCACTGCGACTAGTCCGCCGATAAAGGCGAGGACCAGGCCGAGGGCGACCAGCGCGATGAGAGGGTTTCCACCATTCACAATTGCCACCCTAAAGGACGGATTTAAAAAGGAAAAAGGAAAAAGTGAAACGGGAGTCTTAGTTGCGTCCGGCGAAGAGTTTTTAAGCCACAGATGGACGCCGATCAAACACAGATTCGGACATCAGCCCTTGGTTCCGGGGCGGGGCGCATTAGACGAGCTTGCGCAATATCCCATCTTTGTCCGCTGCTTCAACAAATTCTTCGAACCCCATGTTTCCGATACTCAAGTTATTTTGAACAGCCCAAACTGATTTTGGTATAACGCGAAAGGTGCGTCCGGGCTCATCCGCCAGGTCAACCGCCAGAATCGGATGTTCAGGATTTGTAATGGCAGTACGATCGATGATCAGTACGAACGTAACGTTTGAATCTTCTGGAAGTATCGAGGGTACTTGTTTGGCTGTCAGTCCATCAAATGCCTTATCACTAATATAATCCAGATACGCCTCGAACTCATTGTCGGGATCATTAATCGCCTGGCAAATGGAATCCCACGCGTCGTCGTCAGAAAAATCCGTCCGGATGGCGAGAGAGTTTTCGCCAGGGATAATTTTCCCATTTTCCACGGTTGCCGGCGAAGGTTTTTTATTAGGTTCCATATTGTTCTCCATTGCCGCCTCGCACATATGATACAATTCGTCATCTAAATCCGGCGGTGCTTCGCTCGGATCTCGTTTTGCCTTTTCGACGACGGCACGATAATGGGAGGCAATCTTATCGGGTTTCAGTTCGATGGCCTTATTAAAATCTGCGAGGGCTGCGTCCAGGTCGCCCTTCTTGTATTTGGCCTGACCGCGGTTGGTATATGCGTCGGCAAAATGAGGGTCATTTTCGATGGCCTTATCAAAATCGGCAATTGCTGCGTCCAAATCGCTCGACTGCAAAATGGCGCCCCGCTCATTGTATGCATTCGCATCCTTAGGGTTCAATTTGATGGCGCCGGAGTAATCAACGAGCCGGCGGACTCGGTCACGGTTAGCGGAGACGAGACGAGAATCCGGATCGAGTTTAATGGCCTTTTCGTAGTCCGCCAACGCACCCTCGTAATCCTTAGTCGCCATTTTGATCGACCCGCGATATTTCCACATCAAGGCCAGGCTCGGCTTGATTTCGATCACCTTATCGAGGTCGGCCAGCGCCCCTTGCAAATCACGTTTCTTCTCTTTTAAAACTGCGCGATTCTCGTATGCGACATGCGACGCGGGATTCAATTCAATGGCTTTATCATAATCTGTCGACGCCGCGTCAAAATCGCCCTTCTTGTAGTTCGCATGGCCCCGGTTGTTGTACGCCGTGGCAAAGTGGGGATTGATCTCAATGGCTGTATCGAAGTCCGCGATGGCTCCATCCAAATCGCCCATTGACCGTTTTATGTCGCCACGATTGTTGTGTGACCGCGCGGGCTCGTAGTTCAATTCAATGGCTTTCGTGTAATCGGCAATGGCACCCGTCTTATCGCTACTTAACTTTCGAGCCTCCGCGCGATTATTGTAGGCCACGGAATAATTGGGATTAATTTTGATCGCCTGATCGTAATCCCCCAAAGCGCCTGCATAATTCTTAGCCGTGTGTTTGAGATGGCCGCGATTATTCCATGCCTCCACGAAGTCAGACTTCAACTCGATCGCCTTATCGTAGTCCGCCAGTGCTCCTGAGGTGTCGCCTTTTTCCTTTTTTGCAAGGCCTCGATTACTGAACGCTTGCGCGGCATCTGGCTTTAATGCGATTACTTTGTCAAAATCCGCGATCGCGCCATCGAAATCGCCTTTGGCTTTCTTTACGAGCCCTCGATTGTTCCATGCTTCGACGGCGGACGGCGCCAGTTGGATCCATTTGTCCAGATCGGCAATCGTACCGGCGAAGTCCTTTTTTTGACGCTTGAGGATGCTCCGATTTTTGTAAAAGTCCGGCACGTTCGGATTCAGCTCAATCGCCTGATCGAAATCGGCCATCGCACCGGTGATATCGCCTTTCGCATGCTTTGTGACCGCACGATTAAAAATGACTATTGCCGATCGATCCAACGCAATCGCCTTATCAAAATCCTCCAGGGCGCCGTCATAATTCCCTTTGGCATGTTTGACTAAAGCACGGCCATTGTAAGCCACAACCGTATCGGGTTTAAGTTGAATTCCTTTATCGAAATCTGCCAGCGCATCGTCAAGGTCGCCCTTGGCCCGCCTTATATCGGCGCGATTGATGTAGGCGACAGCCGTATTCGGATCGGCTTCAATCGCTTGGGCATAATCCGCCAGCGCGCCATTCAAATCCTTCTTTGCCGCCTTTACGAGGCCGCGATTGCTGTAGGCGAAGGCGAAATGGGGATTTAGTTCAATGGCTTTGTTGAAATCGGCCATCGCACCATCGAGGTCTCCCTTCGCCCGTCTTTCCCGGCCGCGCGTATTGAATTCTTCAGCCGACGCCGGCTGTTTGATGCCACTTCCACCGGATGACTCGGCTGGTGACATTCGAATGAATGGTTCACATCAATCCAAGCTGCAATTTTGCCGCCTCGGACATCATGCTTTGATTCCAGGGCGGGTCCCAGACCAGTTCGATGTTCGCTTCGTCAATCTGTTCGATCGAGATCAGTTTGCGTTGCACATCGTCGGCCAGAACCGGTCCCATGCCGCAACCAGGGGCGGTGAGCGTCATTTTCACATCGGCCTTGAAGCTGTGTTCGCCGGCGGGAGCCAGATGACAATCGTAAATCAGCCCGAGATCAACGATGTTGACGGGAATCTCAGGATCGTAACAGGTTTTGAGGGCGTCCCAGATTTGCTTTTCGAGCTGTTCCTGGGTCACCGGGCCGGAGACGGAGACGGCTGTGGCGGGCGCCGACTTGATTTCCAGACCCAGCGCATCGGCGTCCTTGCCGTCAATGCGGAACATGTTGCCATTGACGATAACCGTGTAACTGCCGCCCAGCGATTGGGTGACATACGCCTGGCCGCCTTTTTGCAGTGTGATCTTCGTGCCCACCGGAACCACCGAGGCTTGAACATCACGGGTCAAAGTTTTTGCTTCATTTGGAGACATAAATCCTTCAATTCAAATTGTGCAGTTACCATTATCGCAGGAACGGGGACGGAAAGCAACCCCTTGGGGGGAATTGTAAATTGCAAATCTTTCAGTCCACACGGATTTGGAAGCGCGTTCGAAACGCGCTGCCAGGCTGAATCGTTCGAAAATTTCCTCGATTCAGCGCCGCCGTCGGCGCGGTCATAGGCTCTATGGCGATAAAATCTTTGTCCTTCGGGGCAAAAAGCACCGCATAGGGAAAGTTTTCAAGAAAATGAACCGTTAGCTTCTTCTGGCCGTCTGAGAGTGAAAATTTCGGCTGCGATTCGAGAACACGAAACCCAGCATCGAGATTTGCGTCTCCAAGGACGAAATCGTTTTGCGGGAACGGCTTTTCTTGTCCCGTTGGAATTGTGCGATTGTCGAGCTCCAATTGGCGCATGGCCGGTAACTGCAGCCGCCATTGTGATCGGGGCGTTTTGGGAAGACCAAAGTAAGGATGAAAGCCGAAACTGGCGGGCATCAGCTCCTCTGCATGGACGGATGTTTCAATGGTCAGACCGGCCGATTCCAGCAAGACGGTCATTTCGACTGTATGTTTGAACGGAAATATGGACAGCCATTCGGGACGATTCCATTCCAAACGGGCAATGAGTCGGGCTGGTTCGTACGAAACCTCACGCCAGGGAAGGGCAGCCCATTTGATGCCGTGAATCGGAAGCCCGTTTTCATCACCATGTAGCAAATGAGACTTGGGATCCAGCGATACCGTGCGTCCGAGAACCTCATAACCGGGTCCAGTGAGCCGGTTGGCCCAGGGGTACAATAGTGGGATGCCGGCGGTGCTGCCTTTTTCAGCGGCCGCCTCCAAATTCTCGAGTCGGCGCAGCAACTCGACGCCCCGATGTCGCAATGAAACGCCTAGCATGCCGCGCGACGGTACGAATACCGCCTGCATATCACCGGCATTGAGTTGACGTTCAATCCCAATCACACTTGATAGTAATGGACTTTCCTCACAGGTGCAGCTGTTGATATACTGCTTTTGGTTCAAATATCAAACAGAACATGGCTATGAAAAAATACATTTCAGTTCTATTGACACTCAGCGTGCTGATTTTGGGCGCTTGCATGGCCACACAGAATGCCGCCGCTACGGACTCTCCGTATAACGAGAATGCGGATGCCAGGCTCGATATCCGTCAGGCGTTGACGCGGGCCGCCGAAACAAAGACCTCGGTGATCGTCGTTTTTGGAGCCAATTGGTGTCCGGATTGCAGGGAGTTGGACCACGCCATGAAGAACGGGGACTGCGCCGCGCTTATGGGGCGGGACTTTCAGATCGTCAAAGTGAGTGTTGGCCGTCTCGACAAGAACCTGGATATTGCCAAAGAATATGGAGTGCCGTTGTCAAAAGGCATCCCTGCCGTTGCGATTGTATCCTCTCAAGACAAGGTGCTCTATGTCACACGGGAAGGTGAGTTGGCCAACGCGCGAAACATGGGAGACACCGGGATTTATGACTTCTTCAAACGCGTAACGGCCACGCCGCAAGCGCGGCCTTGAAATTTGCAGGAACGCGCAATTTGCGAGCGGCGCTGCCGCCGCATCCGGACCAACCGACCAGTCAGCCCTGACTCGCTTATGAAAAGTCTCAACAATCTTCGAATCGCGGCTTTTCCACTCTGACCCCGCTAATTTTCCTGGAGGAGGGGCTAAGTATTCCAGGCAAGCTCGCGAATCGATCTGGCAACTTGCGCGCTCGTTATTATATCAAATTTTCGAACCATCGGGGCGGCCGTGTGGCCAGCCAAAAAGGACAGCCTTGTTGAAAAGTTGCGATGTGGCGAAACGGGGACTGCAAATCATCATTGTCAAAGACAAGAACGTGGGGCAATTGGACGATCGCAGCCTTGAGATTTGCCAAAGTTCGAGGAAAACGAGCAATGAGTTTCTCGGGCGCGACATTGTGGCCTCCCTGGGTTACACGCATCGTTACCCGCTCGTCAGATTTGGCAGCGCTTGCAAGACCAATAAAGCAGAGAATTACCGTGTAGCCCGATTCGGCTGTCTCTTTCAGAAACGCCAGTTTGTCGCCGACTGGATCGGAAAAGACCGTCTCAAAAACAAAACTTACTTTTCGTTTCACTAATTCCCGCCGCAACCCGGTTACGATGGAAGCACCTTCGTAAGGATTTATTCCCAATTCGCGTGAAATATCGTCCGCATTTAGAAAGCGCAACCCCGCCGATTTCAGATGGGCATGGTAAAAAGTTGTCTTGCCCGCGCCGTTTGACCCTGCCAGGACTACCAGGGTAGGGCTGCGATCCAAAAGGGCGCCCAATTGATTTTCGTCCCGGGCTCCGATGCGCGATACCCCAGTCTTGCCCCGGGTTTTCACCGTTTCGGAGTCTTGACCGGGAGAAATTTGCGATTAATAAACCTTCCGGTTGTCCGTGTGCCATTGGCGTCGATGCGAATCAAGCAACCTTTCAAACCGGGAGCCGGTTCATAATGTGGGAATGGCTGGGAGCCGAGATACTCTCTTGCGCGCCGACGGCCGGCGGCAGAGTCCACCGATTTGAGACAGGCCGAAAGCGGTTTGGCCTGGCCTGCGCGAGAAAGCGCAAGCATTTGGTCCCCTCGCAACAATAGCTCCAGTGCGCGTCCCAATTGGGCCCAAAATTCAATCTGGCCGGCTATGGAACGCTGGGCTGCGGCGCCCATCAGGCGCGCATCCAGGACCAAAGCATCGGAAACCTTTACTGGTTGACTCATGCTAAAAAGGTAGCAAAACGCTACCATTTGTCAACGTGGCGGATTTTAGAGATGATCCCCAATTGGCACAGCGCTACGCTTCGTTTTCCGGTGAAAGGAATACGGAAAAGTCTTCCGGCCCGAGGGAGAAGCCAGAAATCCCAAAAAGCCGGCAGCTGCGACGGCGGCCAATATTAAAAGCTGCGGGAAAACCAAAATTGCCACAACGGCGACGGCAGTAAATACGCCTTCGATTATCCGGCGCAGGCGCGAGGCCTCGGCTTTCAGTTCCTGAACCTCTCGCTGCAATCTCAACTCGTTGTCATTCATAACAACTCAAATCAGCACGTGGCTCATTAATCCATTTATCCACAAATCCATCAATCCAGGTTTACGCCGGCTGCGGAATCTGTTGCTCGTGGCTTTCCGGCTCAACCCATTTCCCATGTTCGCGGATTAAATCTACCAGCCGTTCGACGGCATCGCTTTCAGGAATATTGAATTTGATGGCGGTTTTGCCGACGTACAAATTAATTTTTCCAGGCGCGCCACCGACGTAACCAAAATCGGCGTCGGCCATTTCACCGGGCCCGTTGACGATGCAACCCATGATGGCAATCTTCACCCCTTTGAGATGTTGCGTGCGGGTTTTGATGCGGGCGGTGACGGTTTGAAGGTTAAACAGCGTACGTCCGCAACTCGGACAGGCCACATAATCCGTTTTGAACGAACGGCAGCCCGCTGCCTGCAAAATGTTGTAAGCCAGCCGCAATGATTGTCCTGCACCGGATTCGCCGCGAATCAAAATCGCATCGCCAATGCCGTCCGCGAGCAGCGAACCGATGACCACGGAGGCGCGAAGCAAAGCGATTTTGGGTTCGAGCGGAGTCAGTTCAAATGTGAGGCAATCCTTGAGCAAAATAGGATTGTTGCGTCCGAGCCGTTTCAATTTGGCCATCAGCAGGCGAAAGGCCGCGATGACCGGCAATTTTACGCCGTCCTTGACCGTGACCAATTGTGTGTCGCAATTGACCTCGAAATCCTGCGTCGGATCAATCTCGGAGACGTTTAAATCTTCATAGACCGCCTCCGGCTTCACGTCGTCCTTCGGACGAATTTTAGGCGCAACTTTGTCCCAGGTCGCGCGAGTCACGACAACGCGGATCAATTGTTCTCCGCCGCAATGCGCGTTTTCGCTCAATTCGATTACGGGCGTTTCGCGACGTTGGAAATGGAACGGATCGAATGGGAATTTGTCCTCACCCTGGCTTCCGTTTAATTTGAACGAACTCATCTCCGCTGCCACTGAAAGTTTCGGAATCTGGGCCAACAGATCGGTGCAAACTTCGATTTCGCGGGGTGAATCTTCCGTGAGCGAAACGCGGATAGTGTCGCCCAACCCGTCGCATAATAACGAGCCGATGCCGATCGCGCTTTTAATGCGGCCGTCCTCGCCTTCTCCGGCTTCGGTGACTCCCAGATGAATGGGATAATTCCAATCCGCGCCGAGCTCATCCAATCGTGCCACTAGCAGGCGATAGCATTCGATCATCACCTTGGGGTTGGATGACTTCATCGAAAACTTGAAGTTATGAAAATCGTGTTTGCGACAGATGCGGGCAAATTCCAGGGCGCTTTCCACCATGCCCAGCGGCGTATCGCCGTAGCGATTCATGATGCGGTCGCTGAGCGAACCGTGATTGGTTCCGATGCGCAGGCAGCGGTTTAGCTTGATCGATTCCAGCACCAGGGGCGTGAACGCGTCTTCGATGCGCTTTAATTCGGCGGCGTATTCGTCGTCCGTATATTCCTTGATGGCGAATTTCTTTTTATCGGCGTAATTGCCAGGGTTGACGCGCACGACCTCGACCCATTTGACGGCTTCCATCGCGGCATCCGGTTTGAAATGAATATCGGCGACGATCGGCACCAGGCAGTTTTGCGCGCGCAATTCGCGAACGATATTCTGAAGATTCGCGGCGTCCTTGACGGTGGGCGCTGTGATGCGGACAAGCTGGCAGCCCACGGCGACTAATTCGAGCGTTTGACGGACGCACTCGGCGGTATCCATGGTGTCGCAGGTGAGCATGGATTGTTTCACGACCGGATGGTCGCCGCCGATAATCACGCCGCCACGGGCTGGATCGCCAATGACAATTTCGCGCGTCCGGCGGCGCTGGTGGAAAAATGGAGACTGGCAGTAACTCATTGTCATTGCCGGAAAGTTACCATGAAATCAGGGAAAAACACGAAGAATTTACGATTTGCCCGGCACAGCAGCCGATCCGTCAGATCCGCCTGCTACGACAGATAACCTCTCCAATGCCATACGGACCACGGGTAAATCGCAAAGCGGACCTATTTCCCCTTCGGCGCGAGGTTGATGGTATGGCCGCTGTCCGGGGTGGCAGAAGGTGACCAGGTTGGGGCAAAAATAACCGGCAGTTCCCGGTCAGCATGGGCGCTGCGGACCCAGTCGCCGGTGTCGAAGAACGCGATGTACAGCATGAACCCAATCAGGAGCGTGGCGAAACCGGTTTGGATGCTGTTCAGGACCCGGGCGCTCACAGGGCGGCGGCGAACAACTTCGATAAGCGACAGCAAAATGTGGCCGCCGTCCAATACGGGCAATGGCAGCATATTGAGCAGCGCCAGGTTCACGTTCAACACGACGCTAAACCATAGCACTTGCCGCCAGGCGTCCGGGCTTTGGAACAGATTATAATACACGCGCGCAATCATGATGGCGCCACCGAGTTGCTGGACACCTACATCCGTCTTTGGCGAAAAAACCGCGCCGAGGGTTGCCATGATTTGGTTCAAGCTGGATTGGACCTGTTCCAGCGGCGTCGGATGCACGATGGAGATATTGGTATCGTCAATCCCTTCGAAAATGCCCAATGATGGGATGCTGTTCGTGGGTTGGATGGGTTTGACGGCAAACAGGATCCGATCGAAATCTTCATTGCCCCGATGAATGCTCAGTGTCAGCGGTTTTACCGGGCCATTGCTCATTTGTTCCACCGCCCAAACCACCGCGTCAGGGCTATAGATCTTTTGGTGGTTGATGGCGGTGATTTGGTCGCCATTGGTGAGCCCGGCCAATGCTGCGGGGCTGTTGCTGATCACCCCGACGACGAGTGCCGGGAGAGCGGCTTCGATTTGAAGTTGGCGCAAAGATTTTCGCTCGTACCAGTGCGTTGGCTGATAGTACGGCGTGATATACGCCATTTTGTCCTGCCCGTCGCGCAGGTATTTGACGGCGATATTTGTGCCTTCGCTGGTAATGACGCGCCAGATGATGCTGTCCTGCGTCGTTGCGGCAAAGTGCTTCACCGGGTATCCGTCGATCGACTCAATTGTGTCACCGGGACGAAGGCCGGCTTTCCAGCCTTGACCCGTGGGATCAACCCAGCCGATTTGGGTCGTGTTATCGCCCTCGGTTGTTGGCTTGCCGACGCCCCAGACGATAAACGCGAAAAATACCGCGAGCATAAAACTGAACAGCGGCCCGGCAATGGCCACGATAATTTTGTCCAGGGGCGAAACATTGGGCAGTTGATCGGCGGGCGTCCCGCTTTTTCCTTCGATCGCTTCCATCGTGGCCATTTGGGGCAGCGCCACGTAGCCGCCGGCGGGAATCCATCCCAGCGCATACTCGACGCCGCCAATCCGGGCTTTCCAGATCGGCTTGCCGAACCAGATGGCGAAACGGTCAATTCTCAGGCCGCGCCATTTGGCGGCCAGAAAATGCCCCAGTTCATGCACTCCGATCAGGAGGTTGAAAAGCAACACCACTTCCAGGGCGATGAAAATATATTGAAAAGCCATCATGCGAATGGACGTTTAGACTATATCAGCAAATTTTTTTTCCACAATCCGTTTCAATTTACGATTTACGCGTCCGGCGTGGCGCCGGCGATCCAGGTGAATCCGCAGGGCGTGTGCCAGGATTCGGTTCGCGGCGAACAGAAAAACGCATGGATTTGCTCCGTTTTCAATGAATTCACGTAAATCGTAAATCGTCGATTCACAGCGCAGTTTTCCGCGCCCACGCATCGGCCTCCAGAATTTGGGGCAGGGTGGGATGATCAATGACTTTGTGCGCGTCCATGGTTCGCTGAACGGTTTCGGTGATCTGAAAGTAACTGATTTTCCGGTTCACGAACGCTTCGACCGCAACCTCATTTGCGGCGTTCAATACGGCCGGCAGCGTTCCGCTTACTTCACCGGCCCGGCGCGCCAGGGCAATCGCCGGAAATCGGTCCACGTCCGGCTCTTCAAAGGTCAATTGGCCCAGCTTCGCAAAGTTCGTTTGCACGCGGTCGCTCGGGGCGCGGTCGGGATAGGTCAATGCGTATTGAATAGGCAGGCACATATCCGGCGTGGATAGTTGCGCCACCACCGAGCCGTCCACAAATTCCACCATCGAATGGACCACGCTTTGCGGATGCACAACTACCGTGACCCGGGCCATTTCGATGTCAAACAGCCATCGGGCTTCGATCATCTCCAGCGCCTTGTTGAACAGCGTGGCTGAATCAATCGTGATTTTTTTCCCCATGACCCAGGACGGATGCTTGAGCGCGCATTCCACCGTAATTTCCGAAAATTTCTCTTTCGGCCAAAGCTTTTTGTCGCGGAACGGTCCGCCACTGGCTGTGAGCCAGAGTTTGCGCACCGAAGCCGCCGGTTTGCCGTCCAGGCATTGAAAGATCGCAGAATGTTCGCTGTCCACGGCCAGAACGCGGACGCCGTGCTTGCGTGCCTCGCTCATGACAATTTCGCCGGCCATGACCAGGATTTCCTTGGATGCCACGGCGATGTCTTTGCCTGCGCGAATGGCCGCCAGCGCGGGCTTGAGACCCGCCGTGCCGACAATGGCGATCAAGACAATGTCCGCTTCCGGAAGAGTGGCCAATTCGATCAGACCCTCCTCACCGAACAGGACACGCGTGCCATTACCCAGGGTTTGTTGCAGTTCCCTGGCCTTGGCCGGGTCGGAGACAGAGACAATTGCGGGCTTGTGCCGCCGTGTTTGGTCCAGCAAAAGACTCGTATTGTTTCCAGCCCCCAGCGCCAGCAGTCGGATACGGTCGGGCAAGTCCTCAGCGACTTTGACCGTGCTGGTACCGATGGATCCCGTGCTGCCTAATAAAACAACCTTCTTCATTCG
>DASXFM010000107.1:0-12978 GCA_036489615.1 Verrucomicrobiia bacterium | reverse complement strand
GACCAGACGGTCCTGGTTTTTGAAGATGGCTTTGGCGAGAACCATAAAGTCCTCCAAATGGTGGATGATGCCGTCCACACCAAAGACGGAAAGCCGAATCATGAACCGACATTGCCGACGGTATTTCTCAATCCAGACGTCACCGAAGTGATCGCCATAGTCGATTTTGAGCCGGATTTTGTAAAACGCGCGCACTTATTGGCGGATGCGCTGACGGATGCGAAATTGAAGGTGGACGAGACGCGTTGAAGCGTAATGTGACTTAGGCACGAATCTCATTTCCTGCAGGGTGGGCACGGAAAAGGCAGACGCAACGAACGCCGGCCAGCATGAAGCCGCAGCCGGCGAGCAGCGCCAGGACAAAATGCGTCGCGGAAAAGAACAGTTCGTTCAGTTCATACGTGGATTTATCCGGCGACAGATTCAGGGCCATGAGCATCAGTTGGGAGATTAAGAACCAAACGGTCACCAAGCCTAGAATCCATTTTCGGACGAGCAGCGGCATTTTGTGCAGAAAAAATAATGGAATTAAAGCCGCCGCCAGATAGACGATCCCGAATTCCGCTTTGGCGATTTTGCCGTAAATCGTCCACTGAATCAGCAGGTCCTGGAGGTTTTCAACGTAACCAGACTTGCCGTATTGCCCGCGCCCGGCCACGTGAAAAAAGCCTTCAACGGTGCGAGGATAGCCCCAGTTCATCGGCGGATCCGCCATGGAAAATATTGAAAGTAAAAAGTAAGTGCTGATGCCTGCGAGCAGTAGGCAGACGCAAAGAATGGTCGTTTTCCATTCGCTGAAAAATTTGCGGGTGACGGCCCAAAGGATGATCCATACAAGCATAACCAGCATGGTGACCCCCAGTTCAAAATTGTGGGTGGACATCTCCGTTGAGTTACTCGACCCAAATTCAAACCAATAGAAATGGTCGTTGAGGGCCATAAAGGACCAGAAGGACAGTGTCAGCAGGAAAAAGATTTGCCGGCCGAGGTTTGGATTTCCCAACGCCACTAGAAATGGCAATGCCAACGCCGTTGGAAATAAGGCCTGGCTGTCACTTAAGATCAGGCCTTGCATTAGTGCGGCCAGATAAAGATACCGTTTTTGTTCCGGCGCGAAAAACCATCGCGAGAGCAGGCAGAGAGTAAGGGCAAAGAGGAAGACGTTAAAGTTCCATTGGTTGGCCACGACGGCCATGTTCCAATAACAACCGTCCAGGCCCAGGCCCAGGCCGGCAACGGCGCCGCAAACGATTCGAAAGGCGGTTTGTTCTTTAGCGGATAAAGCGGTGAAAGCATGAGTGTTTTCCGCGGCCAGCAAGCCGATGCGCGAAACCATCAAGGCGATGAGTCCGCAGGTCAAAGCGCTGGCGAATGCTGTCGCCACGCCCACCCGCCAGGCGATGTTAAAAATGGGTAGGAGTTTTACGAAGAGAAACGAATAGACCGTCCATACGGGATATGCGGGAGGGTTGGACACTCCTAAATACATTGCCGAGGTGGCAAAAATGCCGGAAAAATTGAGGTCGTTTTCCGGCGAGAGCGTGAACAAATATACCGCGAAGGCCAGCAATGAGGTGACGTAAAAGCCCACCCAATCCGCCTTTTGAAAGAAGGACATTGAATTTGGCGTCATTTCCGGTTGTTCAATACTTTCTACTCTGATAGACACCGGCATCGCGAAATTTGTATGTCATACGCGTTTATCGCGGTTCAGACCCGAAAACAGAGGAGTTAATCTTAAGTTTTTAATTCTTAAATTCTGGCTTACACATCCGGATTTGTGTATTCTTATGGGGCTCGATATGGGTGTTATTTTCAAAGACGAATCCGAATCGCGTTTAGATCCCAAAAGTTCCCGCAAACGCGCGGCCGCAGGCGGCGCGCTGCTGTGCCTGATTTGGACTTGTATCGTCGGCCTTCTCGTCATTTATCGCGCTCCCATTCCTCTTCCGCTGGTGTTCGGCGCGATAGTTGGACATGCCGCGTATTATGACTTGAAATTGCGGGCGCGGGATGGCAAAGAATGGACGCTGGCAAAAAACCTGAACCACAAGCCTGAGGCCGATTGGCCGGCGCGGCAAATAGCCGCCGCGACCGTGAGGTTTTCGGTCAAAGACATTATTGCTTGAGAGAAAAATCCAAAACTCGCCGGTCGGGCAAAAAGAAAACGAAGACGGCCATCGTGAAACACAGAAAGTCCACGTCCGCTCCAGCCCGGCTGGCGCGCCGTCCGGTCTCGCGGCAATGGCATAAGGAAGTCGAGCGCATCCTGATCACCGAAGAACAGATCGAAAGGCGGATCAAAAGTTTGGCGCGGGAAATTGAGCGCGATTTCCATGGGCGCGAAATGGTAGTGATCTCGCTCCTCAACGGCACGGTGATGTTTCTGGCGGATTTGATGCGCCATTTGAATTTGCCCATGCGCATGGATTTCATCGGCGTTTCGAGTTATGGCCTGGGAACGGAATCAGGCGAGATTGTTTTTACCAAAGAACTGCGCCTGGATGTCCGCGGTCGCGACGTGCTCCTGGTGGACGATATCCTGGACACCGGCAGGACCCTGCGCCACGTGTTGCCGCGGTTGCGGACGCTCAAGCCCCGCCGGATCAAAGTGTGCGTCCTGCTGGATAAACCATCGCGCCGCCTCGAAAAGATCCAGGCGGACTACGCCGGGTTCCAGATTCCTGATTATTTCGTGGTCGGTTATGGACTTGATTTTGCCGAGCGTTACCGCAACCTGCCGTTTGTGGGCGTGCTCCACCCGCACGTCTATAAGCAGTGTTGCCAGCAGATTGTTCGAAAATAGCGGCAAATTGGCGAGTGCAACGAGCGTAGTCGGAAGTTTTACCGCGCGTGTTCCGCCCGGTGGCAGCGCCACTTGCGATTCACGGGCGGTGACGTCGTAGCACGGCGTCCCTGCCGACGAAAATCAAAAAGTTAGATGGAACTCAGATTGATAAGCTTGTTCGGCTGGATGACCATGATCCTTGCCGCGTGGGCGATTTCCTACAACCGGAAACTCTTTCCGTGGCGCACGGTCGTCTGGGGACTGGGACTTCAACTCGTGCTTGCCGTCCTGATATTAAGAACGCCATGGGGCAAGCTCTTGTTTGAATTGGCCGGGAAAATTGTTCAGAAACTTATCCAGTTTTCCGGCGACGGCTGCAAATTTGTCTTTGGGCCACTGGCCGATGAGAACCTGCTTGGGCAGGCCTTTGGTTCCAATAACAACGTCATTTTTGCCGTTTTGGTGATGGGCACCATTGTCATTGTCGCGAGCATTTCTTCGTTATTGTATCATTGGGGAATTTTGCAGCGCGTGGTCCACGCGATTGCGTGGGTGATGCGCAAGGCATTGCGCACCAGCGGCAGCGAGACGCTTTCGGCTTGCGCGAATATTTTCATGGGGCAGACCGAAGCGCCATTAATGATCCGTCCCTACGTGCCGCGAATGACCAGCAGCGAGATCATGACCATCATGGTCTGCGGCATGGCGCACATCGCCGGGGGCGTGGCTGCGGTTTATGCGGCAATGGGGATGCAGCACGGTTATAACAATATGGCGGGACATTTGCTGACAGCGTCCGTCCTGAATTGTCCCGCGGCGCTGATGATTGCGAAAATTCTTTTGCCCGAAACCCAGCAAAGTGAAACCGCCGCGAGCATGCCCGCGACCGTTCCCCGTACGACGGTAAACTCCATCGATGCCATTTGCCGGGGCGCGGGCGACGGCTTCCAATTGGCGCTGAACGTTATTGCCATGCTGATTGCGTTTATTGCGATGATTTCGCTGGCGAACTATGTTTTTACTTTCCCGCAAAGGCATTTGGGGATCGCAAATCCGGCCACGTTGCAGACAGTTTTTGGCTGGATTAACGCGCCGTTTGCCTGGCTCATGGGAGTGCCCGCGCATGATACCATTGCCGTGGGCCAAATTTTGGGTGAGCGCGTTGTGCTGAATGAATTCGTCGGTTATCTCGATCTGACGGCCCACGCCAAACAACTCGCTTTGGATCCGCGCAGTTTTACGATTGCCACGTACGCGTTGTGCGGATTTGCGAATTTTTCGAGCATCGCGATCCAGGTGGGCGGCATTGGCTCACTCGCGCCCGAACGCCGGGGTGAAATGGCGAAGGTCGGTTTTCGCGCGATGCTGGGAGGGTTGCTGGCGGCGTATATGACGGCGTGTCTTGCGGGGGTGTTGCTTTAATGATCTGCGAAATGCAGGTCGAGGATTTTTACGTGTCTATCCGCAAAATCATCCCAGAATTGATGGCGAAGCGACCGAACACGTGGACGTCCACTCGCCTGCCGGAGGAATCGTATTCCACATAATCGCAAAACTGTGACGGAGAGGCAGCTATCTCACGGAAATGCTGAAGCAGGGTCCGTTGCTCGCGGGAACGGAGTGTTCGGAGAAAATCTAGAACGTCAACGGCAATGAGCAGCCGTGAATTGTTCATTTCGAATCAAGGCCCAACTCACGTGCGCATTGTTCGTCCGTCAACCAATTTTCGGGTGTTTTATCGTCAATCTTTCGCGCCAATTCTGCGGCGTAGCCGGAACGGCTTTGGTCTTCGATCGCGACCATAAAAGCCATCAGCTTGCGTCGCTGTTCCGTCGTCAGCGCGCGCACCTCTGATTGAAGCGTCTCAATGCTCACAAAACAAAGTTATAGCCAATGTGGAGTCCGCGCAAGCGGAGCTTTTAATTTGCGACACTCCTTGGTCAGGCATCCAGGGATAAATCAAAACCGTTGGGGATTGTCATGACACTGACAGAGTGGGCTTTCACGGTGAAGACGTGCTGAAAGCCCTTCCCTTTTCCGCGCAAATCATCTGCGCTACTTCACGTCCTGAAAGCGCCGCCGAAGGCAGACCGCCGCCTGGAATCACCCAGTGGCCGGCCATATAGAAATTTTTGAGCCCCGGCAGCGTATAACGAATACGGCGGCCGAGTATTTGGGGCGTCGGGAGCCAGCCTTCGTAACTGGCCCGCCAATTGTGGGTGTAACGCACAAAGGTGGCGGGCGTTGCGACGTCGAAACGCTCAATGCTTCGCGCCAGACCGGGAAACCGTTTGTCCAGGATGGCGATGATTCGTCGCAGGAGATTTTTCTTTTCGGCCCGATAACGGCGCGGATCTTTTTCCCTCAAATCCATCCAATACTGATGCTGCGTCGGAAATCGCACCGTCATTAACGTCGTTCCTGGCGCACAAAGGCCGGAAGTCGTGTCGAACAATTCGACTTCAAAGCAGTCGTGGGACGTCTGGTCGTCCACGGATACGGGCTCAGGCAAGATCAGGTTCAACGTGTGTGGTGTGTCTGGAAATTCTCTTTTGACTCCCAGCGAGATCTGGATCAATGCGTGAAACGTCTGGCATTTTTCGTACAAGAATCGGATTTTTTTATCGACGAATCGTCCCTCCAACATTTCAAAGATCGTGGCATGGCCGTCTGCGCAAGAAACGACCGTTTCGGCGGGAGTAAACCGGCCCTCTTCGCACTCCACTCCGCAGGCGCGGCCGTTTTCGACCTGAATGCGTCGTATTTTTGTATTGTAGCGAAAAATTCCGCCCAGGCTTCGATAACGTTCGGCAATGGCCATGGCAAAATCCCATGAACCGCCGGCGACAAAGCCGGTGTCAGCTCGAGCCCGAAATGCGAGGACCATGACCAGCACCAGCGCCGACATTTCTTCGGTGCCGGTAATTACGCGAAGCGTCTTGCGGACAAAATCATTCTGATAACGCTTCAAATATTCGCCCAGAGTCAGGTTCTTCCATCGCAAAACGATGGGAATGATCGGCAGATAGCGGAGGCCCTCGCGAATGCGGTCGCGATGCGGCATGAGTTCGATTGGTTTCTTGAGTGGCTCCAGAAACATGCATCGGCGCGCGTCTCTAATCAGGCGGTCAATCAAGTGGCCATCCTGCGGGGCAGCGCTCTTCAATTCAGCGGCGAGTTTATCCAGGTTCGCCGGCACAGTCAGAGTGCGCCCGTCCGGCGCTTCAATTCGAAAAATGTCTTTGTGGACAAACACTTTTCGCCCCGCAATTGCGCCGAGTTCAGTCCACATTTGATAGAAAACCGAGGGAGGAAGGGCGCCCGTCAGCCAGCGGAGGCAACCGTCAAACATGTAATGACCGCGTTTCCATGAGGTACACAGGCCGCCGGGCAATTCATGTGATTCCATGATCTCGGTCTGGATGCCGTTCATTTGCAAATAGCAACCGCACGACAATCCGGCAATGCCCGCGCCAATGATGACGACCCGGGGAGTGGCAGCCGGGACATTTGGCATGGCGGTTCCGGTAACGGAATGCGTTTGTTCAGCGAGCTGATTCATTTGAGTCGATAACCTGGAATTTTGCGCCGATGGCCTGCTGGTTGAAGCCGACCATGCTGACATTAGCCGTTTTGAATCGGCGATTGGCCAGAGTGTCGCAGGCAGCTACGCATTGCCATGCCGCGGCGGCCATTAATCCCTGGCCGAGGATGCGCCTGGGGCTGAGTCGTGGACCTGTCCAATTTTGCCACGCGGCGAGCTCCGCGGCGTCCATGCGCGGACTATTTGCCAGGCCATCGCAAAGCAACTCCGGTTGCGATGGTGACCCTGAGGCAAACCGGTCCAGTTGATTGCGCATAGCCATGGCGGCAGGAATCCGGCCATTTGCGGTCGAATAGGTATGCGCGTCGGTGATGGCGGTCAATTCAACGCCGAGGGATGAACTCACTTCCCGGCAAAGGCAAACTGCGCCCGCGCCCGCGCTGATACAGGCGGTCCGGTCGAAATATCGCAGGGCATCCGCCGTAATCCAATTGGGTTCTTCCGCGCCAATCACCAGGCAGAGATCCACGCGCCCTTCCTCCAGCCATTGCGCGCCCTGGGCCGTGGCCGACAGAAAGCATGACGGGTCTCCAACTTGCGATGAAACCAATGTGACATTTTTCAAGAGTGTCGCAATATGACTGGCCGGCGCGGCATAGACGGTTTCAGGAAATAAAAGCGGGCTGGCCGTGGCCGGGTTCTTCAATGCTTCATCATAGAAACGGCAGGAATATTGGACGCAACCGGATTGCAGGCAGACGATCAGGCCGATCCGCGCATTTTCCAGGAAAGCCGGTGAAATTCCGGCCATGGCTTCGAGGGCGGCGGAAGCGGCGTAGTGAGTTACCGGGCTGGTTCGCCGCAATCGTGGATGCGACAAAAATTGCGGCCGCACGGCGGGAGCTGGAACCAAATGCGCCATAAGCGGTGTTCCCCCGCGCTCAAGGCTGCTGGCGACGGGTTGCGGCGGCTGGGTCTTTCCCAGTTCGAGCGCCTCACGCATGGCCGCGACAGTCCAACCGGCCGGTGAGACAGCGCCTAATCCGGCGATAAATATCCGGCTCATGCCCACCTCCGGAATATCAAGCTGGCGTTGACGCCGCCGAAACCGAACGAATTCGATAGCACGACGTCCACGCTCGCATCCTGCGGTTGATGGACCACGGGGAATTTGCAGGCGGGATCCGGGACTTCAAACGCAATTTCCGGCGGCAGCCATTGCTCGCGCAAAACCATCAGGGAAATCACGGCTTCAACCGCTCCGGCGGCGCCAAGTAAATGTCCGATGTTGGCTTTGGTCGAACTCACTGGAAGTGTTCCGACGTGTTTGCCGGCCCATTCAGCGATTGCCAACGCTTCCGAACTATCGTTGAGCAACGTGCCCGTTCCGTGGGCATTGATATAGCCAATCCCATCCGGTGTAAGACCAGCGCTTGAGCAGGCCGATTTCATGACCGCCTGGGTCGTTTGGCCCTGTGGATGCGGCTGCGTCAGGTGGTGCTGGTCGATAGAGGATGCGTAGCCAATGACCTCGCCCAGAATATTTGCGCCGCGCCGTCTGGCGCCATCAAGTGTTTCCAGCATGACGACTGCAGCCCCTTCACCCAGAGCCAGGCCATCGCGCCGGGCGTCAAATGGCCGGCAAACGGTCGTGGAAAGCGCCTGCAACGAGTCAAATCCTGAATAAACCATTTCACAGAGAGAATCGAAGCCGCCGGCAACGGCGCGTGTGGCCTGTCCGGAACGGATCAATTCCCATGCCTGGCCAATGGCGTTTCCACCCGAAGCACACGCGTTTGAAACGATGATAATTGGCCCGTTGAAATTTAGCGCTTCCATGACTAGTCGGGCCTGAACTTGCGGTTGATAGCAGACGGCCTTGAATGCCTGCCCACCAAGCCTGCGTGGATTTTTCAGGGCGTGCCGAAAATATTCTTCCCCCAACATCATGCCGCCGGCTGTGGTTCCCAATACCATCGGCAAGTCTTCAGCCGGTTCCCACCCCGCCTGGTTCCAGGCTTCGTGGGTGGCCAGCAACAACATTTTGCCGGCGCGATCCAGTCGGGCCAGCCGCCGGCTGTCGAGGCGCGTTTGAGGCAAGGCCTCAGGCAGATCCACTTCCGCCGCGGTTTTGGCCCGCTGGCGGCGGACGTCAAATAAGGAAACCGGACGGAACGCCGTGCGGCCGGCGCGGAAACCATGGGAATTGGATCTCCAACCTGTTCCCAAAGCCGTCACGATGCCAGCGCCGGTGATGACGACGCGGGCGGGCTCACTTAGCGGTGGCGGAGCCGGAAACAACATGGCTGAATTAAAGAGGAAAAAGGAAGAAGGAAAAAGCGAAAAGGCTGGGATTTCCGCCTCTTTACCACGGTCAAAAAAAGTTGTATTTGACAATGCACCAAAAAGCCCGCACCCCGTCACGCCATCCAATTTTTTTCCCTTCGGCATACGTGCGTCCGTAATAAGAGACGGCGACCTCGTAGATGCGGACGTTCAATTTGGCGACTTTCGCCGTGATTTCCGGCTCGAAACCAAAACGGTTTTCCTCAATTCTGATTTTCTGAATAATCTCGCGGCGAAACATTTTATAGCAAACTTCCATGTCGGTCAGGTTCAGGCCGCTGGCCATATTGGAAAGGGTCGTCAGGAATTTGTTTCCTAGCGAATGCCAATAAAACAGGACGCGGTGGGCGTCCGAACCGATGAATCTCGAGCCAAAAACCACGTCCGCTTTGCCCGTCAATGCCGGTATGAGGAGCCGGTAAAATTCAGCCGGATCATATTCGCAATCGGCGTCCTGGACGATGACGAAGGGCGCGGAGGCTGCGGCAAACCCCGTTCGCAGCGCCGCGCCTTTGCCCTGGTTAACTGGATGACGAACCAGTTTCACGCGCGGTTCATTTTGCGCAAGCGGCTCTAATTTCTCCCAGGTGCCGTCGGTTGAACAATCGTCCACGATCACCAGTTGCTGGACAGGGCGCTGTGCCAGGACGTTTTTAACCACCCCGGCGATGGTCTCGGATTCGTTGAAGACGGGCATCACGACGGAAAGACATGGTTCAATGTCGGTGTTTGATCTGGTTTCAATCATTGATTTTGAGATGGCGTAACGTAATGCCCGCCAAAGGCTGGCAAAATGAGTGAATATTTTCAAATTAAAATGGGAACCGAAGGTTTTCAGGCATCGCAGCCAAAAAATCAAAAATTCCATTCCCCCCTTTGCGTTCTGGCGGACTTCGGGTAATATACCAGTTTGGCTTAGTGCAAAAATTTTGAATTGTTTAGTTTGTGAGCAAAGAATTGATTCGCATAGGCGGCGCGAGAGAACATAACCTCAAAAATCTCACGCTTCAGATTCCCCGCGACAAGCTGGTCGTCGTCACCGGCCTGAGCGGCAGCGGAAAATCCTCACTCGCCTTTGATACCATTTATGCCGAAGGCCAGCGAAAATACGTGGAAAGCCTTTCGGCCTACGCCCGGCAGTTTCTGGATCAGTTGCAAAAACCGGACGTGGATTTTATCGAAGGACTTTCTCCTGCGATTGCCATCGAGCAACGGAGCTCCGGCAGCAGCCCGCGCTCGATTATCGCCACCACCACGGAAATATACGATTACCTGCGCCTGCTCTACGCGCACATCGGCCAGGCGCACTGTCCTGAAACCGGTGTGCCGATCGTTCCGCAAAGCACGAGCGACGTGGTGGACAAAATTCTCGCCCTGCCGCCCAAAACCAAAGTCATGCTCCTGGCGCCGGTTGTGCGCCGTCAAAAGGGCGAATTTCGCGACGTCCTTGAACGCCTCGCGCGGGAAGGGTTCGTTCGGGCCCGCGCGGACGGCGAATTTGTCGAACTGGGCGACACCAACCGTCCCGTAAAACTGGATAAGAAGAAATTTCATAATATCGAAGCGGTTGTGGATCGGCTGGTGATTGACGACAAGATCCGCGTTCGCCTTGGCGATTCCGTTGAAACCGCCCTGCGCTGGGGCGATGGTGTTTTGTTGGCATTGCACCAATTGCCGTCCGCCGCGTCGGCGGATTGGGTCGAGACACTGCACTCGAACAAAATGTGTTCGCCCGCGACCGGCAAGAGTTTTGATCCGCCCACGCCGAAGCATTTTTCGTTTAATGCTCCCGCGGGCGCCTGTCCGGTTTGTCATGGGCTCGGCCAAAAAATGATATTCGATGAGCATTTTGTCGTGCCGAACCCGGAAGAACCGCTGGAGCGGGCCATCCAGCCATGGCGCCGTGCCGGCAAGCGAATGAACGTGTATTACAAGGCGCTTCTGCGCTCCGTCGCGGCGCACTTTAGCGTCAACCTCGAAACGCCTTACAAAGACCTGCCCGAAGACTTCAAAAACGTTCTGTTGCGCGGCTCAAATGGGGACGAAATTGATTTCTCGTTCTGGCGCGGCGGCCAGATCAGTAAAGTTTCCCGTCCGTTCGAAGGCATCCTGCCCAATCTCGAACGGCTTGCGAACGAGAGCGAAAGCGAATTTGTCCGCAATCGGCTCAAACAATACATGAGCCCGCAATTTTGCGACGCGTGCAAGGGCAAGCGCTTAAAACCCGAAATCCTGGCGGTCACCCTTGGTTCGGATGGTTCGGGTCTTCAAGAAGCCAAGGGTGAAAACTCCAGGTCAAAAAGCAAAAAGATCCCCGGCCTTTCGATCATGGACATTTGCGGTTTGTCCGTCGAAAAAGCCGATGAGTTTTTCATTTCGCTGAAACTTTCGGAATTCCAGCGGAAAATAGCCGCCGAAGTCATCAAGGAAATCAGGGCCCGCCTTGGCTTTTTGAAAAACGTCGGGCTGGGCTATCTCACTTTGGACCGTGAAAGCGGCACGTTGAGCGGCGGCGAAGCGCAGCGCATTCGCCTGGCGACGCAAATTGGCGCGGCGCTGGTTGGCGTGCTGTATGTTTTGGACGAACCGAGCATCGGTTTGCATCAGCGCGACAACGACCGCCTGTTGGCTACTCTCAAGGGGCTTCGGGACCTCGGGAATACGGTTCTGGTGGTCGAGCATGACGCAGATACAATTCGTCACGCGGACTACATCCTGGATTTGGGGCCGGGCGCCGGCATTCACGGCGGCGAACTGGTCGCGTCCGGAACGTTGCGCGAGATTTTGGCCAATAAACATTCCCTCACGGCGAAATATCTTACGGGCGAACTTTCGATTCCCATTCCGAAGCAACGAAATGCCCCGTCCGCCGACAAGGGATGGCTCGAAATCGTTGGGGCGCGGGAGAATAATCTGCAAAACATTGACGTTCGCATTCCGCTCGGCACGCTGACGTGTGTGACGGGGGTGAGCGGTTCCGGCAAGAGCACGCTCGTCAATGACATCCTGCAACGGGCGCTGTTTCGCAAGTTTTATGAGTCAAAGGAAATTCCCGGCGCGCACCGGGCCTTGAAAGGATTCGAGGGCCTGGACAAGGTCATTGTAATTGACCAGACACCCATTGGCCGCACACCGCGGAGCAATCCGGCCACGTACACCGGCATGTTTAATCATATCCGCGATTTGTTTGCCCGGTTGCCCGCCGCCAAAGTCCGCGGTTACGAACCCGGCCGCTTCAGTTTCAATGTTAAAGGCGGGCGCTGTGAAAAATGCGAGGGCGATGGCGTGCTGAAAATTGAAATGAATTTTCTGCCCCCGGTTTACGTGACGTGCGAAGCCTGCAGCGGGAAGCGATACAACCGCGAGACATTGGAAATTTCGTACAAGGGAAAAAATATTGCCGACGTCCTGGACATGACCGTGGACGAAGGAGTCGATTTTTTCCGGGCGGTGCCGAAGATCTACGACCCGCTGCTCACGCTCGCTGAAGTGGGCCTGGGCTATATTCACCTGGGGCAACAGGCAACGACGTTGAGCGGCGGCGAGGCGCAACGCGTCAAGCTGGCTACCGAATTATGCCGCAAAGCGACGGGTAGAACCCTTTACATTTTGGATGAGCCGACCACCGGCCTCCATTTTCATGACGTGGCCAAATTGCTCGAGGTGCTATTCAAATTGCGCGAGACCGGCAACACGCTGCTCGTGATCGAGCACAATTTGGACGTGATCAAAACCGCGGACTGGATCATTGACCTCGGGCCGGAAGGCGGTTCGGGTGGTGGCAGAATTGTCGCCGAAGGTTCCCCGGAAGAGATTCTCAAATCCAAGGCAAGTCATACGGGACGGTATTTGCAAACCGTGTTGAAGGGTTAAGGCGAAGTCCTTTCGAATAAGGACGGGTTTTGCCGAGACGTGGTTCGTCGACCGAGTCACTCAGGCGATCTAAAAAATTACGGCGTGCCGCTATTGCAGCACGCCGCTTGAAAGAAAACTGCTGTTCGCTTACGACCTCGCCGCCGGTTTTTTGGCCGCGGCGTCGAGGATTGTACCCAGGACGCTGTTGGGCACCTGTTCGAAGGTCAACGGTTCCATTGAATAGGAGGCGCGGCCCTTCGAGAGCGAACGGATGGCCGTGGCATAGCCGAACATTTCGGCCAGCGGCACCTGCGCGTTCACGATCGTTTGGCCCTGCTTGGCTTCAATGTTGATGATCATTCCGCGACGACGCGTGATATCTCCAATCAAATCGCCCTGATATTCGTCGGGCGTGGTGAGTTCCACTTTCATGATGGGCTCCAGC
>DASXFM010000093.1:0-10743 GCA_036489615.1 Verrucomicrobiia bacterium | reverse complement strand
AGGCCGCTATGTGATCGACCAGAAGCATTGCGAAATGCCAATCCAGCGTGAGGATTCGATTGGACTCGGCAGCTATTCACTGGATTCGCATATTTGCCAGCGGCAGGTACGCGACGGCGCGATTGTGCACGAAGGCGGATTTTATTCCCGTGACATAAGCCGTCCGTATCCGATTCCCTATGCGGCCATTACCCCGCGGGCCGAAGATTGCGAAAATCTATTGGCGACATTTTGCGTTTCCGCCACCCATGTTGCCTTCGCATCCGTCCGCATGGAACCGCCGTTCATGATTATCAGCGAGTCCGCTGCGTTCGCAGCCAATCAGGCGATAACCGAAGGCAGGAGCGTGCAGGATATTAACATGCCGAAGCTGCATCAGCAATTGCTGGAAGCCGGCCAACTTTTATGACTGATCTCAGTGAAATTAATTCACAGCGTCTGGTTCGCCGAGGCATAGGGTTCCTGGAATTGTGACAGTTTGCCTCAGGCATTATTTGCGTCCTCTGAATCCATCAAACGAATTAGTGACGACTTGGCCTGCCACCTTGATTCAGATTGATACTTTCGCACTCCTCCCCCACTTTTATGCCGATGCAAACTGTTTCGTCCATCGTTTCCATGCAGCGGCTCGCCAAAAAATGGCGGCGCGGAGGCGCATCGATCGGGTTGGTGCCCACGATGGGATATCTGCACGCTGGACATTTGAGCCTGGTGAGCGAGGCCCGGCGGCGTGCGGGCAAAGGCGGACGCGTCGTCGTGAGCATTTACGTCAATCCCACGCAATTCGCGCCCACGGAAGATTTGTCCAAATATCCGCGCGACCTCAAACGCGATTTAAGCCTGTTGCGCAAAGCAGGCGTGGACGTCGTTTTCACGCCAGATGATCGGGAAATGTACCCGGACCGGCGTGACGTTCCCGAGGGCTTTAGCACTTATGTCGTTGAAGAGAAATTGTCTCGAAGCATGGAAGGGGCGTCGCGGCCAACGCATTTTCGCGGCGTGACGACCGTTGTCGCCAAGCTGTTCAATATTGTCCAGCCGGACGTCGCGGTATTTGGCCAAAAAGATTTTCAACAGGCGGCGATTATCACACGAATGACGCGCGATTTGAATTTTCCCGTGCGCCTGATCGTCTCGCCGACAGTCCGTGAACCGGATGGCCTGGCGATGAGTTCGCGCAACAAATATTTGGAAGGCGACTTGCGGCGGCAGGCGCTCGTGCTCCGGCGCGCGCTCGATACCGCCCAGGCTGCGGTCAAAAAATCAAAAAAAGTTTCCGCCGCGGGATTGAGGGCGGAAATCAAAAAAATCATTGAATCCGAGCCGGACGCACGATTGGATTATGTGGAATTTTTCGATTCTGAAACGCTCTTGCCGCTGGCCGAGATTTCCCGGGGAGCGCAAATGGCGCTGGCGGCGTTCGTCGGAAAAACGAGGTTGATTGATAATGACCGGCTCTAAATCCAAAAAACTATTTGCCGAGGCGTTGAAATATATTCCCGGCGGCGTGAATTCGCCCGTGCGCGCCTTTCGCGCCGTGGGCGGCAATCCATTTTTCGTCGACAAAGCCAAAGGCGCGCACATTTGGGACGTAGACGGCAATGAACTGATTGATTACGTCGGCACGTGGGGCCCGGCCATCCTGGGTCATGCCAATCCCAAAATCATCTCCGCCGTCAAGGCCGCCGCGCAGAAGGGAACCAGCTTCGGCATCCCCAACCCGCACGAAGTCACCATGGCACGGCTGATTTGCAAACTGGTTCCTTCAGTCCAAAAAGTCCGGATGACCAACTCCGGGACGGAAGCGTGTATGAGCGCCATCCGCCTGGCGCGCGGATTCACCGGTCGCGACAAAATCATCAAGTTTGATGGATGCTATCACGGCCATGCCGATTCGCTCCTGGTCAAAGCCGGCAGTGGCGCGCTCACGTTTGGCAATCCAGACAGCGCGGGCGTGCCCGCCGATTTTGCCAAACACACCATCGTCCTGCCTTTCAATGACCAGGACGCCCTGAAAGCCGCCTTCGCCGCAAATCGAAAAGAAATCGCAGCCGTCATCGTCGAGCCTGTGCCGGGCAATGCGGGCCTGTATTTGCCGCGCGACGGTTATCTCGAATTTCTGCGCGAGGTGACCCGGGCTCACGGCACGCTCTTGATTTTCGACGAAGTCATGACCGGCTTTCGCCTTGCTCCAGGGGGCGCCCAGGAACGTTTTGGAATTTCGCCGGACCTGACCTGCTTCGGCAAAATCATCGGCGGCGGCTTGCCGGTCGGCGCGTTCGGCGGCCGGTCGGAAATTATGGATCGCCTCGCGCCGCTTGGCCCGGTGTATCAGGCCGGGACGTTGAGCGGAAATCCCATCGCCATGGCGGCGGGAATCGCCGCGCTGGCGGAATTGGGAAAGCCGGCCTACAAGGCGCTCGAAGCTTCCGGCGCCCGGCTGGAAGAAGGAATGCGCGCCGCCGCCACATCGGCCGGTATTTCCGTGCGCTTCAATCGTTGCGGGTCCATGTTCTGCGCTTATTTTACAAGTGAACCGGTTTGGAACCTGGCCGACGCCATGAAAAGTGACCGGGCGCGTTTCACAAAATTTTTTCATGGCATGCTTCGGGAAGGAATATATTTCGCGCCATCCCAGTTCGAGGCCGGATTCATTTCTACGGCCCACACTGCGGCAGACATCGATGCGACTATCCGTTCGGCCGCAAAAATCCTGCGAGGGCTGTAACTTTTTCTCACATAATTCGTCTGCTTAAGTACATATCCATTGCCGAATTTGATGCGGCAAATAACTAAAAAACGATTCGAGACGAATAATTATGAAACTAACTCAAGCGATTGTTTCCAGTATGCTGATTGTCGGCGGCGTGGTTGTCTGCGGTCCAGCGTTCTCCCAGGATTCCACCAACGCGCCGGCGCCAGCAATGTCCACAGCCGACCCGGCGGCGGCGCCCCAGACGAAACCCCACGGCGTCAGCATCGAAAAGGTCGAACAAAACCTGAATCTCACCGACGACCAAAAAACGCAGGTACAACCCATACTCGAGGCGCAGCGTCAAAAAATGAAAGAGCTGCGCAATGACTCGAGCCTTTCCACCGACGATCGGCGGGCAAAAATGAAAGAAATCCGCAAGGAAACTTCAGATCAATTGCAGCCCATCCTGACTCCGGACCAATTCACAAAGTGGAAAACCATGAATCATTCGCACAAACCGATGCCTCAGGCGGCGCCGGATGTGAGCACGAATGCGCCGTCGGCGCAGTAATTCGTTAAAAGGTTGAAACGTTGAAACGGAAGCCGGTTGCCGGCCGTTTCGACGTTTTAATCCAGATATTGCATTGAGATTTCCAGACGGTCCTTATTTGGGTATTCATTTAAGTCAGCGGACGCTCTCCCTCACCCTAACCCTCTCCCGTCCATCCTCCGCAGTATCCTGGTTTTAACGATTCAACATTTTAACGAATTTACGGAACAGTAATTTGGTCTATTTCACCACCGTCCATGAGGGCATAGATCTCGCCATCGGCATCCTCGGCGAAACTGGTGATGTTTTTTGGCTGCTGGAGAAGCGTCCCCTCAGCGGTGACTGTGTGAGTGGCGTAATCATAACGTAATCCCCAAATCGTCCCGAGCGTATAATCGCCATACACGTACACGCCATCCAATGACGGGAATTTCTTGCCTCGATACACGTAACCTCCGATGACGCATGTGCCGATGCTGTGATCTGGAAAGATCGCCTGTGACTGCAAGTCCGGGCGATGCGGATAATCGATCACCGGCTTGAGATACTGCGCCCCCGGCGGTCCCGGTTTAAAAGGATGACCATTTTCCTGGACACTCCATCCGTAATTGCCCCCATTGGCTACGATATAGACCGCTTCCCAGAGTTCCTGTCCCACATTACCGCACCACAATGCGCCGGTTTGCCGATCAAAACTGTAACGCCACGGATTGCGCAGCCCCAACGCATAAATCTCTTTGTGCGCACCCCGGAAATCCATGTCCGGCTCGTTGTAAAACGGATTGTCCTTTGGAAAACCGTACTCTAACTGTTGCGCCTCCGTCCCCCACCCCACCCACGCGCGCGAGTTGACATCGATGCGCAGCATTTTTGCGAGCAACGTCGCGGTGTTTTGTCCGTTGCCAAACGGGTCATCCGCCAGGCCGCCGTCGCCCAGGCCCAAATATAAATAACCGTCCGGCCCGAAACACAATTCCCCGCCCTTATGATTCGTAAACGGCTGCAACACTTCCATGATGACTTTTTCGGAGTTGGTATCGGCCTTGTCCGGGTCGCTCGCGGAAATCTTCATCCGGCTGACCACGCTCCGATATGGAAAGAGCAAGGGATGTCCGTGACGCAGCCGGTCCATGTCCTGTTGAGAATTGGCCTGAGTGTAATAAATATAAAAGGCGCCATTGGTCGCAAAACCGGGAGCGAACGCGAGGCTGAGCAGGCCGTCTTCATTATCGAAATAGGGATGACGCCCCTCGATATTTAAAAATTCCTTCGCGTCCGAAGCATCCGAACCTTTTTTCACAATCAAAATCTGGCCGGGCTGATAAACGACGAACATTCTCCCCGAACCATCCGGCGCCTCGCTTATCCAGACCGGACGTTCACCGTGCAATTTTGGAAATACCCGCTGAAGCGCAACGTGCGGGAGCGATTGCGCGGACGCGCTCAATCCCGCCAAAAAGCACACTGCCGTCAACAGGAGAAGTCTAAAAGAACTTCGGATCGTGAATCCAATCCATGAATCTACGGATAATCTCCCATTGCCGGCGAAGCCGCAAAATGAAAGCCCTGAAAGGGCGGACGATATCCCAGGGCATGCGAGTCCGGGAGCGCCGCCCCGGGTAAAGCACCTCCAAACCTCAGCCGCCATTTCCGAAACCGCGCGATAGCGCGAGTTCGATTGGCGGCCTTCCCGGCGCTCTGTCGGACATGGCCAGTTTGTCGCGATAGCATTCAATCGATTCATAGACGCACAGAATTAAACCAGAGTTACCGCAATTTTCAAATCGCAACGCCCGAACGTTATGTTAAATTATTTTGACAGTTGAAAGCACTCATTGAAACCCGAAAAACGCGGCCCGAAAAAGTCTTTCTGGTCGGCGTCGAACTCAAATCGCGCACCGGCCCGGACGTGAGCGACCTGCTTGCCGAGCTTGCGGAACTCGCCCAAACAGCCGGCGCCCAGGTGACCGGCCAGGGCATTCAAAAATTGGAAACGCCCGCGCCCGCGACCTTTATCGGCAAAGGCAAAGCCGCGGAGTTTTCCGATTTCTGCCGGCAACACGGCGTCGACACGGTGATCTTTGACGATGAGTTGTCCCCCGCGCAAAGCCGCAATCTGGAAAAAATCTTTAATTGCAAAATCCTGGATCGCACTTCTCTAATTCTGGATATTTTTGCGCAACGCGCCCGTACACGGGAAGGCAAACTGCAGATTGAACTCGCGCAATTGCAGCATTTGCTGCCGCGGCTCACCCGTTTCTGGGGCCACCTTTCGCGCCAGGCCGGCGGCATCGGAATGCGCGGCGGTGAAGGCGAGTCACAACTCGAAGCCGACCGCCGCAAAGTCCAGGAGCGCATCGACACCATTTCCCGCGACCTCGATCTCGTGCGCCGCCGGCGCGCGACCCAAAGGGCTGGACGCCAGCGCAGCCAGTGGCCGCTGGCTTCCATTGTTGGTTACACGAACGCCGGGAAATCCACGCTCCTGAACGCGCTCACCGGCGCGGATGTTTTGGCCAAAGACATCCTGTTCGCGACTCTCGATCCCACCACCCGGCGGCTAAAATTGCCGACGAACCAAAACGTTTTGCTCACGGACACCGTGGGTTTCATCCGCAAATTGCCCCACGGCCTGGTCGAAGCGTTCAAAGCCACGCTCGAAGAAGTCGTCCAGGCCGATTTGCTGGTGCATGTGGTGGACATCAGCCATCCCCAGGCCTGGGAACAAATTGAGGCCGTCAATGCCGTGTTGGCGGAAATCGGGGCCGCCGACAAATCGGCCATAATGGTCTTCAATAAAATCGATTGCGCCGCAGATACCGCGCTTTTAATGCGATTAAAGGAAAAATTCCCGCTTGCGGTTGAAATTTCGGCAAAAACCGGCGAAGGCGTCCCTCATTTGCTGGCTGAAATCGGCACGCAATTGCGGCCCAAACGTGAATTCCTGGAATTGCGGATTCCGCATGAACACGCGGATGTCATCGCCCGACTGCATCAGGTGGGCCAGGTCGTGGAACGTAAATATAACGGAAAATCCGCCAAATTTAAGGCGCGCATCCCCCCACATTTGCACGCAGAATTCGCGCGGTTTATTTCCAGCTAGAATATTCCTTTGGCTGACGATTTTCGATTGCTGGTTCAGCGCGAGATTTCCCCAAAACAATTTCGCGCATTGAATCCCTGAACCGCTGTAACCGTTAGCCGTATCAAACCATCGGACGATTATTCCCCCTCTCCTCGGGGGAGAGGGCCTGGGTGAGGGCGGATTCCGTCCAACCGGGGCACAAGGCTCTGGCCAAATTCTGCGTGAGTGTTGCCGATACGCTCAAATGCGTCAATGACTTGCCGCCGGGAAAATAGTCGGTATATTGGCCACGCACCTGAGATATGTCACAAACCGGACGTCAATCACTGAACACGAGCAACGTACTGTGCGTCATCATGGGGGGCGGACAGGGCACGCGGCTCTTTCCGTTAACCAAGGACCGCGCCAAACCCGCCGTGCCGCTCGCCGGCAAATACCGGCTCGTGGACATCCCCATTTCCAACTGCATCAATTCCGGTTTCCGGCGCATTTACGTGTTGACGCAATTCAATTCCACGTCCCTGCACGGCCATATCTCCCGCACTTATAAATTTGACCATTTCACCAGCGGCTTTGTTGAAATCCTCGCCGCGCAGCAAACGCTCACCAACACGTCCTGGTATGAAGGGACCGCCGACGCCGTCCGGAAAAATCTGACCCACTTTCTGAATCACGATTTCGACTATCTCGTGATTCTGAGCGGCGACCAGTTATATCGCATGGATTTTCGCGAAATGGTGGCCGAACACGTCGATAGCGAGGCCGATATCACCGTTGCCACCATTCCCGTGAACCGGACCGAGGCGCAGTCCTTTGGCATCATGCAAATCACCGAAGACCGGTGCATCAAACGTTTCGAGGAAAAGCCAAAAGACCCCGCCGTACTTGATTCCCTGCATCTTCCCGCCGAATGGCTCCAAAAACTCGGCATCAAGGATGGCGGCGAGAAATTTCTCGCCTCGATGGGCATATACGTTTTCAATCGCAATCTCATCCAGGAGCTGCTGGATAATCCACTGTCCGACTTCGGGAAGCATATCATCCCGCGCGTTATCGGCACGCATCGCGTTTGCTCCCACATTTTTCAGGGCTATTGGGAGGATATCGGAACCATTCGCAATTTTTTCGAAGCCAACCTGGATTTGGTGAACGAACTCCCAAGGTTCAACTTCTTCGATATGAGCGCGCCGATTTTTTCCCGGCCGCGCTACCTGCCCGGCTCAAAGATCAACGGCGCGAAAATCGAACACGCCGTCGTGACGGACGGCTGCATCATCAATGGCGCGAATATTAAAAACACCATCGTGGGCCTGCGCACATTTGTGGGCACCGGCACCGAGATGCACCGCGTCATCATCCTGGGTTGCGACTATTACGAATCAGTGGAATCCATCCAGCAGAACGAAAACGAAGGCAAGCCCCGTATTGGCATCGGCGAAAACTGCCGGATCGAAAACGCGATCATTGATAAGAACGCGCGCATCGGAAACAACGTCGTCATTTCGCCTGCCGGAAAACCCGACCACGTCGACCATGAACTGTATTTCATCCGCGACGGCATCATCATCATCCCAAAAAACGCGATCATTCCGCACGGGACGGTGATCTGATTCTGGATTTGTGGATTGTTGGATAAGTGGATCAATGGGAATTCGCAATGCGGATTGCGGATTTGGCGGAACACTTTGTTATGCGATTCATTTTCGTAGATAGAGGCAAAGAGTTTTGTGACGTTCTTCGCTGGCAATTCCGTCCCCATCCCGAAGTCGAGATCGTCTGTGGAAAATTCGAGGAGTTGCCTTCATTCGATTGTGTCATCACGGCGGGAAATTCATTTGGATTGATGGACGCGGGAATGGATTTGGCCGTGGTTCGTTACTTTGGCCGCCAGGTTATGGAACTGATCCAAGAACGAATTCTCGAGGACTATCTCGGGGAGCAGCCCGTGGGTACCTGTATCATCGTGGCAACCGGTCACCAATCACATTCTTTTGTGGCGCACTCCCCCACCATGCGCGTGCCGATGAACATTCAGGGCACCGACCACGTTTATCTTGCGCTGTGGGCGGCGCTTACCGCCGTCCATCGTCATAACCGCTCCGAACCGTCAAAGATAAATTCCATCGCTTGCCCTGGACTCGGAACCGGCACCGGCGGTATGGATCCGGTTGAAGCTTCCCTCCAATTGCGCCTCGCATATGAACACTTTTGCCACCCGCCAGCCGTCCTGAATCCGTCCATTGCGCAGAATCGTCATGAAAAAATCCATTACGGAGGCCGTTGGGGATTTACCCATCCGCGCACAACGGACAGCGGGGGTTAGAATGGGCGCCAAGGTTGGCGTGTTGAGTCCATTTCCGTTTGAAAGGTCCAGGAATTGCAACGCGCAAACGATTGTGCGTTTTCCAATATGCGGAAGCGCTTCAAGACCGGGCTTGCCGCTTATGTTCCTTGTGTATTTCTCTCAACCGACGGAAACCAACCAGCTTCTTGTGCTGCTCGTCCCACAGCCGAAACGTGAGTGATTTGAGACTGGACAAGAGCGTAACCGGTTTGACGCCCTGGAATATCAGATGCGCCTCGTGGCATTTCTGCAGATTGTAATTTGGAATCCGCGAACTCAAGTGATGAATGTGGTGATACCCGATGTTGCCGGTAAACCATTGGAGGATTTTTGGCAACTTGTAAAACGAGCTGCCTTGCAGCGCCGCCGCCGTGTAATCCCACTCCTCCTCGTGTTCCCAATAAGCTCCTTCAAATTGATGCTGTACATAGAACAGCCAGAAGCCCGCCGAACCGGCCGCCACGAGCGCGATCAATTGAATCAACAAATATGCCCCGACGCCAAAAAGCGCGCTGAGACCAATCGCCATTCCGAGAATAGCCAGATTCATCCAAAGCACCGAGTCGCGCTCCCGCTTATTCGCCTTCGGTGACGGAAACCGCTGCTTGACCACCAGCACGAACACCGGCGCAATGACGAACAATACGATCGGATTTCGCGCCAGCCGATAGGCAAACTGCCGCCAACGCGATGCCGCCAGATATTCCCGCACCGTCATGGTCCATAAATCTCCCGTGCCACGTTTCCCCAGATGGCCGGAGGTTGCGTGATGCACGGCGTGATCCCAGCGCCATTGATAAAATGGCGTGAAGGTCAGCAGCCCGGTAATGAAACCGACAATGTCATTGGCCATCCTTGATTTGAAAAAAGAGCCGTGCCCGCAGTCGTGAAATATGATGAACGTCCGCACGAGGAACGCTCCTGCCACGATCGCGAGTGGGATGACCACCCACCAGGAAACCGCCAGACTGATATACATGAGATACCAAATCGCGGCGAGCGGACCGAGTGTGTTGACGATCTGCCAGACGGCGCGCCACACCGAGGGCTTTTGGTAGCGCAGGACCACCTCTTTCCACGCACCTGTATCCTCTGCCGGCGAGTTTTGAACTGAACCCGAATCGTATGTCATAATCTGCATTCCCGGAAAACAGAAACGAGTAACAACCGCGTTTTGTCTCTGAATGCCGGACCAATTGTAATATCGCTGCCAAATGAGGTGACTGCAATAGAATACGGGCAACCTCCGTGCGTTTGTCCCCTTGAATTTCGATCCGGCCATCCTTCAACGTGCCACCTGTGCCCCAAGCCTCTGCCTGGCCTTGGCCAGCCACTCTTTGCGGGCAGACCGATGCCTGTAAAACATTTGGAATCATTCATGGTTCTAAATTTCTCAGAGCCGGCCGGAACGCAGAGCGGTTTCAAGCTGGCGAAGGTCTTTAGGCAATTCCGCCGTCCAGGTCATCCGCGTCCCGGGCTGGTCTGGATGTTCGAGGCTAAGGATTTCGGCGTGCAAGGCCTGGCGCGGAAAATCGATTTGCATTTTCCCGAGGTCGGCCCCGCGAAGTCCCGGGTTGTAGGTCCGGTCGCCGAGCAAGGGGAGCCCGGCGTTTGCGGCCTGCACACGTATTTGGTGTTTCCGCCCGGTTTCCAGCCGGAACCGCAGTTTGCTGACAAATCGTTCGCCGCCGTGGAATGGATATTCGGCAATGACTTCGTAATGGGTGATGGCTTCGCGGACTTCGGACCCGGGAGCCCGGGCCTGCATTTCAGAAATCACTTCCTGGTGGAGTTCATCCCGGCTCAATTGGAGCCATTGCCGCCAGGTGCCTTTGGGCGTGCCGGACCGACCTTCCACGAAGGCGACATATTCCCGATTCATGGTGTGCGCCTTAAGCTGTTCGATCAGATGGTGGCGCGCGGCCGGGTTTATCGCCATACAAAAGACTCCGCTGGTGTATTGATCCAGGCGATGAACCGGCATGGGTTGCAAGCGGCGATAAGCGGATGGCAGAGATTTACCGGCGTCGCCGCGAAGATGAGCCTTCAGTTTGCCCGCCAGAAAATCG
>DASXFM010000509.1:0-37633 GCA_036489615.1 Verrucomicrobiia bacterium | reverse complement strand
TGAATTGGCGCACGGCGGTACCATTCTCCTGGATGAAATCAGCGAAATCTCGCCGGGAACCCAGGCGAAACTTCTGCGCGTGTTGCAGGAACGGGAATTCGAGCGCGTCGGCGGTAACCGAACTTTGAAGGTGGACGTGCGTGTCATCGCCACGACCAACCGCAACCTGCAACAAAGCGTCGAGAAAAAGGAATTCCGGCAGGATCTTTTCTTCCGCCTGAACGTTGTTCCAATTTACGTTCCGCCCTTGCGCGACCGTCCCGAAGATGTGCTGGTCCTGAAGCGCGAATTCATGCGCGGGTTCTGCCGTCAACACGGCATCAACGCCAAAGGATTCACCGACGAAGCAAAACGCGCGTTGACCGCCCATTCATGGCCCGGAAACGTGCGGGAACTCCAGAACGTCATTGAGCGCGCTATCATCCTGTGTAGCGACGATGGCATGCTGACCCCGGAACATCTTGGCCTGGCCGCGCCCGAAGGGCCAGTCCCGGTCTCGGCTCCCAACGTGAACTATTTGCCGGACGATACTGCCCAGGCCCAGGCCCAGCCCGGTAGAAAATTGCCGACCCTGGCCGAAATTGAAAAGAATCACATCCTTTCCGCACTCGATTACTGCAAAGGAAACCGCACACACGCCGCCAATCTACTGGACGTCAGCATCCGCACCTTACGCAACAAACTTCACGAATACAACGGCACGGCCCCCAGGCCGGTAGACGTCGGTAAAGACTCCGACCCGATATAGCGCAAGAGCGGAGGGATGCGCAATAATCTCTATCGGCTTCACGGCAGGTACTATCAGCCCTAATGACCGTCTGCCGATTGAATTTTTCCATCCCGTAGTATATTCCCCAATTTGCCATCCTCAAAAACAACGCGCGTGACCAGCACTTTGGTTGTGGCAAAGGACTGGGCGTTCGAAACCACATGGTTACCTGTTGCCACCTCAACGCTGGCGTGGCTTTGACGCAAACATCCGTTTAGCAAGGTATAAACGAACGCCACGTGAAAACCATTTTAGCTCCAAAAAATCCAAAGCCCTCGTTTACTCGACACCTTCACGTTTCCGAACAATCCAATGCTCGTTTAGCGCCAATAATATTCGTTTAGCATTCCATATAATGCCCTTAAATCCCAAATCCCTGACACACCACTTTCGACTAAACGAAGCCAGTCAGGCCCCTCCGCGGCGTTCCGGCGTCCCGCCCGCCGATTATCCGCGCATCCATTCCCAGAGTCCCTGAATCTTACGAACTGCCTTTCGCCTGATTCGTATTCTTCATGCGACCCTTCACTTGCCACATCGTAGCCCGGCAATGGCAGAATGTAGCGGCCAATGTAGCAGCCTTGCCAATTGGAGTTGAACGCTGTAGTCCCGAAGGCTTTCGGGATAGCGGCCTTACCAACTTCACCCTGTCATTGCACTGCACCAGTAGCCTGTAGGCCGCGTGCCCTCACGCGGCGGAATTGTCATTATCCCTTTGAGTCGCTCGTTTCCGGTCTGCAATCGAAAACTTTCGATTTTCCCAATAAATCCGCGCCTTTTGCCATCGCAGCCGCCGTCGTTTCCAGTTGCCCCGCCTATACTAAAATAATGTGCAAAAGGCACCCCCAACCTCGGCAGACGGTCTCGGCTTGGGCGACATCTGTGTTTCATCTATGCAAATCTGTGGCTAAAAAAGCTCCCTGTAAGCGGATCCGTGACTCGGACGAACGTCTTCCCGTTTACACCCACCCCGCGCCCTCAAAATCCTCAAATGCCTCAATAAAAACGGCCATTTTGCCGTCGCTTTCGGCTCTTTTTTCCCGCCGTTTACACGTTTACAAACATATACATTTAGAATGTGTGCCTCCGCGATGCTTCGCAAGCGGCTGTTTTAATCCATTTTTCCTGCGTTCCTCATTCGCCTCAAGCCGTGCACTCGATGTTGCCCGTGAATCTTCCACCGTTTCAACGATTCAACGCTTTAACGTTTCAACGATGCCGCTATTTATTTTGTTCGTGTATTTCGCGTGGTTCGCGGTTTGAAATATTCTATCTGTGCGACCGTTGTGGCTAAAAATTTCCCGGATTTCTCAGCCGGAGATCATTTCCCCTTCGCGTCCTTCGCGCGAAACATTCCGGTCTTTCTGAGCTTTGCGGCCATTGGTGTAATTCACGGGCTCATCCCACTCCCTCACGTATCCGGAATTCTTCCCGTCCGGCAATATTTTCCTCTTTCCCGTTTGGTCGTCCTGAAAAGCCCCGGATTCATTGGCTTTTTCGTGCTGGCACTCTCGTTGCTTAACAGGATGTGGGCAATTTTGCATGATCGAAGCTCTATTTAACCAACCAAACTATCTGGCGGCCAAAAAAACGCTGGATGCGGTAGTGCTGCGTCAGGATGCAATCGCAAACAATATCGCAAATTTGGAGACGCCCGGTTATAAGCGCGTAGACCTTGCCCCGTCGTTTGAGGCGGAACTGGAACGAGCCAGCGCCTCCGGCGATCCCGCGGAGATGGCATCCCTGAATCCCACGCTGGCGGTGGATACAACGGCCACGGCAAACAGCATGGATGGCAACACGGTTCATTTGCAAAACGAGTTGATGGAAATGAATCAAAACGCGGTAACGCATTCATTCGAAACCCAGCTAGTCAGCGGCATGCTGCAACGGATGCAGATGGCGATCACCGGCAGAGATTGAAAATGAAAACTTATCGAGGAAAAGGGCGAGGACGAGTGTGGGGGCGGGCAGGGACGCCATCCGTTGGCCGCTTCAACGCTTCAACGCTTCAACGCTTCAACGTGCCATGATCCAAGCCCTTCCCGGCGTTCAAAATACGGCTGCTGCGTTGACTGCTGAACAAACGCGGCTGGATGTCATTGCTGAAAATATCGCCAATGCCAATACGACCCATGGAATCGATGGCAAACCTTACCAACGCCAGGTGGTCGTTTTCGAATCAGCCTTGCAACAGGCCATGAACGGCGATGAAGGCGTCCAAATGCCGCCAGTTCAGGTCGCCCGCATTGAAAAAGAAGACGCCCCGCCGATTCAAGTTTATGACCCGGGCAATCCGGATGCCGACTCCAGTGGAATGGTTTCCATGCCCAATATCAACATCAACGAGGAAATGGCGGACCTGATTTCAGCGTCCCGAACCTATGAGGCCAATTTGGCCGTGGTTAAAAATGCCCGGACCATGGCCATGGAGGCTCTTTCCATTGGAAAACACTGATTTTAAGCCCAGTAACGAATGACGCCACCGATTTCAGCGATCAATCCCGCCGCCGGCGGCGCGGCGTCATTGAGCATGGTGCCGCCGGAAGCGACGCCGTTGCCATCGGCCCGCATCGAAATGCCGGAGGAATTGGGCGAACCGCTATCCACGGCGTCCGCAACTCCGTCCAGCAATTCCTTCGCGTCCATGCTCGGGCAGATGGTGTCCGACGTAAATACGCAGCAAAATATTTCCGCCCAGGCTGTCAGCGCCCTGCAAAGCGGGCAAAATGTTCCGCTCCACCAGGCTGTCATTTCAATGGAGGAAGCGAACGTATCGTTTCAACTGATGGTTGAGGTGAGAAACCGGTTGATGGACGCGTACCAGGAAATCATGAGGATGCAGATATAATCAATGAACCAAAACCTTTCGAAATTGCTCGCCCAACTACGCGTCATCTGGAGCCAGCTGGGAGCCAGCCAGAAGATGACCGTGCTCGCGGCGACGTTTGTCCTCGTGGCCGGCATGCTGGCATTGTCCGTCTGGTCGTCCCGGACCGACTACGGCCTGCTTTACGGCGGACTCTCCGATAGCGAAGCCGCCAAGGTCATCGCCGCGCTCGATGACACCAAAGTATCCTATAAAACCGGCAACGGTTCGATCTACGTTCCCACCGATAAAATTTATACGCTTCGAATGGAATTGGCGGGAAAGGGCATCCCGAGCGGTGATGGCGTAGGGTTCGAGATATTTGATAAACCTAATTTCGGGATCTCTGACTTCGTCCAGCATGCCAATTACGTTCGTGCCATTGAAGGCGAATTGGCGCGGACGATCAGCCAGCTTGACGACGTTGAAGCCGCGCGGGTCATGATCGTCCTGCCGGAAAATCGATTGTTGCTGGACAAAAATACGTATCCCACGGCTTCGGTTTTCGTTCATGTGCGCAGCAATTCGGATTTATCGCAACAGTCGATCAATTCGATTCGTTTTCTTGTGGCCAATTCGGTCGAAGGACTCAAACCCAACCACGTGGCTGTGGTGGACAACCTCGGCAATGTCCTGGCCGAAAATACGGATGATGATTCGCTTACCGGACTGACGGACACGCAACTGGCCGCGCGGCGCAACTTGGAGCAATACCTGTCCAAAAAAGCTCAGGACATGCTGGAAAAGGTCGTCGGCCCTGGTCAGGCCATCGTCCGTGTATCGGCGGACATCAACTACGACACGCTGACCCAAACCCAGGAGAAGTTCGATCCAGACGGCCAGGTGATCCGTTCGGAAACCAAAAACGACGACAATAACAACTCCACTACGACCAGCACGACCTCCGGGCCTGTCGGTGTTAGCGCCAACATCAACACCAACGCGCCGGGGCAGGCCGCAAATAGTCCGGTCAATAATACGCAGGACCATAAAACAATTGATACGACCCAGTACGAAATCGGCAAGACGACGAGCAGCACAGTCCAGGTCGCCGGCGGAATCAAGAGATTGACGGCTTCGGTGACCGTTGCTGAACAAATGGAAGGCACCGGCGCGGACCGCAAACCAGTAGCGCGAACGACCGAACAGATCGATCAACTGACCAAGCTCGTGTCGAGTGCGCTGGGCATTGACGCCACCCGCGGCGACAGCGTCTCGCTCGAAGAACTGCCGTTTAACGATGATTTTGCGACCGGCGTCACGCAGCAGTTGAATCAACAGCAACAGCGGGACTTTTGGGTTGGTCTCGGGCGGAATGCCATTTATCCGGCGCTGGGAATCGCGGCGTTGCTTATCTTATTGCGCATCTTCAAAACCACTCCCGTCCAGGAAATTCCCATTGGTGTTCCGGTGGGCCGGCTCATGGCAAAACAAAATGGCAACGGCAACGGCAATGGTAACGGACATCATGGCGATGACTTCGAATCGCAGCCCGGAGTCGTGACTGTGGAAGTTTTGAACCGCTTAATCAAAGAAAATCCCGCGAATATGACCCAGGCCATTCGCGACTGGATGAACAAGGGCCGAACCTCGGAAAACTAAATGCCAGCCACTACTGAAACCGCGGAAGCATCGGTCGAACCCGGGGCGCTGAACAAAACTCAAAAGCTCGCCGCCTTGCTGGTCATGCTCGGGACCGACAGCGCGGCTGTGATCTTGAAGCAGTTCCAGCCCCGAGAAATTGAAGCGATCTCCCGCGAAATGACGCGTTTCAATTTGATTACCCGCGACCAGCAACAGGATATCCTGATGGAATTTTCCGACGTCGCTGTGACGGCCAGCACGTCGGTTTCGGCCGGCGTGGAAGTGACTCGCAACACGCTGGAAAAAGCGCTCGGCAGTTTCAAAGCGAGCGATGTCCTGGGCCGGGTCACCTCCATTCGCGCGCCGGTGGGCGCCATGCAGAGCATTGCCGACATGGATCCGCGCCACATTTTCAATTTGTTGCGGGACGAAAAAGTGCAGGCGATTACCTTTATCATCAGCCATCTTTCCCCTGAAAAAGCCGCCCAGGTTTTGAATCTTCTCCGGGCCGAACAACGGGATCAGGTCATCGAGCGTCTGGCGACACTCGCGCCGACCCCGGTCGAAGTGGGCGAAAAAGTGGTCGCCGTGCTGAACGCCAAGCTGGGCGTCAAACAAACGCGCGCTTTGGAGCAAACCGGCGGCATTACCAGCGTTGCTGACTTGCTCAATGCCATGGACAAGACCGTCAGCAAGACGTTGCTGACTAATATTGAAGGGCGCAATCCGGATTTGTCGCAGGCCATTCGCAAGAAAATGTTCACGTTCGAAGACCTGCTCTCGCTGGATCCTCCGTATGTCCAACGCATCATGCGCGAAATCGACACGCGCGACCTCACCGTGGCCCTTAAGAAGGCCAGCGAGCCGCTCAAGCGGCTGCTCCTTTCCAACATTTCCCGCCGTGCTGCCGCGTCGGTGCAGGAGGAAATGGCGTTTCTGGGCCATGTCAAAGCCCGCGATATCGAGGCGGCCCAATTTAGAATTATTGATATCGTCCGCAAATTGGAGTCCGAAGGAGAAATTGAAACCGGCGCTTCCAAATCTGCCGAGTCCGAGTATGAAATGGTCTAAATCCGTCTCGTTTGAGCAACCGGTTGCCGATGCGCGCCTGGTGGTAAAAGCGCGCGCGGCCGACGGCCAGGAGCAGGTGAGGGAACTGGAAAAGGCGGCCTACGAAAAAGGCCGCCAGGACGCCGAGCGGCATTTAGAGGAGCAATTATCGCAGCAACGCACCGAAATGGCCGAATTGCAGAATGGTGTTATTCATTCGATGCAGGAAATGCTTCCGAAAATGAGGCACGAGATGGAATCGGCGTTGATTCAACTTTCCTTGGAATCGGCGCAAAAAATTGTTGGTGGTCTTCCAATCAACGCAAAGACGGTCGAAAAAGTCGTGCGCGAAGCGCTGGAGCAGGTCCAGGACACGGCAGAAATTGCCGTTCAACTTCATCCTGATGATTTTGCGTTGCTGCGAAAACACAAATCGCCCTTGCTCAAGGATTCTCCGGAAACAGGTCCCATTCGGTTCGTGGCCTCGGCCGAAGTCACCCGCGGGGGCTGCATTGTGCAGACGCGATTTGGCCTGGTGGACGCGTTGCGTGAGACCAAATTGGAGCAACTCCGGAAGGCGGTGAATTTATGACCGCGACGAGTTCTCCTCCTGTGAGTAGCCGTCTGAGTCGTGCGATCCAACGCGTTCGGGACGCTCGTGTGACTGAAACGTGCGGGCGGGTGGTGCAACTCATCGGATTGGTCGTGGAATCCGAAGGCCCGCTCGCGGCTGTGGGTGACGTGTGTCATATCCAATCCGGACGGCATGGCGCGACGACGCTGGCAGAAGTTGTTGGCTTCAGAAACCATCATCTGCTGTTGATGCCGCTGGGAGAAATCCACGGGATTCATCCCGGTAGTGAGGTAATCGCCACAGGCGCGCCATTGCGCGTCGCGGTGGGGAGCGCGCTCAAAGGGCGGGTCATCGACGGTTTGGGCACGCCGATTGACGGCCTCGGCCAGGTCGCCGCCGAGCAAAGCGTTGGGTTAAAGTTAGGCCCGCCGCATCCTCTGAAGCGGCAGCGCATCGCGGACGTCTTTCAGACGGGAATCAAGGCGATTGATACGTTTATTCCCTGCGGACGCGGCCAGCGGCTCGGTATTTTTTCAGGCAGCGGCGTCGGCAAATCAACGCTGCTGGGAATGATGGCGTCCCAGGCGGAAGCGGACGTTAACGTCATTGCGCTGATTGGCGAGCGCGGTCGCGAAGTGCGGGAATTTCTGGAGCGGGATTTGGATGAGCGCGGCCGGAAAAAATCTGTGGTTATCGTGGCCACTTCCAATGAGCCGGCCCTGAACCGCGTCAAAGGAGCGTTCCTGGCGATGGCGGTCGCGGAGTATTTCCGTGACCACGGCCAAAGTGTCCTGTTGATGATGGACTCGGTCACGCGTTTTGCGATGGCGCAGCGGGAAATTGGCCTGGCGGTGGGCGAACCGCCGACGACGCGCGGGTATACGCCTTCAGTTTTTTCCCTCCTTCCGCAACTTTTGGAACGCGCCGGAACAAGCGAGCGCGGCTCCATCACCGGACTGTTCACGGTGCTCGTGGAAGCCGATGACATGAACGATCCCATTGCCGATGCGACGCGCTCGATTCTCGATGGTCATATCGTATTGACGCGCGAACTGGCGACGCAAAATCATTATCCGGCCATCGAAATTCTGGAAAGCGTCAGCCGGCTCAACCGGGACTTATTAAAACCGGAACAACTGAATCTGGCGGTCGCCGCGCGGGATCATTTAGCTGTTTACCGTAAAAACCAGGATTTGATCAACATTGGCGCATATCCGGCGGGCACCAACCCGGCAATTGATCAGGCCATACGGTTGCACGGCCCGCTCAACCGATTTTTGCGCCAGGGCGTTACGGAAGGCTTTTCGACCGCGCAGAGCTGGAACCTGCTTACTGCCGCGCTATCGCCGCCGGTAAACGAAAAGGCCGCTCCGCCAAAAGCTAAACCGCAATGAAAATGTTTCGCTTCCCACTTGAACCACTGCGGGTTCTGCGACAGCAAAAAGAGCGCGTCGCGCAACAGCGTTACGCGCGGCTGCTGTTGGCATGTAACGCCGCCGCCACGCAATTGGAAAAAGCGACCGGGGAATTGGCTCGGGGCAGGGAGGTATTGACGCGGGAACTGAATGAAGGCGTCACCGCCGCCAAAATCATGAATTTGCGTACGTGGTGCCTGGCGCTCGAAATTCACCAGCATGAGCGACGGGCGGCGTTTGCCGAAGCGAGAAGAATTTCCCAACTCGCACTCCAGGAAATGAACGCAGCCAGGCGTGACCGCGAGGGACTGGACCGCTTTTACGACAAAGCGCGCCGCGCCTATTCGCGTGAAATGTTTCGTGAAGAACAAAAGAATTTCGATGAAATGGCCGTGCAAATGGCGGGTGCAAGCCTGTTGCAACCTCTGTCCGACAATTTATCCAAAGCATGATTCGTGTTCTACAATCCGGCTGGTTTGCCGCCCTGATCGGGTGCGCCCTTTATTTGGGGATGACGGTGTTTGTTTTGAATCCCTCGAAATTTGCTGGCGCGAAGTTTATCAAGCCGGATTATTCGGCGGATGACGATCCGTCGTGGAGATTCCGGAATCCGGAATTTAATGAATGGGTTTCCCAGGTCCAGAATGAGAAGTCGCGCTTGGACTTGCGTGAACAGCAATTAAACGAATTGCAAACACGGCTGAATACGGAACTTCAGGAAATGTCGGTGGTCACGCAGACGGTTTCGCAGTTGCAGTCGGATTTCGACAAAGATGTATTGCGCTTCAAATCTCAGGAGACGGACAACGTAAAACACCAGGCCAAATTAATTGCCGCAATGTCGCCTGAAGGGGCGGTTTCGATGTTTGCCCAAATGTCTGATGACGACGTCGTTCGCATCCTGTTCGTCATGAAACCCGATGAAGCGAGCGCCATTCTCGATACGTTCAGCAAATCGGGCGAGGCGAAAAGGGCGGCGCTGCTGACTGAACGCCTGCACCAGGTGCTGCCGGAAGCGGCATCGGCAGCTCAAACACCCTAATGTCAACATTCTCTCATATTTTATCGATGGCCGATTCGGGTTCGGCGCGAACCGGCGGGAAAGAGCCAAATGTTTCGGCTGCGGCCGCTCCCGGAGTCGCCGGGCTTTTTGCTGATTTAATGGCCCAGGCGTTGTCGCCCGTCTTGCCTGTTTCAAAAGAAAGCAATCCAGCGCCGGTTCAAACAAACTCCGAAATGAATGGCAAAGATCAGCCACTGTTGGCCGGACCACCGGTTAAGCCGGTGAATCTTCATTCCGGGAAAATCGAGTCACAAATCACGCCGTCCCCGGAGATAGCAGGAAATTCGATTGTCGCGGCGGTCGCGACCCAAAAGCCGGCAGTACAATCAAGCGCTGTCCAATCGAGTTCTCAAACGGCAGACAAATCCGATGGAACCGCGAAAACAGAGAAGAATTCACAGCCGCCAACGGCGCAACCGGCCGTCAGCCCGATTCCGAATGAGCTTCTGATCAATCAGATTCTTGCCGGAACTGTTTCGGCCGTGAGTCCGATACCCGCTCCTCCTGTAAAGTCGCCCGTGAACGCGATTTCGTCTCCTCCGGAACGGGCGGTCAGAGTGGATAAAGCTGTGACCGGCCTTGTTGTCGCGGCACAAACAACAAAAAGCTCCGGGACGATTGCTAAAGGTTCCAGCTCAATTCTCCCTGAAAATGAAACCGTGACCACAGGCGAGCCGCCTGCCGCTCCCATGGCGGGTAAGGCGATCGCAGAAAGTGCCGGCTCGGTGGAGAAAGATGAACAGAATTCCGTTCAGCCGGATGTGTTGGCAAATGTTTCGCAGGCAAAACAAGCTTCCAATGGTCCCGAACTTCCGTCTGTAAATGACTCATCATCCAACGGGCAGCCGGCGGCCCAACCGTCACCCGATGTCAATGGCATATCCATTGCTAAACAGGATCTATCGGTGAAACAGGCGGAAAAAACGAACAATATTGCCGGGCAGACTGAGAAAGTTTTGCCGGGTAACACGACTTTTATGGCGCAGGCAAATTCGCGGCTCCCGGTTTCTCCTCATTCGGAGCAAATCGCGGCCACGGCTGCGGCGAGTTCGGACGTGGTGGAAAATTCGGTCGCCGCAGAGGCGCCGACCGTTCATTCAGTGTCCGCTTCCAGTGCTCCCGCCGTGGAGCGCATGCAGGAGATGGTCACGTTGAACGCTGTTCGGTTAAGCGATTCTGGCAATAACTTGATGCAAGTGGTCATCAAACCCGACTCTGGAACGCAGTTGTCGCTGGAACTGCGCCAGCACGGAGGCAGTGTTGAAGTTCAAGCCGTTTTGCAACAAGGGGACTTTCATCAATTGAACCAGCAATGGCCGGAGCTTCAGCAGCGCCTGGGGCAGCGCGGTATTCAACTCGCGCCGCTCGCGGGGGATGCGACTGCCGCACATGGCGGCGCCACCGGATCATTTCAGCAACAACATCAGTCACAAACCGCCGCGCCGGTTGCCGAGGATTATTTTTCCAGCACATCAACCCGGCAGATCCTCCCGGCTATCGTGCATGCGCCGGTCATTGCGCCGTCGCGCGAGCAGCGCGGTTGGGAAACATGGGCCTAACGAACTGAAACGATATTATGTCCGCCACATCCACTGTAAACACGCAATACAATAACATTGTTAATGCCGCGTCCTCTTCCGATGCCATTTCGGGGCCGCAGCAAACCTTGACGCAGAATAATTTTCTTCAGCTTCTGGTGGCCCAGATGGAAAACCAGGACCCATTGCAGCCGCAATCAGACACTGAAATGGCCTCGCAAATGGCCCAATTTACCTCGTTGACACAAACTACGGCGATGTCGTCTTCACTTTCCTCGATGCAGGCAAACAGCCTGATCGGCAGCACGGTGATATTGCAGGAGCCTAACTCGAAACAGACAACCAGCGGCGTGGTCCAATCGGTTGTGTTGGGGGCCGAATCGTCGGATGGCTCGCCCCAGATCGTGGTCAATGGAACTGCGTACGATTTGAGCCAGATTTTGGCCGTTACGCCGACAACAACATCAACAGGTTCATCATCAAACTAATCATTAACCAATAACAAATTATGCTTCTTTCAATGGATTCGGGCGTCAGCGCCCTCGATCAATTCCAACAGGACCTGGACGTAATTGGAAACAACATCGCCAACGTGGACACCGTCGGGTTCAAATCGGCAAACGTTGAATTCGCCGATGCGCTGAGCCAGACCATTGGTTCAAACGCGGCCGGCAGCGAACAAATCGGAACGGGTGTGGTGACCAATTCCATCACCGATGCATTTACCCAGGGTTCCATCACGAATACCGGCGTGCCGAGCAACCTGGCGGTCAATGGGAACGGCTTTTTCCTGGTAAAGGACCCCTCAAGCGGCGAGGAATACGTTACGCGTGACGGTGATTTTACGGTGAATACCGCGGGTAATCTGGTCACCAGCAACGGAATGTTGGTCCAGGGCTACACCACCGCCGGCGGTCCCGCTGTGGGAAACATCCAGGTTTCCAACGCCAACGCGCCGGGCGGTGACACCTCAGCGGTTCAAAGTTACACCATCGGCTCCGATGGGACCGTGAGCATTCTTCTGGCGGACGGCACTCAATTCAGTGGCGGGCAGGTTTTGTTGCAGAATTTTACCTCTCCCACTCAGCTGATCAGCGTAGGAGACAACCTTTACAATGGAATGACGAATGCCGGGCCGCTGGCGGCGCCGGTAGCTCCCGGCAGCAATGGTCTGGGCAATTTGGTTTCCGGTTCATTGGAAATGTCCAATGTGGATTTGGCGAGCCAGCTCACGGACCTCATCACTGCGCAACGCGGCTTTGAGGCAAACGCTCAAACCGTTACCACGAGCAATGAGATCCTTCAGGACCTCGTGAATTTGAAGCATTGATTTCATGCCTGAAGACGACATCAAAGCGGAGGAAAAGGCGGAAGGCGCCGCAACGCCGGTAGCGGCCAAATCCGGGGGTTTTGGGGCATGGCTGCCGCTCATCATTACCATCATGCTTATGCCGGCCCTCGCTTTTGGCGTGGCCGAGTATGTCATCCTGCCGCAACTTCAAAAAGGATTGGGCATTAAGACGGAACCCGAAAGTTCGTCCAGCAGCGGAGGTGATTCCCGAAAAGAATCCACCGGAGGCAAACAGGAAACCGTGCTGATGAACAAAATGCTCGTGAACGTAGCCGGCACCATGGGCGCGCGTTATCTGTTGGTAAGCGTTTCGGTGGCCGGGAGCGCTTCTGATTTCAAGGACAAAATGGCGGAGCACGACGCGCAATTGCGGGACATGGCGTGCGGGGCATTGGCGACCAAGACGCTTGCGGACCTGGAAAAGCCTGGAGCCAGGAATTTGATCCGCACTGAACTGATCAGTGGATTTAACAATATCCTTGGCGATTCCATGGTGCAGGACATCTATTTCACGGAATTTGCCATCCAGTAACCATGAGCGATTCCCCGTCCCCCAGTGATGTTTTTGTGCTGACGGCCAAAGGCGCTCGCGAGCGCCGAAAGCCTGAAGAAATTCGCGGTCACGATTTCCGCCAATCGGGATTTCTTGCGCCGAGCGAGTTGCGAAGGATTCGGCAGCGGCATGAGCAGTTTATTCGCTCGCTCGCGGCGCGGCTGGCCAATTTCCTGCGCTTGGAATTCAGCCTCCAACTTTCAAAGGTCCAAATTGGCGGGTATCAGAATTTCATCGAGAATTTGCCCGGCCCGACCCATATCACATTGTTCAAGACCGATCCGCTGAAAGGCGTCGGCCTGCTGGTGATTCCGCCGCGAATGAGTTTGACGCTGGTGGACCGTCTGCTCGGCGGAGCGGGGCAAAGCACCGAGGAACCGCGGGAATTGAGTGAGATTGAGACGGCCCTCATTGATCAGGTTGCTTCCCTGATTATCGGCGAGTGGTGCAATCATTGGCCGGAAATGCGTGGCCTGCAGCCTTCGCTCCTGGGCCATGAAAATAACAGCCGTTATTTGCAAACTGCGGCGCCGGACACGGCGATGCTGATTTTGACGATGAACGGCGGTGTGGGCGAACAGTCCGAGCCGATCCAAATCGTTTTTCCGTATGCGACTGTCGAACCGCTCATGCGGTTGCTGTCGCCGTCGCTGCCGGGCGCGGAAACTTTGCCCGCGCGCACTTCCCGGCCGAAATGGAACGCGGAATTCAATGAAATCAAGGTGCCCGTCGTCGCCGAATGGCATGGCCTGAAAATGTCCGCCAGCGAAATTTTGCGGTTGAAAGCGGGCGATCTGCTCGCTCTGGATCCCGCCTGCGCCGAGCAAGTGCACCTGCGCTTGAACCAGGTGCCCAAATTTACCGGACGCCCCGGTACCTCCGGCGGCAAGTGGGCCGTCCAGGTGACTTCCATTAACAATAATCTTATTTCATGAACGCCACCGCCGAAAATCCGGCAAACCTGAATATCGTCCTGGACGTGCCCGTAAGTCTGACCATCGAACTTGGCGGTTGCCAGTTGCCGATGCGGGAAGTCCTGCAACTCAATGTCGGTTCAGTCGTCCAACTCGACAAACCCGCCGATGCGCCGGTGGAACTGAGTGTGAATGGAAAACTGATCGCGCGTGGCGAAGTCGTGGTCATTGAAGACCGTTTCGGGGTCAAAATCACTGAGGTGATCGGAAGCTCCAATCCTGCAGCGGCTTAAATGAAAATGGACCGGATATCCAACCTGGGCCGCCGAGTGGGGTGTCTGGTCTGCTCGTTTTTTTTTGCGCTGACGGCTTGTGGGCAGACCAATATCGCCGCCGGGCCGATTGTTGCGCCGGTCTTGCCTGACGCCGGAGGTTCTCTTTTGCGCGTGACCGGAGCGTTGGCCCTGGTCATTGGGATTTTCCTGGGCGGCGTCTGGTTGTTCAAAAACTGGCGCCGGTTGGCTCTCCAGCAGGGACGCGGTCCGAAATTGCAGGTGCTCGAAACCCGCGCGTTGGGCGGACGGCATGCAATTTATGTTTTGGGCTATGAACAACAGCGTTTTTTAATTTCCGCGTCGCCATCCGGGGTCAGCTTATTGAGCCATTTGCCTGCCGCGACGGAAAATGATTCAGCGGAGGGAACTGCCAACGTTTCCCGGCCCGCATTTGCACAAGCGCTGGCGCAGGTCCTCAAAGGCAAATGAGAAAATACGCCAAACTCATTGGGTGCATCGCATTGTTCGTGTTTCTGGCGTTGACCGCTCCAGCGCAAACGAACAGTCCCGCCGGTTTTGGCCCGGTTTCTATCACGCTCGGTGGCAGCAATGGGGTGCCGGACGTGGACATGAGCATCCGGATATTGTTTTTTCTGACGCTGCTGACGCTGGCGCCTTCGATACTTCTTTTGATGACCTGTTTCACGCGCATTGTCATTGTTCTTTCGTTCGTGCGTAGCGCGTTGCAACTGCAGGGGGCGCCCGCGAATCAAATCATCATCGGACTGTCCCTGTTCATGACTTATTTCATCATGGCGCCGGTTTGGGACAATATTAACCAACAGGCGGTGGTTCCGTATCGGGCTCATCAAATTAACAGCCAACAGGCGCTGGACCTTGCTTCTGGCCAAATGCGCACGTTCATGCTCAAACAAACGCGGCCGGCTGACGTGGAACTTTTTGTCTCAATGGCGAAAATGCAGCCGACGGCTCCGGACCAGCTGCCGCTCCGGGTTGTTACCCCCGCATTCATTATCAGCGAGCTTCGCACGGCGTTTCAAATGGGCTTTCTGATTTATGTGCCGTTTATATTGATAGACATCGTGGTCGCGACGGTGCTGATGAGCATGGGCATGATGATGATGCCTCCCATGATGGTTTCATTGCCCTTGAAATTGTTATTGTTCGTGCTCGTGGACGGTTGGGCGCTGGTAGTGCAATCGCTGGTCCGGAGCTTCGGAACCTGAACTTTATGAACGCTGAATTCGCAATCGAATTGTTGAAAAACATGATCTACCAGGCGCTGACCATCGCGGCGCCGATATTAATCGCGGCCATGATTATTGGCCTGGCCGTGAGCCTTTTTCAGGCCGTGACGACAATCCACGAACAAACACTGACCTTCGTTCCCAAAGCCATCGGCGTTATTGGAGTTCTTCTTTTATTGATGCCATGGATTGTCCGTTCGCTGGTTGAATTTACGATTGGCGTTATCCAGAAAATGCCGCAAATGACGCAATAGTCCGCCTCAAACGATGTCCGCGGAGTTTTACAATTGGATGCTGGTGTTTTTGAGGCTTGGAGCGTTTCTATTCGTGTTGCCGTTCTTTGCCATGATGAATTTTCCGGTCACCTTGCGCGTTGCCTTAAGCGCGCTGGGGGCTTTGCTGATCGCTCCGTTGTTGCCGCCGTTTCCCATGGACAAACTGGATTTTCTTTCGTTATTCGGAGTCATGATCCAGGAGATTGGCGTGGGGCTGCTACTGGGCTTTGTTTCCTGCATGATTTTTTACGCGGTGGAATTGGCCGGAAACTTTATTTCCAGTGAGTTGGGCTTAAACATGGCCGCTATGATGGACCCCATGAACCAGCAATCTTCCCAGCTTGCCGGAACCGCGCTGCTCTTTCTGGCCACCGTCATCATGCTGACGCTGAACCTGCACCATTGGATCTTGCTGGGTTTTCAAGAGAGCTATTTGGTGTTGCCGATGGGCGGAGCGCATCTCAACGGCGCATTATTCGAAACAGTCGTTGCCGAGACGAGCCACATCTTCATGATCGCTCTGCAAATTTCAGCGCCGGTGATTGCGGTTTCATTTGTCATCACCCTCATTTTTTCGGTTCTCAGCCGCGCTGTGCCGGAAATGAACGTTTTTTCAGAAATGTTCGGGTTCAGGATCGTGGGCGGTTTGATCGTCTTTGGCTTTACACTCCAACTTTCCGCCCAATACGTCGTCAATTACTTAAATCGGCTGCCGGAGGATTTGCTGTCGGTGGCCCAAATGCTCGGAGGGAAATAGTATGCCGGAGCAAATGGGGGAAAAGACCGAGCAACCGACGCCGCGCCGGCTGGAAGACGCGATAAAAAAGGGCCAGATCGCCCGGAGCAGTGAAGTGCAGACGGTATTTGTGCTGATGGGCGCGCTGGCCGCGATGGCGTTTGCGGGGCGCGAGATCTGGCAGCAATTTGTCAGCGTCATGGTCATGACGCTTGGGCACCTGCATGACACCAGCATTACGATTGATTCGCTGCAAGGGTACGGCGTTAGCGGCGTTTTTGTTTTGCTGAGATGCGTCGGCCCGATTGTCCTGGCCACTGCGCTGGCGGGATTGGTCGCCGGCGGCATTCAAAACCGCTTTAATACGGCTTCGGAGGTCCTGACACCTAATTGGGAACGAGTCAATCCGGTCGAAGGCTTCAAGCGCCTGTTCTCCGTTCGCATGTTGGTTCCCACGCTGGTTGGGCTCGTCAAGTTCGTTTTCATTCTGGCGGTCACCTGGTCCGAGATTCGCAACATCATGAGCGATCCGGTTTTTACTTCCGCCGTCAGCGCCTGGCGTCTCGCGCAGTTTTTGGGACAAACCTGCCTGCAAATTTTTCTGCGTGTCAGCCTTGGCCTTTTTGTCATTGCGGCGGCCGATTATGCCTACCAGTTCTGGCGAAATAACCGCGATTTAATGATGACCAAACAGGAATTGAAGGACGAATTGAAGAATTCCGAGGTCAACCAAAATGTCAAAACCGCCCGCCGGAAACGTCGAATGGCGTCGAAAGCCAAGGCGCTCGCTGAAGTTCCCAGGGCCGACGTCATCGTAACCAATCCTACGCACATTGCCGTCGCGCTCCGTTATGATCGCAAAACGATGCGCGCTCCCAAAGTGGTCGCGAAAGGCATCCGCTTGAATGCGGAAAAAATCCGCGAGATTGCGCGGCAACATCAGGTCCCGATTTTGGAAAATAAGCCGCTGGCGCGAATGCTTTTCAAACACGGAAGGGTGGGTGGCGAGATTCCTGCTGAACTGTATGCCGCCGTGGCAGAAATCCTCGCGTGGGTTTATCGGGTAAATCGCTATCGGTATTACACGGAACAGAATCAAATTTAAAAACGAATGGGTGCACTGAGCGATAGAATGCGTAAATTGCTGCGATACGGCGATTTATGGCTTGTCGTGGCGTTGTTGGGCACGATCCTTCTGCTGATTTTGCCGGTTGCGCCGGCCATCCTGGATTTGCTGTTGACCGGCAGTATCAGCATTTCGCTGCTCACTCTGCTGGTCATACTTTACCTGCGCACTCCGGCAGAATTTACCGGGTTTCCCACGTTGTTGCTTTTTATCACGCTGTATCGTCTGGGGCTTAACGTTGCCGCCACGCGTTTGATTCTGTTGAACGGTTATGCGGGCCACATCATCCAGGCGTTTGGCAATTTCGTGGTGCAGGGAAATTACGTCGTCGGCCTGGTCGTTTTCCTGATTTTGGTCCTCATCAACTTTGTCGTCATCACCAAGGGCGCCGGACGCATCGCGGAAGTGGCCGCCCGGTTTACGCTGGATGCCTTGCCCGGCAAACAAATGGCCATTGATGCTGAACTAAACGCCGGACTGATCAATGAATCCGAAGCCAGGAGCCGCCGCCGGATATTGGAGGAGGAATCGGATTTTTACGGAGCCATGGACGGCGCGAGCAAATTTGTTCGCGGCGATGCGATTGCGGCCATCCTGATCACGCTCATCAATATCATTGGCGGTTTTGCAGTCGGCATCGTGCAAAAGGGCATGACTGTCAGTGAAGCGTTGCAACATTTTACAATTCTCTCCATCGGCGACGGTTTGGTATCGCAGGTTCCGGCGCTCGTCACATCGACCGCGGCCGGTATCCTGATTACGCGGGCAACGGCTAAAAACGACCTGGGACGGGAACTGGGCCGCCAACTATTGCTTTACCCGAAAGCGCTGACAATCCTTGCGGTGATGCTCGGCGTTTTGTCCATCGTGCCTGGCCTGCCGATGCTGCCGTTTCTCGTCCTTTCCATTATAACTGGCATGCTTTCGTATTCGATTCACCGGCACGGTACCCCTGAATTGGCTGCGGCAGGTTTGGGAGGGTCAGGTGGAACTTACGCCAAACCCGGTGAAACCAAAGCAGTTGGGCGGCCCGGCGGGGCCGAGGCAAAGCCTTCCGACAAGATAGAAAGTCTGTTGACGCTGGACACCCTGCAAATCGAATTGGGCTACGGCCTGGTGACGCTGGCCGACGCGAAGAAAGGCGGCGATTTGCTGGAGCGCGTCACCGGTGTGCGGCGGAATTTCGCGCAAGAAATGGGCCTATTGATTCCGCCGATTCGCCTTCGGGACAATCTGCAACTGGGCACCAACGAATACCGATTTTTGCTCAAGGGAAATTCCGTCGCCCAGGGGCAAATTATGCCCGGTCATTGGCTGGCGATGAACGCCACCAACAGCAAAACCACTCTCAAAGGCGTCCCAACGGTCGAACCGGTCTTTCAACTTCCGGCAACCTGGGTCACCACCATTGAGCGCAAGTCTGCGGAGATGGCCGGTTATACCGTCGTGGACGCGCCCTCGGTCCTGGTCACGCATCTTTCGGAAACGGTTCGCCGCCGGTGCCACGAAATTTTGACCCGGCAGGATGTCCAGGTCCTGCTCGACAACCTCAAGCAAACCAACCCCGCCGTGGTCAATGAATTGATTCCCGCGCAATTGAGCATCGGGCAGGTGCAGCGGATTCTGCAGAACCTTTTGGCTGAAGGAATTTCTATCCGCAACCTCGCGGGTATTTTGGAAAAAGTAGGGGATTACGCGGCCACCACCAAGAGTCCTGACGAGCTTTCAGAATATGCGCGGCGCGCTCTGGGGGCGCAAATCACCAGGCCGTTTCAGAACCAAAACGGGGCGTTGCGGGCCATCACGCTGGATCCGCGGTTGGAACAGCAACTGGCGCAGGGCGTCCGGCAATCGGTTTCAGAAGTGGCGCTGGTGATCGAACCCAGGCTCGCGCGGCACGTTATCGAGACGCTCTCGAAGTTTGTGCAACAGATGATCTCGGCTGGCCAGCATCCGGTCATTCTGTGTCCGCCGCAATTGCGGCTGGCGCTGCGGCGTTTTTTTGAAAATTCATTCAGCGACCTGGCAGTCCTGTCGTACTCGGAGATTCCAGCGCGCGTCCAAATTCAAAACGCCGCCGTAATTCCCTTTGCGGACTAGTGTGGTTATCGAAATTTCTTTGTCACAGCATTAACGATGAAATTTGTAGCGTTCACAGCGGACAATCCAAACGCCGCGCTGGAGCGGGTTCATGAAGAACTCGGCCCGGACGCCGTGATTGTCAGCGTGCGCAAACTGCCTCCGGAAGGTCTGTCATGGCTTTGGCAACGCAGCCGAAAACTCGAAGTGACCGCCTGTGTTGCGGAAAAGACCCCGGCTCAAAGACAAGTTCCACCTGCGCGTGAACGTTCGATCGTTCCGGCCGCAACCGGGGCCGGCGTCGAGCGGAGGATTTTAAAACCGTCAGGCGGCCGGTGGCGAAGCATTGGGTGGCTCGAATCCAATGGGCTTCTTCCCGCATTCACGCGTCAATTAGAAGAGAAAGTCCAGTTGTTGTATGGGGAAAAACCATTGCCGGCGATGCAGACCGAATGGACGGCCATCACCGATTTGATCATTTGTCATTGGCTGCCCGCCCGTGACCTGGACACCGGCGGCCGCCCGCATGTTTTCATTGGCCCGCCTGGTTCCGGAAAAACCACGGTGCTTTGCAAATGGATGGCGTCATCGGTTTTGTCGAACGACCAGAACGTTCACGTCTGGCGGTTGGATGCGGACAGCGCAAATAATTCCGAATTGCTGGAATTGCACTGTGAAATGATGGGAGTTCCTGTTCATCGCTTTTGGAATGACTGCCGTGGCGCGGCCGATTTGGAATTTGTGGACCTGCCCGGCGTAGAAATCCGCAATGGCGATGCCCTGTCCGCGTTGCGGGATCATTTGTCGGTCCTGCCGGATCCACACGTGCATCTGGTTCTAAATGCCGCGTACGAAAGTTCGATCTTATTCGAACAATTCCGCGCCTTCGAATCTTTCGGCCCGGAAGACATTATCTTCACCCATTTGGACGAGGAACACCGGCGCGTCAAGCTTTGGAATTTCGTGTTAGGCACAAAATGTCCTATCAGCTTTCTCGGCGCCGGGCAAAAAATTCCCGGTGAATTTCGCCGCGCAGAACCAGCAATGTTATTTCCCCAGAAAAGCGCGGATAAATGTTGAACTCGGGACTTTTCACACTACCTGCCGCCGCTGGCAACCGGATTGCTAAACAGTTGATTAGGAATGAAGTCGTTTATGATATTGTGGGCCATCGTCGGACTCGTCATCGGTATTGGTTTCAGCCTGGCGGATGGTTGTTCCTGGTCCACTGCTTTTTGGCGCGGATGTATGTCGGCTTTGATGGCCGCGCTTCTGGCCCGTTGGTGGGCCGGGGTTTGGCTGGAGAGTCTGCGCGACTCGATAAGGCAGCGGCAGTATAAACGATCTCTTCCAGCGCCGAAAACCAGGCCCACACCCAGGACGTGAGCACTTCTCTCAGCATGACATCGGATACGATCGCCGCCGCGGTCAATCCCGGGCCGACGGCCCAGGAACTTTGGCGGCGATACCATAAGCGCGGCGATTTGGACGCCGAGAATGCGCTGATCGAGAAGTACCTCTCGCTGGTTTCGTCCATCGCCGGGCGTCTGGCCATGAGCCTGCCCGAACACGTGGGCCAGGATGATCTTTATAGTTCCGGACTGATTGGCTTGCTGCAGGCGCTCCGGAATTACGACCCGGCCTGCGGCGCATCATTCGAGACGTATGCCCGGACGCGTGTTCGCGGCGCGATGCTGGACGAATTGCGCAAAATGGACTGGGTACCCCGGACCGTGCATGAAAAAGCGCGAAAAATCCAGGGTGTGATGGCGGGGCTCGAACAGAAATTGGGGCAAGCGCCCACCGAAACGCAAATGGCCACGGCATTGAACGTTTCCCTGGCCGAATACGGCAAATTGCTCAATGAAATCAGGCCTGCGACTTTTGTCTGCCTGGACACAGTGTCGTCGGAGAATGATGCGGGAGATTTGTATGAAGTGGTGGCCAATACCGCGGAAGAAACACCGTTGGAACAGATTTCCCGGCGGGAATTGAAACAGGTCATTCAGAACCGTCTCAAAGAAATGCCGGATGCACAGCGCAAAGTGCTGGCCCTCTATTATGGTGAAGGAATGCATTTGCGGGAAATTGCCGAGGCGGTTGGCCTGACCGAATCGCGGATTTGTCAAATCCATGCTCAGGCCATTCTGTCCATACGCGCGTACCTTCAACGATTTGAATCCGGGCTCGTTAAGCAGCACGGGACTATTAACAGCTCATGATCATACTCGTCGGGATTTTAATTGTTGTTATTTGTGTCTTCGGCGGATTTGTATTCGGCGGCGGGCACTTGCTTGTTTTGGTCCATCCCAATGAGCTGATCATCATTGGCGGCGGTGCCTTGGGTTCGCTGGTCATTATGTCGCCGCGCAAAGTGCTCATAGACATTGTCCGCGGGTTGGCCACGTGTATGAAGGGAGCGCCGCATAGCCGGGCGGCCTACGAGGATCTTTTCAAAGTGCTTTATGAATTGTTTCTGACCGGGCGCCGCAACGGAATGATTGCGCTTGAAGAACACGTCCTTGACCCGGCCACCAGCTCCATTTTTAAAAAATATCCTCTCTTCACCAATAACAAGGATGCCCTCGAATTTCTTTGCGGCAGTTTGCGCCCCATCATTGACGGCAAAGTGAAGCCTGAGCAACTGCGGTTGCTGCTGGATACAGAAATCGAACAGCTCGAAGTTGAATCGCACGCGCCCATCAGCGTTCTCGCCAAGACCGCTGATTCGATGCCTGGTTTTGGCATCGTAGCCGCCGTCCTGGGCATCATCATTACGATGGCTTCCATTTCCGGTCCGGTTGAACAAATTGGCATCGAAGTCGCCGCTGCCCTGGTGGGAACATTTCTGGGTATCTTGCTGGCCTACGGTTTTTTGAATCCGCTGGCCACCAACCTGGAATTCGTTACGTCTGCGGAATTGGAATATATCCGCTGCATCGCCGCCTGCGTCATGGGCTATGCGGGCGGGATGGCGCCCGTGACCGCCGTGGAATTGGGGCGGCGCGGTTTAAGCAGCGATTTGCGGCCCAGCGCCGACGAGATGGAAGAAATGTTCAAGTCCCTCAAAACTTGAGAGTTGAACAGCGATGAAGAAGCCACATAGAGAGCACGGCGTATGGAAAGTGGCCTACGCGGATTTTACCACCGCTATGATGGCGCTGTTCCTCTGCCTCTGGCTCACGTCCCAGGACCAGAAAATCAAGGACGCAGTCGAGAGAGCATTCCGAAACCCGTTTTCTTCGGTGACCAAGGAATCCGTCGGGATCATTCCCAGCCAGGATGCCAATGCCACGTTTCAACAGCAGGGTCATTTTCAATCTGTCTCCGCTGTCGAAATGGAAACGATGCGCCATTTAAGCGACGACCTGAGCAGATTGCTGAAACAGGACGAGAATGTGACGAGTGTCAAAATAGACCTGACGCCCGAAGGGCTGAACATCAATATTTTCGACCGCTCGCAAAAACCTATTTTCAATCCGGGCACACCCACCTTTACGGATTACGGCTCGTGGATTTTTAGCACGCTCGCCTGGGAAATTGCGCGTTACACGACGTTTCGTATCGAATTGGAAGGCCACACGGAATCGAAAAAGGAAAGAGGATCGGGCGCGCGCGACGGCTGGGATTTATCCACGGAACGCGCCAATGCAGCCCGGCGCATCCTGCTTCAAAACGGCGTGCTGGAAAAACAATTCTCCAAAATATCGGGCTTTTCGGATCGAGTTCCGATGGACGGTTATTTGCCGACGGATGAAATCAATCGGCGGGTAACGGTTTTGCTCAAGCTTAAAGAATCCGTTGAAGCGCTTTCCACAACGCCCGAAATGGACAGGCCAACCCAATATCCTAATGACACCCACTCGAACTGAAGAATTTACGCCCCTGGTCGCCGCCGCGCCGCGTGGCGATACACGGGAATTTCCAGCTTCGGCCATGCCGCAAACCGGGCACGCGCAGCCGTTTCAATCGCTGGAGAAAAAGCCGGCAAACGCTTCATCCGCCAGGGGCGGCGAGCCCCAATTGACGGTGGAACGCGACGGGAACCGGATCACCCATATCCGCATCCAATGCAATTGCGGCCAGACGCACGAAATTGCGTGCGTCTATGAGGAGCCTCAAGAGGATAAAGCCATTCAAAAAAACGTCGTCGCCAGGGAGAGCAAGGCGCGCAAAGAAAAAGGGTCTTAAGTATTAGGTTGCAACCCGGCAAAATCTGCTGCCGCCCCGGGAATCTTTTTCCACACGCGGAAAAAATATCGCGAAAACCTCGAAAAAGCGCGCTGGCACATCTGTTGCTCAACGTCGGGGGTTATGGATGTAAGTCTCTATCAAGCCGCTGCTGCGATGCGCGCCACCGCGCAATGGCAGGACTTGATTGCGCAAAACCTGACTACCTCCCAAATCCCGGGCGGCCGCAAACGTGAAATTCTGTTTTCTGACGTCGAGGCCGGCAGGAACGCCAGTGTCGCCGGGGCTCCGGGCTATGTCATTCCAACGGTGACGACAGTAACGAATTTTCAGCCCGGCGAGTTGCACGTGAGTAGCAATCCGATGGATTTTGCGCTGGAGGGGCCGGGATTTTTTACGGTCCAACTACCCAATGGGCAGATGGCCTACACCCGAGGCGGTGAATTTGAACTGAGCTCCCAGGGCCAGCTCGTTACGAACCAGGGCTATCCCGTCATGGGCGACGCTGGACCATTGCAATTTAATCCCAATAACTCGGATCCCGTTACAATCTCCCAGACGGGCGACGTTAGCCAGGGCCAGCAACAAGTGGGAAAGCTTAAGCTCGTCGAATTCAATAATCCCGGTTTGCTGACCATGATTGGGTCTCAGGATTTTCAGTCAGACAATAAATCCCTGGTGGCCAATCCAGCCGCTTCGACCAAAGTCAGGCAAGGCTTTCTCGAAGGCGCGAACAGTTCGCCCACCACGGAAATGTCCGGCCTGGTCACGGCTATGCGGGCGTTTGAAGCCAATCAAAAAGTGATGCAGGCGGACAGTGATCGCATGAACCGCACCATCACCGAGCTTGGAGGGACCTCGTAGAATTTAACGTATGTTGCGCGCACTTTACTCCGCGGCCGCCGGGATGGAATCCCAGCAAATGAATCTGGATGTCATCTCCAACAACCTGGCAAACGTCAACACGACCGGTTATAAGGAGAGCAAACTCCAATTCCAGGACTTGCTTTACCAGACCACGCGGGCGGCTGGCTCCCAGCAGGGTGGCGGTAACGAATTGCCGGGCAGCCTGCAAATCGGGCAGGGCGCAATCCCGATCGCGACGGAACGCATCTTCACCCAGGGCGACCTTTCCCAAACGGGCGGAAACATGGACATCGCGATTCAGGGAGCGGGATTTTTCCAGGTGCAGATGCCCGATGGCACCCTGGCCTATACCCGTGACGGCGCGTTCAAAACCAATTCCGAAGGTCAGGTCGTTACCAGCGATGGGTATCCGGTTCAGGGCGGATTTGAGCCCGTCCCCGCCGGCACAACCAATATTACAATTTCCGCCAGCGGGGCCATCACCTACACGACTGCCAGCGGCACGACCAGTTCGCAAATACAATTGGCCAATTTCAACAATCCCGGCGGATTGCAGGCGATGGGCCAGAATTTATATACCGAAACACAGGCTTCGGGAACCGCCGAACTCGGAGAGCCCACGCAAAACGGCTTGGGCGAATTGCAGCAAGGTTATCTCGAGCTTTCCAACGTGAGCGTTGTGCAGGAAATGGTGAACCTCATCCTGGCCCAACGCGCCTATGAAGTTAACTCCAAGGCCGTCCAGGCTGCCGACCAAATGATGCAGGACAGCAACAATCTTGAGAGGTGATGATAAACCATTTTAAGTATCGCGCGCGGTGGGGCACAGGCGTAGCCGTATTGCTCACCCTTGGATTCGGTTTTTGCCTTCAGGCGGCTCAATCCGTGGCCCTTCAACTTGCGCCCGCGGCGCAGGTAACCGGAAACGGTGTCTTTCTTCAACAATTAGCGACGTCCACCCAGCCAGTGCCGGAAATCCGCCTCTGCGATGCCCCGGCGGTCGGCGCCAGTCGCGAGCTTTCGCGCGCACAAATTAATGATCTCCTGGCCGCCGCCGCGCCGGCGTGGATGACCACCAATTGGACGGGCGCCGATACCGTTCGCATCGTGCGCCGCAGCCGAACCTTGAATGAAGCGGACGCCGCCGCCCTGTTGACCGCCCGGCTCCAGCAGGATTTCGTCAAGGACCAGGGTGAACTGGAGTTGAATTTCACAGAACCCTGGGACCCGCCGGTCGTTCCCGATGAGCCGCTCACCGTAAAAATTCTGGAAGCGCCGGCATCCGGCGTGGCCCCGTTATTCATCGTGCGTTTTCAATTGTGCACAGCGACTGAAACGGCGGGCACCTGGGAAGTTTCGCTCCGGGCGCACATATGGCGCGATGTGTGGGTGGCCCATACGGATCTCGTGCGGGGCGAACTCGCGGCTGATGCGGATATCATTCACGACCGCCGTGACGTCCTGACCACGCATGAGCCGCTCGCCGATTTTGCGCCCGGCGATTCCACATTGGAACTGGCGGATTCCGTTCCGGCAAACAACATTCTGTTCGCGCGTGACTTCAAGCTTCGGACCGTTATCCATCGCGGCCAGGTGGCCGACGCCGTGCTGGAGGCCGGCGCGTTGAATATCACGATGAAAGTCGAGGCGCTGGAAGATGGCGCGCCTGGACAGACGATTCATTTTCGGAATCCCAATTCGCAACGCAGCCTCACCGGCAAAGTGTTGGACGAACACACCATTCAGGTCTCGTTATGAAAACAATATCTGTATTTAGAAATTTGAGCGCGCTTGCGCTTCTCACAGTTTTGCTCGTTCCCGCCGCGGGCCGATGTCAGTCGCTATGGTGTGACGGAACGTCCAAGTCCATATTCGCCGATAAACGCGGCCTGAATATTGGTGATATTCTCACCATCGCGATTTCGGAAAGCAGCACAGAAAACAAAAATAACGCGACCACCACAGAACGGAAATCGAGCCTGGCGGCTGCGATTACGGCGTTTCTCTATCCCGCGGGCGCCACGCCGCTGTTGACGACGAAAGGGACGCTTCCGGCCATGGCCTATAATTCCGATCACACCCACGCCGGCAGCGGTACCATCAGCGATTCGGAAACGATTGTGGCGCAAATTGCAGTTCACGTCATCGATGTCCTGCCCAACGGGAATCTCGTCATCGAAGGAAAACGCGAAACCTCGTTCAGTATGGAAAACCAAACGATCATTCTGCGCGGGGTCGTGCGGCCTGAAGATGTCCTGAGTAACAATACGGTGTTTAGCTATAACGTCGCGGACGCCACCATTCAGATTATCGGCAAAGGAACAGTCTCCGACAGCCAGAACAAAGGGTGGTTTAACCGGATCTGGGACAAAATCAATCCATTCTAATGATTCGACCGCGGTTGATTGAAAATTTAGAACGGCGTTGGTACCGCAGACTTCCAAGTCTGCTGTATCGCAGGTTTCCAAACCTGCGCGTCGTTTGTGGTCGTGCGAGTGCCGATTTGGAAATCGGCGATACGGCAGGTTTCGAAACCTGCGGTACGGTGGTCCGGCCCATGGATAAACGCTTCCATCACTCATTGCTCAGAAGCCGTTGCATGGTCGTATTTGCCATTCTGCTTCTCGTGGCAATTTCTTTCCCATCATCGGCCGACAATGTCCGTGTGGGTGACATCGCCACGATCGCCGGGGCGCGTGACAACCAGTTGAACGGGTTTGGTTTGGTCGTTGGATTGGCCGGCGATGGTGACAAAGACCCGATTTACACACAGCAAACCATTGCGAATATGCTCCAGCGCTATGGCATCAATGTTCAGTCTCTCGTCACTCAAATATCCGCGAAAAATGTAGCGGTCGTCATCGTCACTGCCGATATTCCTGCCTTTGCCAAGCCCGGGACCCGTATTGACGTTCAGGTGTCCTCCATGGGTGACGCCAAATCCCTCCAGGGCGGTGTTTTATTGCAAACCCCGTTGATGGGCGCCGACAACAAGGTCTATGCCGTCGCGCAGGGACCGATTGCCGTCGGAGGGTTTTCGGTCGGCAATGGCGGCGGTGGCGGTGCGTCCGTGACCAAGAACTTTCCGACCGTGGGCCAGATCATTAGCGGCGCGATTGTCGAAAAAGAAATTTCAACGACGATTGTATATAACAATACGGTGGAGCTTCTATTGCGGGACCCCAGCTTCATTTCCGCCGCGCTGATGGCGGATGCGATCAACAATGTCTTCACCAATTCGGCCCAGGCGTTGGATGCGACCTCAGTGCGCGTTCATATGCCCGAAGGCACGGGTAGTGAACTCGTCAATTTTATCGCTCGAATCGAGGACGTCGAAATGACACCGGATGTGCCGGCGCGCGTCATCATTAATGAGCGCACGGGCACCATCGTGGCCACGGCAAATATTCATATTTCAAGCTGCGCGGTTGCTTGCGGAAATATCACCATCAGCATTTCGTCAACGCCCAGTGTTTCGCAGCCGGCTCCGTTCAGCCAGGGAGGAAAAACCGTTGTGACGTCGCAAACGACCACCCAGGTGACGGAGAACAAAACATCCATGGTTACCCTTCCGGAACTGCCAACGGTGGAGCAGGTGGCCACCGCCCTGAATTCGCTTGGCGTTACGCCGCGCGACATGATGGCGATATTTCAGGCAATGAAACAGGCCGGCGCGTTGCAGGCCGAACTGGACGTCCGTTGATTATGAATCTCGCGCCCATTCAATCTCCGGTCAGTGACGCAAACGTTCCGATCGAGGATCTCGCGGGAAACAAGCATTTGACCCCGCAACAAAAGATTCACGAAGCCAGCCAGCAATTCGAAGCCATCCTGTTGCGACAGATCCTCTCGGAGATGCAAAAGCCCGTCATCACGTCGGAATTTACGGACGATTCGACAGCCGCGGGTATTTATCAGGACACCATCTCCAATACTCTGGCCCAAAGCATTTCAAAGTCCGGCGGGGTTGGTTTCGCCAAAGTTTTCGAAGACCAGCTGACACCGCGAAATTTGAAACACAACCAGGCGGCCTCCGCGGCACATCCTGAAAATCAAGTGGTAAAAAACGCCGGAACGCTTTCCGCTAAAGTCCATGAATGATTTGTTACACAACCTGATCGAAGCCTTGCGTGAAGAGCTGAAGCAATACGGCGAAATGATTGCCGTGCTGGAACAACAACAGCAGGCCGTCGTGCAGCGCCAGACTGGCAACCTTTTGCAGAACGTCGCCGACGTCAACGGGCAGGCCAATGTCGTCGCGGCTGTTCGTCACGAACGGGACCAGCACCGGCGCAATGTGGCGCGCATGCTGAATCTGGATGAGGACGCCGGTTTCGCGGTCATTATTCCGCAATTGCCGGCAGACTATCGTCCACTCGTCCAGGCGCTGGTCAGCGAAAACAACGCATTGCTGGTTCGCATTCAGCAACGGGCGCGTCAGAACCATTTGTTGCTGAGCCATGCGGTCGACCTGTTGCGGCAATTGATGAACGCCATTTTTCCCGGCGGCGCGCCCAGGACATACGATAGCGCGGGTCGCCTTCCGTCGAACCAGCCGCCGCGTCATTCGATCTATGAACAAGTGTGCTGAAATTGACTCAATAAATTTATGTTAGGTCTACTTGGCACATTAAATCTGGCCGGGCAGTCCATGGAAACGCAGATGACCGGCGTATCCGTGGCCGGACAAAACCTGGCTAACGTCAATACCGCAGGTTACACCCGGCAGACCGTCGATATCGAAACCAGCCCGGACATTATGACCGGTATCGGGCCGCAAGGAACGGGCGCCGAGGCGGTGTCCATTCAACAAGCGGTTGACTCCCTGTTGAACGGTCAAATCCAGGGACAGCAGAGCGTCAACGGTTATTGGAACGCGCAGCAAAGCGGGTTGCAGAGTGTTCAGGATGATCTCAATGAATTCCTTAGCAGCAACACGTCCTCGTCGTCATCCTCGGGTGGTGCGACCAGTTCAGGCCTTTCCTCGCTGCTTAGCAATGTGTTTAACGATTTTCAAAGCGTGGCGACTTCGCCGACCTCCATTGGCGCCCGGCAAACACTCATCAGTGACGCGCAGTCATTGGCAACGGCGTTCAACCAAATCAATTCGGGACTGGAACAGGAGAGTACGACGCTCAATACGTCATTGAGCGATAACGTGGATTCGGCGAATCCACTGTTGTCTGGAATCGCCAGCCTGAATCAGCAAATTTCCGCGGCTCAATTCGGCGGCGGCAACGCAAACGATTTATTGGATGAACGGCAACAGGACTTGAACAATCTGGCGCAACTCACCGACATCACGACGACCAATGGCGCAAACGGCGCCGTGAATGTCAGCATCGGCGGGCAAACTCTGGTTTCCGGCAATCAGGTTTCCGAAACGCTCCAAACCTACGATCCCGGCAACGGCAATCTGCTCGTGCAAACGTCCGGCGGAGTTCCGTTGACGTTGACCGGAGGTTCGATGCAGGGAACCATCGACGCGCGTGATGGTACATTGGCCAGCCTCCAAAGCAGCATCAATACACTGGCTTCGTCCTTAATCACCGAGGTCAATAGCGTCTATACCACAGGTTATGGCCTTAATGGCACAACCGGCGCCAATTTCTTTTATGGTTCCGACGCGGCAAGCATTTCTGTGAACACGGGACTCGCCAACGACCCTTCTTCATTCCAGGCGGCGGCTTCAGCATCGACAAATGACAATACGGTGGCGTTGGAACTCGCCAATCTGGCTGACGCGCCGCAATCGAGCCTGCAAAACGAAACATTTGGGGATTCATTCGACCAAACGGTGGGAACCTTTGGAGATTCTTTGCAAACCGCAAACGACCAGGTGGGCAATCAAACGGCGGTGACGAGTATGCTGACCAATCAGCAATCCTCCATCAGCGGCGTCAGCCTCGACCAGGAGATGACCAACCTGTTGAGCTTTCAACAGGCGTATGAAGCCTCCGCAGAATTGGTAACCACTGTGAACCAAATGCTGGGAGACACCCTGGCGATGAAATCCGGCACTTAAAATAATTTATGCGCGTCGCGACTGATTCCTACGTGAACTCGATGATCAACCAGGCAAACGGGTTGGCGGCGCAGTTGGACAATTTGGAAAACGAGGTGACTACGGGGTTGAGTGTGCAGGCGCCTTCGGACAACCCGGGCGCGATGGTAACGACGCTCAACGATCTGGCGAGCCAGTCGGCCGAACAGCAGTACGGCAGCAACATCACGACGCTCCAATCGCAGGCCAACTCCGTCTATAGTGTTTTGCAGTCACTCCAGACTATTACCAGCCAGGCTCAATCCATTGTTACTGAGGCAGGCAACGGGACCGCTCCGCAATCGACTTTAAATCAGTATGCCGGCCAGGTCACTGCGCTGATTCAACAGGCGGTTCAATTGATCAACAGTCAGGACCCGGAAACCGGGCAATATCTTTTCGGCGGGACCGATTCGGGACAGCAACCGTTCACCGCCACAACGGATGCCAATGGAAACGTTACCGGCGTGACCTACCAGGGAAACTCCTCCGTCAGCCAGGCGGACATCGCCCCCGGCGTCGCTATCTCGGTGAATGTGCCCGGGGTGAACAATTCCGGTACTGGAGCGCCGGGCCTGATAACGGACGCCCGGACGGGTGCTGATTTGTTTAATCATCTCATCGCGCTGCAAAATGATTTGCTTTCCGGTAACACGTCCGCCATTTCCAGCACGGACACAAAGAATTTGCAGAATGACGAAGACAACATGACCTACCAGGTCGCGTACAACGGAAATATTCAAACGCGCCTGAATACGGCCTCTTCGTTTGCCACGAGCCAGTCCACTTCACTGAATAAATCGATTTCCAATGCCTCCGGCGCGGACGTGGTCCAGGCCATGGTCCAATTAAACCAAACTCAGAGTGCTTATGAAGCGGCGTTGGAAAGCACGTCCCGCATCATGCAGGTATCGCTCGTGGATTTCCTGGCCTAGCACAAAGCATATATATAAAAAATGAAATGGGATAACACTGCGGAAACCACTCCCGCGCCGGCCGGAAATCAGATCCGGTTGCCTGCGGGCATTCTCGGATTTGAGCACATCAAAGAGTATGCTTTGCTGGCAAACCCCGCCGAAATGCCTTTTGCGTGGCTCCGCCCGGCCGATAGCAATCCACCGGCGTTCGTGGTGATTAATCCCTTCTACGCGATGCCGGACTATGCGCCGGATATTCCTGACGCGGACGTGGAATTTCTTGGTCTCAAGGAACCCAACGATGCTCTTTTATTCAGCATAGTCACGCTGCGCGGCCCAAACTACGCCACGCTGAATTTGAAAGGGCCCATCGTTATCAATCGCCATACGCACGTTGGCAAGCAGGTGATTATCGCCAATGCGAACAATTATTCAGTGGAACATCCTTTGCCTGTTGCCGCCGCCACGGTGTAACATGCGATTCCATGCTAATCCTTTCCAGAAAAACAGGCGAAAGCATCGTAATCGCCGGGAACATTCGCGTGAAAGTAGTGCGCGTCGAGGGCGAGACCGTGAAAATTGGAGTGGAAGCGCCGTCTTCCGTGCCGGTTCATCGCCAGGAGGTTTACGACGAAATTCAGCGCAGCAACCAGCAGGCGGTCACGCCGCCGAGCACGCCATTGCCGAAATTGACGCCGCCGGCAAAATAAGCGGTCGAGTCGGGACGCGATTCAATTCGCAATCATCTTGCGATCGCTGCCATCCTCACCATGAACCCGTTTTCGGAGCGCGGCTGTGTCGGAGACCAGCCGCAGCAGCGAGTGTTACACAACCAGCTCTTGAAAACATGGGATCCACTGCCATCCGGGCGTGCTGCCCCGAAAGCTTTCGGGGGTGCCCCCCTTTCCCCGCACACAGCCGCGCTCCGTGTGATAGTCGGATCACGGTTTCAATGCGCGAGATTTTTCGAGAAAATCTCACCCCAAACCGCGCTTATAAATGACAAATTCCGTCCCCCCAAAAACTTCCAGTGGTTCGGAGCCCGGGCACGTTGGATCAGCCGGCACAAATGGCCATGCGCCGGCATCAACACCTAAGCCGAACTTTGCCGCCGGTTCAGATTTTGTGGGCGCTTTGGTTTCAGTTGTTATCCCGTGCTACAACCAGGCCCACTTTTTGACCGAGGCTGTTGAGAGCGTCATCCATCAAATTTTTGCTGACTGGGAAATTATCGTTGTCAATGACGGCAGCCCCGATAATACGAAAGACGTATTCCAAAATCTCGCGAGCCGGTGGCCCGGGCGCATATTGCGTTATTTGGAAAAGGCAAATGGAGGCCTGGCGGACGCGCGTAATGCCGGTATCGCCATTGCCCGGGGCAAATATATTTTGCCGCTGGATGCCGACGACAAGCTGCATCCGGAGATGCTCTCCAGGACGGTATCGTTGCTTGAGTCGACTCCGGACATGGCCGTAGCTTACACAGACCTTGTGCATTTTGGCGCCAGGAACGGCGTAGTGCAGGCCGCTGAATATGACTTCGCCGAACTTTGCAGGAATAACCAGCTTAACTATTGTTCACTTTATCGCCGCGAAGTGTGGGGGGCGGTAGGCGGTTATCACACCGACATGCTTTGGCAGGGCTATGAGGACTGGAATTTTTGGATCGGCTCTGGCGAGCTTGGTTTTAGGGCCAAACGCATTCCTGTGCCTCTCTTGTTTTACCGGATCAAAGACAGCAGCATGTACACTGTCGCGGTACAACATGATCGGGAACTTCGCGCCGAGATCATTCTGAATCATCCCGGCCTTTATACTCCCGAAACGGTTGCCGAAGCAAAATCGCTCCTCGCCGGGGCCGGTTTGACGCCGCGCATCAAAGCGATGCCGCCACGGCAGGCAGTGACACCCGCGCCGCAGAAAGAGGCGGCGCCCGCAGGCCCGAATCAATGGACCGTATTCCCCGAGTCCAGGTTGGCTCATCGGTATTTGGACGGGCTGGAAGGCCTCGAAATTGGAGGCAGCAGCCACAATCCTTTTGGCCTGAAAACCAGGAATGTGGATTACACGGCGGACATGACCACCGTCCATAAAGCGGAGGAAGTCAAGATGTGTGGCCGCGCTTTGGGCGTGGATATAGTGGCGCCCGGAGACGCCTTGCCTGTGGCCGACGCATCGCAGGATTTTGTCCTTTCCTCCCACGTCATTGAGCACTTTTTCGATCCGATAAAAGCGATCAAAGAATGGCTGCGCGTGGTTCGTCCGGGCGGTTATATTTTTATCATTGCGCCGCACAAAGAGCGCACCTTCGACAAGGATCGCCCGCGAACGACGCTAGCCGAGTTGTTGGACCGGCATTCGGGAAAGATTCCTCCGCCGGCCGTGGATACCCACCATCATTATACGATTTGGACGACCGAAGACCTGATGGAATTATGCAGTCATTTGAAATTGAACGTGATCACGTGCCAGGATACGGACGACAAGGTGGGGAATGGCTTTACTGTGGTCATTCAAAAGACGCCGCTGGTTGTGCCTGGGGAGAAAAAACAAACTGAACCGGCGGGCATGAATCCAAGATTGTTGGAAGGGGAACCCCCGCTGATTTCGGTCATCGTCCCCACATTTAACCGGCCGGAAATGCTGGTGAATGCCCTGCGCAGTATTTTGAATCAGACATTCGGAAATTTTGAGATCATTGTGGTAAACGATTCCGGGTGCGACGTGGAACCGACCGTGGCGCAACTGGGCAACCAGCCGATTACTTGCCTGCGGCATGAAACCAACCGGGGTCTGCCGGCCTCACGTAATACCGGTATTCGCGCTGCTCGCGGCAAATATATCGCCTACCTTGACGACGACGACCTGTACTATCCGGAACATTTGCAGACCCTGTTCAATTATGTCGAGTCACATCCCGGAGTAGTCGCCTACTCAGACGCCTGTTGCTCTCATCAGGAATTGGTAAATGGCCAATTGACGACCGTCCGCCGCGACGTTCCTTATTCTCACGACTGGGACAACGACCGGGTCCTGGTGGAAAATTTCGTTCCCAGCTTGTGTTTCATGCACGAGAAAGTATTTCTCGAAAAGTCCGGTTATTTTGACGAGACACTTCGGCGCCACGAAGATTGGGACCTTTGGATCCGCCTGTCGCGGCACTTCCCATTTGCGCACATCCCGCAGGTGACATGTGAATTTGTTCGGCGAAATGACGCCTCCTCCATGACCACGGGAAGTCTGGCGCCCTTTCTGGAGACGATGAAGCGCGTTCACGCGAAATGCGCCGCCTTCATATCCGATCGGCCGGATATCGAGCAATGCCAGAAAGACAAACAGGAAGAACTGCAGGAACTGGTGCAAACCCAGCGCAATGCTCCCAAATTCGCCGTCGGTGTTCTGACCATTGATCCAAAGGACACCGCCTGCGCTTATTTGAGGCTCACCGCGCCGCTTGGCCGCTTGCAGGATTGCCATGAAATCGTGAATCTTGCCGTGTGTGACCTGGTCAATGGGCAGCTAAAAATTGAACCGCGTCTCCTGTGCGCGGCCCGGGTCCTGGTTGTGCAACGGGGTATGCCGGCGTGCCTCCCGTTTCATACCTTGCGCCAGGCAATACCGAACCCGGCGGTAAAAATCATTTTTGAGCTGGATGACGCGCTCACCATGGTCCCGCGTAACCACCAGGGCTACCCGTTTTTCAAATCGTTAAAGCCCCGGGTCGAAGAGTATTTGAGAAATGCGGATATGGTCACGGTCTCGACGCCGAAACTGAAGGAACTTTATTCTTACCTCAACGAAAACATTGAGGTGCTCCCGAACACGGTGGACACCGGGACCTGGCTCTCACCGGAACGAAAACGGACGCCGTCCGAAAAAATCTCCATACTTTTCAGCGGTACCGTCACTCATGAGCATGACCTGGCCTTGATTGAGCAGGCAATCGAGCGAATTATTCAGGAATTTTCGGACCGCGTTGAATTCCTGTTTTGGGGGAATGCGCCGGCCGCGTTGAAGCATTTTCCGCAGGTTAAAGCGATTTCCGGTTTTATCCAGAAATACACGGACTATGCGCAAAAACTTAAGTCGTTGTCCGTCGATTTAGCACTGGTTCCATTGGAGTTGACGCCCTTTAACCGCGCGAAATCGCCAATCAAATGGTTGGAATATTCCGCCTGCAAAATTCCCGCAATTTTCACCAATATCGAAGCTTACAACCGGATTGTAGAACATCAAAAGACTGGTTGGCTCGCGGCAAACACCACGGAAGCCTGGTATGAGGCAATGAAAATACTCATCCAGGATAATGCCTTGCGACTGAACATTGCGGAGAATGCTCATCGGACGGTGCTGTCCGGGCATACATTGCGGCAAAATGTAAATCGTTGGTTTCGAGTGTACCACAAAGCCTTGTTGTCTCCGCCGCGAACGGCAAATAATCGGGCAGCGCAGATTTCCATCATTATTCCAACATTCAATAATCTTGGCCTGACGCGCCAGTGCATTGCCTCCATTTTGAGCAACACGCCGCAGGGTCTTTATGAAATCGTTGTCGTGGACAACGGTTCCACGGACGGGACTCCGGCGTATCTTAAGCAGGAGGAAGAAACGGGATGCCTGCGCGCCATCCTCCAGGCGAATAATTCCGGATTCTCCCACGGCTGCAATATTGGAGCGCGGGCGGCAGCCTGTCCCGTTCTGGTTTTTCTGAACAATGACACATTGGTGACCGAAGGATGGCTCACCGCGCTGATCAAATCCGCACAGGAATCGAAGGCTGCGGTCCTTGGCGCGAAATTGCTCTACGCTGACGGCACCATTCAACATGCAGGAATTGAATTTATCAAAGGCGTTCCCGACCATCCGCACCGTCATGCGCCGGCGGACTTGCCCGCGGTGAATCAGAGGCGCGAACTGGACATGGTTACCGGCGCGTGTTTGATGACTGCGCGCGATTTATTTTTGTCCCTGGGCGGCTTTGACGAAATTTTCCGCAATGGCGTCGAAGACATCGATTATTGTCTGCGCGTCCGCGCATCGGGTCGCAAGGTTGTTTATGAACCGCAGGCCGTCGTCTATCATCTGGAAGGGCAGAGCAGGGGACGATTCGATCATGTTAACGAAAACCTGAAAATCTTCTTTGGCCGCTGGTCGGGTTCGTTCGACAAGGATTTCCGCTTCATTGTTACCCCGAACCCAAAGACTTTCCTCGCGAGCCGTAGCTTGTTGCTGGCCGGTCGTCCATCATCCGGACCGGTCAACACGGGTAAACCGATCACTGTATCCTGGGAAGGCTCATTTCTGGATTACGGCAGCCTGTCGCACGTAAACCGTGAGCTGGCCGGGTCATTACTGAGCCGTGCGCGTGAGAAAGTGGACGCTTTCCCCCTGAAAATCTATTGCCTGCCAACCGACCGGGCTGGGGCCGCTTCGGCTGGGAAAGTTTGGCCGGAATTGGCGCAACACCTTTCTGGCCAGGCTCTGATCCCTGACGTCACTGTCCGGCATGCCTGGCCACCCAATTGGGTACGGCCGGCAGGCGGTAAACTGGCCGTTATCCAGCCCTGGGAATTCGGGTCGCTGCCGCGGGACTGGGTGAATCAAGCTTCGGACGTGGACGAATTTTGGGTGCCGTCGAATTATGTTCGCGACGTTTATCTCGCGTCGGGTGTGCCGTCGCATAAAGTCATAGTCGTGCCCAACGGCGTTGACGGAGAGAAATTTCATCCGCAAGCCGCGCCCATGCAGTTGGCCACGAAGAACAAGTTTAAGTTCCTTTTTGTCGGCGGCACGATTGGGCGCAAAGCCCCGGACTTGCTGTTGCAGGCGTATCTGAAACAATTTACGAAGGCCGATGACGTGTGTCTGGTGATCAAGGATTTTGGAGGCGCTGGTGTTTATGCGGGGCAGACGTTCGAAACTCAAATTCGGGCCGCCCAATCAACCGCCGGGGCGCCTGAAATTCTTTATCTGAACGAAGAACTTCCGCCCGCTTCATTGCCGGGACTCTACACGGCTTGTGACTGTCTGGTTCTGCCGTATCGCGGAGAAGGTTTTGGGTTGCCCGTGCTCGAAGCGATGGCCTGCGGTCTGCCGGTCGTTGTCACCGCCGGCGGCGCGACGGACGATTTTGTGACGGATGAATTTGGCTGGCGCATTCCGGCTACTCGCAAAGT
>DASXFM010000070.1:0-8331 GCA_036489615.1 Verrucomicrobiia bacterium | reverse complement strand
CCCGGTGAGCGTAGTCATAAACGCCCAGCGTGAAGAATTTTATTACGCCGCCTGCGACATTACCGGGACCGGCTGGAAGGAAGTCACACCGTTGAAGATTTTGCCACGGGCCGAGGTTTTGTCGTCGAGCCAGGGCCGAATTCTGATCGGGCCTGAAGCCGGGAAATTTTCCGGCGGCCGCCTGATTTTTCCAAGCGCCGCCGCTGTGGCGAAATTGGCGGCGAATGGAAATGAATTCCAACCGGCCAAGACTTTGGAGCCGATTTATTTGCGCGAAACGAGTTTTGTCAAGGCTAAACGGTAACGGGAGTTTTTGAGCCACAGATGGGCACAGATCGAACACAGATAAAGCCAAAATCTGTGTTTCATCTGTGCCCATCTGCGTTCATAAATAAAGGGCTTCCTGGACCGATGGACGGCCACTGTCAGTGAATCTGCCACTTATACGGCGAGCGATTAGCCACTCTCCGATTAACGAGCGGATCGGTTCACCGGCGAGACAAAACAGGTCGTCAGAGGTCAGCTTATTGCGGGGAGAATTTGCCTCGAATCATGATTTGGGACTGACGCAAACCCTCAATTAAAAAACGCAAACCCTCAATGACAAGTTAATGCCAAGGATGCTATTACCTAAACATAAGCCCGGTGATAACTATCTTTTTCCAGCAGAATGTCGTCGTGACGTCGTCGGGTGGAGCAATTACTGATGACGCAGCCGTTGTGGAGAGCTGAAAGCATTTACCAGTATGGCAGCCTTTTAACCATCAATGATTTAAAGGATAAAAATCGAACAGCCAATGTATTTCTAACGAAAAAATGGAATGCGAAAATCAATTCTCCTCACTCGCGCGAGCGTTGAATGGCGACTTTCTGCCGCCGGTTAACGTACCCCGTCAAAAAAGCAATTTCCTGCCACCTAACCCATGATCCATAACCAACAAATGAAAAAAAGTCATCGACAGCACATCTCAATGAAAACAACCCTGGCCGTGCTCGCCGCCGCGGTTACGCTGCTTGCCTCTACGCCCACTCAGGCCAGTACTTCCTGGGTGCACGGCGGCAACTGGGCCTCTGGCGGTGGCGACCCTCTTAACATACTATATCCTTCCGGAATTACCTCCAGCACCACAACGGCGCAGGCCGCCGCCGTGGCCGATACCGTTGCCAGAGACGATCTCGGTATCGGGATCAACTTTGTCCGCTACTCCATTGATCCAGCAACGGTTTCCGGCAATTGGGCAGTCACCCAGGCGGCCATTAACGAACTGGTTGCCGACGGACTGACGGTAGACATCTGCTGTTTTTATACTGATTGGGAAACTGGAGGAACCCACGAGATTGTCAACATGGCTACCTGGCAGTCCATGTGGGAAACAGTGGATGGCGTCTATAAAGACAACAATAACGTCTATTATGAGCCGGAAAACGAACCGTCTGGCTACTCTCTTTCCGGCCTGGAAAGTGTTTATACGACCTTCCTGGGTTTTATCAACAAAAGCCAGGGTCACATTATCCTGGGAGGCACCGGTTACGAAGATCATGTTACGGGACTCGGCGGCGACACCAGCTTCAAGAATTGCCTGCTGGCTGTCCACGACTACGCCATGTGGGACCCCAGCCTCACCACTGAATCCGCCTGGGAAAGCCAATTACAAGGCGAGGTTGGCAGTTATTATGGCCGCACGATCCTGACCGAATTTGGCGCGGATACAACCACCGGGTTGAACTACGGCGTAACTTCTACCACCGACGATAACATCTCCTTTATCCGTGGCATGTGCAATCAGTGCCTCACCTGGGGGATGGGCTCAGTCTATTTTCCTGTCCACCAGTCGACTACAAATACCAAGCGGTTGTTTAATAACGGTCCCGGTAGCGGGATTGTCAATCAATCGGCGGTTAACGAGCTGCAATACGGGTGGAATGTTACTTTTGCCGGCGTTGAGGACGGGGCGGCAATCATCAATTCGCTTCCTACCCCCGAACTGGCGGGCGTTGACGAGTCCGGCAACGTTTATCATAAGTGGATCCAGACCGACGGTGATTGGAGCAGTTGGACTTTGCTGGGCTCCCCTTCCGGCGGAGCGAAGCAGTGGGGCGGGGTCATTGGCATAAACACCGACGGCAGTCTGGAAGTCTATGTCACCGGCGCAACTAACGGTGCGGTTTACCACGCTTATGAAGCGTCGAGCGGCTGGACCACTTTTTCCAGCCTGGGCGGCGGTGGCGGCAACCTGTCCAGCCCCGCAGTCATCTCCGACAACGACGGCCGGTTGAACTTATTTGTCGTCGGCGGCGACAATGGCATTTGGTGGGATAAACAGACCGTTCCCGGCGGCAGCTGGGCGGGCTGGACTGAAATATCCGGCACCACCGCCAAGTCGGGCGAGGCGCCGACGGCCATCCTTAATGCCGGCGGCGATCTGGAAGTCTTTTATAACAACACGCTGAACAACGAGGTTTGCCATTTTTGGCAGACGACCTCCGGCGGCAATGATTGGACCTGGACTGGACAGAATTCCCTGGGCGGCGGCGGCAACCTCTCGGGTTTGTCAGCCACTCGCAATTCAGATGGGCGCCTGGACGTATCGGTGGTCGGCTCCGATACCAATGTCTGGCATGTCTGGCAATCCACCCCCGGCGGGAGTTGGGGAAGTTGGTATAAGATCAATACGAGCGAGACTGCCATGACCGGCCAGGCTCCCTGCCTCGCGGTCGACCAAAGCGGGGCGCTGGAAATGTTCATGAACGGCGCCAACAACCATGTTTATCGTAATTGGCAGAGTACGCCCGGCGGGAGTTGGAATACCTGGTCGGATATGGGCGGCGGCGGTAACAACCTCACCCGGCTCTGGGGAATCACGCAAGCTAACGGCGATTTGGCAGTATATGTCGTTGGCAGCGATAATGGCGTATATACCGCCTCGCAAAACACACCCGGCGGGAGTTGGACTGGCTGGAGTCCCCTCTATGGCGTTTATGACTGTTGGTGATTGATTCGTTGACTGTCAGTATCCCCAGGCCCGGGACAAACCCGGGCCTGGCGCCCGACCACTTCACTGATCCAAATTCCCGATCCACGTCGGCTTGGATTGCCAGTAACCGTAGGACAGGTGCGGATCATCGTCGTTGTCCCAGCGAGCGCGCCACATAGCGTTGTTGGGATCACGCACATTATTCCGCAAGGGGCTTTCCACGTGACCATCGCAGAAAATGATATCGGTATAGTATTCATGCCGATTTGCCGGACAGGCCGAGTGGCCGGTGGTGGTGCGAACATCCGCGGGCTCGGTGTTCGCGTTGAAGCTGGGGGCGATCGTTTGCGGCACGGAAGGGACATCACAGATCCAAATCATATCAACCGGGCGTTTCACGTCGGTGTCTTTGATTGGGCCTTGCGACAAAGTTCCGTCGACATCTCCGCCCAATCCTAATTGCGGAGTTGTCACCGCTTCGGCGTTGTTCTGAAAATGAATGCCCCAGTCGTTGTAGCCCAGCGAGAAATAGGAGGTTTCGGTAATGGCGTAAGGATCATAAACTCCTCCGGGCCCTTTCCCGCCGAGAGTATGGTTCATATTCGTGTCCCACGCCGTCCAGGCTCCCGCCGCAGGACAACTGAATACTTTGCGCTGGCCCCCTCCCAATTCGAGGAATAAACGCGGGACCCAGACATAATAATAATTGACCGAACCCCCGTTTGGCGTGGAAAGGTCGCCGGGGTATTGCTTGTAATCCTGGATGTAGATCATTCCAGCAATGCCAATCTGGCGCATGTTATTCCGGCAGGCCGTTTGGAGCGCTTTTCTCTGCGCTTTGACGAGGACTGGCAGGAGAATGGCCGCGAGGATCGCGATAATGGCGATCACGACCAGCAATTCGATCAGGGTGAAAGCCGCGGCTCTGGTGCTCCGGCGCGAGTCCGTGTTTTGACGGTTCGATACAGACAGTGACGATTGCGTTTGCATATCGAGTAATCCACGCTCAAACAATTGCCACAGCGAAGCACCGACAGGTGCTTGCGGACAATCGTGAGAACTGTCACCAATCTACCCTCTCCTTTGCAGTACTGTCATGGCACATAAAAGGGCCTCTTCGACAGATTAGGGCAGTTTTGCGACTTTTTAAGGTTTCCGGCAGGCAATAGAAAAACTTAAAAACACTTTGAAAAGCCGTTGTTTTGCAGGCCATTTCACAAGGCTTTCCTCCTTAAATACTGCAAAACAGTGAGGCCCTTTCATGTGCCATGACAGCAACGGCTATTGTCGCTAAGGTAGGCTGAAGCCCAAAATCTCAACAAACCAAACGATATGAAAATTAGTTCAATAAGAACGAATGCCTTGATGTTCAGGACCTTATGTTTGACTCCATTTCTTTTTGCAACACTGGCTGCCAACGCAGCCCTCACCCATGAATGGAGCTTCAATGATTCCGTCGCGAGTACCAACGCCATTGATTCAGTCGGCGGCGCAACCGGAACGCTGAACGGAGGGGCCTCTTATCCCGGCAACGGAACGGTCACGTTGGACGGCAATAGCGGCTACGTTTACCTGCCCAACGACATCGTCAGCAATTACGCTTCAGTCACTTTCGAGATTTGGACGACGGCAAATACTGAATCTGCATGGGCGCGCCTCTTCGATTTTGGAACGAGTTCAGGCGGGGCCGGCACCGGCTCAGGAACCGCGGGCAATACCGGCATCACCTGGGCCTATCTGGCGTTTGCGGACGGCAGCGGCGATTTTCACGGTGATCTCGAATCCGTGAGTAGCGGTGAAGGCATCATCCTGGGGCCATCGCCCGCGGCAGGCGTCTATCACGATGTCGTCTTTACGATTAATTCGACGAATCATACGGCGGCGCTTTACGACGATGGCGCAATCGTTTCGTATGATACAAACTTTACAGTTACGCCACAGGAGGTTGGCGATACTTATAGCGACTATATTGGGCGGTCCCAATTTGGAGCGGATCCGTTCTATAACGGCTCCGTTGACGAATTTCGCATTTATAATAGCGCCTACACGCCCCCTCAAGTCGAGGCGGACTACGAATCAGGCTCGGGCGTGACCAGCGCTTCGTCAGGCAGCGTAACGGGAATTCAATTCAACAATTTGACCAACACCATCGTCGGCGCGGTCATTTCGCCCTTGATTCTTGGAACTTACTCAGCGCTCACCAATGAAGTGAACATCACGACGTTGCCGGGCATTGCCTATTCCTCCGACAACACCAATATCATTTTGTACGAGTCGGACGGTAATTTTCACGCATTGACCGCGGGCAGCACGACGATCCGGGCGACGTATCAATCGTACTCGACCGCGCTGGCGATTTCTGTGGGTGTGCAACCCACGGTCCTGATGCACCGCTACAGCTTTGACGGAGCGTCAGGGTCGACGACCATCACGGATTCAGTGGGGAACGCCTCCGGAACCCTGGTCAACGGCAGTGGAACAGCAACGCTGAACGGCAACGGCCAGTTGATTTTGGACGGCAACGCCAGTTCTGCTTTCGTTCAGCTCCCACCGAACATCATAACGCCCCTCACCAACGCGACCTTTGAAATCTGGGTCGAAAACCAGGACCCGAATCCGGATTGGGCGGAATTGTGGACCTTTGGAACGAATAACGGGTCCGCGGGCATCAACTATTTGACCATGATTCCAAATGATCCGCCCAATCACGAAATCCGCCTGGACGAGGGCAATGATATCGTTCATGCCTCGGAAGCATTACCCTACACCAACGAAGTGTGCCTGACGGTAGTCTATAATTATCTGGCGCAAAACGGCTCGCTTTATGTCAACGGTCGCAAGTTGGGAAGCGGGCCAATGAACAAAGCGCTCTACAGCATTCCCGATCCGGACAATTACATTGGCCAATCTCAATTCTACGGAGGTGGCGATCCTTACCTCATGGCCACCCTCGATGAATTCCGAATCTACTCGGGCGCGGAGTCAGATTTGCAGGTAGCGGTCGATGCTGCCGCCGGCCCGACCAATTTGATCACCAACCCGGGCGCGCTTTTGTCCATCAACGTCGTAACCGCCGGCACGAATGTGGATGTGCACGGATTGGGCTTGCCGATCCAGGTTCTGGCAAATTTCGCGAATATCTCGGGCGTGGATGTCACGACCCTGTCCCAAACGACGGTTACCAGTGGCAATACTTCTGTAGGCACAATCGTGAACGGAAACTTTGTGCCCAGGAATGTGGGCGTTTCCGCCGTGACTGCGACCTATGGAGGCGGGTCTGGTTCTGTGGCCCTCCACGTCGTGGATGCAGAGGCGTGGCCCTCGCTCGTACACCGTTGGAGCTTTAACGAACCTTCCGGCAGCACCACGCTTACTGATTTGGTCGCCAATATCAATGGAACCGTTAACGGACCAATGACGTTTACCGGTCAGGAAATGACCACTCCCAACCCGAATCCGGTGTCTGCCGCAAACGGCGTCCCCACGGCCAACAGTGGATGGGTGGCTTTCCCCGGTGGCCAGGGCGTCGTTAGCGGGCTGCCCAACGAAGCGAGTTTTGAAATCTGGGTCGTTTGGAATGGCGGCGGTGTCTGGCAGGAAATGTTCGATTTTGGGCAGGCCGCAACGCCCGGTTTTTCACTGGGCGGCTATCAGTATCTGATGATCTGCCCGGACGACGGAGCAAACAACACGTTACGCGCCGAATGGGACGAAAATCCCGCGTATGATGTAACCCTGCTTGGGCCTAATCCGCTTCAGATTGGGGTGTTGAGCCAAATTGTTTGGACCCACGATCAGGATCGCCAATTGGATAAGCTCTATTTGAACGGTCAATTGGTCGCATCCGCTGTCAATACGGCCCTCTGGTCCAGCGTGCCCGATACCGACAATTGGATCGCCCGGGACGAATGGCAGGACCCAATGTTTAACGGCCAGTATTGGGACTTCCGCATCTGGAATGGTTCATTGACTGCCGGTCAGGTTGCGAATCTTTATGCGACCGGACCGAAAGCCATCGCGGGCCCCATGCTGCAAATCGCCACGGCGGGTGCGCATCAGGTCTCGCTCACCTGGCCGGCCAATGCGACCGGATTCACATTGCAGTCCACGACCAACCTGTTGGGGACGTGGAGTGCTGTTTCGGGAACGGCCACCGTCACCAACGACCTGAATGTCCTGACACTGCCACTGTCGCAGTCGAAGACATTTTACCGGCTCACTCCATAGGAGGTGGGATGGTTTACCTGGTAGGGCAGAGCTGCCGCTCTGCCCAGACTAAAATAATTCGCTGCGGTCGGAATAGGGTCGTGCGCCATGGCGTTGGTGGCACCGGTGCTTAAAAGTTTGGGCGGCGCGGCAGCGCCGCCCTGCCATATAAATGCAAATGAAAGACATTGATAAACTTGCATGGTAGCCAACGCCTCGGATTTCTGTTGAAATTGGGCCCGATGACGTCCCCGGTCTGCCTGCTGTTGCATATATTGCTTTCGAGCCGGCGTGCGCGATTTTTTGCCGTGCTCATGGTTATCGTGTATTCCCGAACGACTTCTCTCATCGCGGCGGATTATTTGATCAACGTTTGGAGTTCCGAAGACGGGTTGCCCCAAAACTCGGTGAACTGCCTCGCGCAGACACCCGACGGTTACCTCTGGGTGGGCACGCGCAGCGGCGGTTTGGCGCGATTTGACGGAGACCGTTTTGTGACGTTCAATCCGCAAACAACCCCGGAACTCAAAGATGTCGAAATCGAAGCCTTGAGCGCGGACTCTTATGGCACCCTGTGGATCACCGCCGGCAACGAATCCATCGCCAGCCTGACGCGCGGAAAATTCCGCCTGGTTCGCGAGCCGAATGCTGAGCCCCGATGGCATCCGCTTCAAATTCAAACGGTCGCCGAAGATGCCAATGCCGTTTATCTCGCCGCTTACGACGAGTGCATCTACCGAATCCCGAGAAATGGCGGCGTCAATGAAGCGCAACGGATAGAGTTGAACCCGCCATCGCCCAACCCGCCAACGGGTCAGTTTATCCAGGCCCGCGATGGCGCGCTCTGGTATATCACCGCGTCTCACCAGGTTGCACAAATGCAATTCGCCGCGCCGACCAATGTCAGGTTCAATGTCTTCGGTTCTCACACTCCGGCGACCGCCCTGACCAGGGATCAAGCGGGACAAATTTGGGTCGCCGCAGGCAATCGTTTAGGCGTCATGACGCCCGAAGGATTCGTTGACCACACTCCGACAAACGGTCCCGCGCCGGACGGGGTTCGCCAGATGATTCCGACTAAAGACGGTGGTTTGTGGATCTGGGACGGCGATACGCTGCGGAAAATGGCGGGAGGACAGTGGACCGTCAC
>DASXFM010000015.1:0-21453 GCA_036489615.1 Verrucomicrobiia bacterium | reverse complement strand
GCCAACCATGACTTCGGGCACCGATCCGGCGCTGGTCACCACTGCACCGTAACTATAGTTGGTGCCCGTGGCGAGCGCGCCACCTGGATTGGCAACCAATAAAATCGGCGTATTACCCGGGCCGTAAGGCACGGAGAATTGCGCAGGTGTCGCAGAACCGGTCGCAGTAGGGCCAGTATCGAAAATCAAAGTCCCCCCATAATACACCTGCAAGTCATTGGTTGTGGGGAAAATATAATTCACTATCACGTTGCCATGGCTGTTGGGACTGACATTGATAGACGCGTCATTTTCCCGCGCGTTGCCGCTGGTGGAAACGACATTGGTCGTGATATTGGCGGTCTGTTGCACATCCAATGCATAGACCGGGCCGTTGAGCGTTGTTCCCGGATCAAAGGTCGTATCCAGCGAACCATTTGCATTTAATCTTGCCAGATAATTGCGAGTCACGCCGTCATATTGTGTAAACGCACCGCCGATTAATATCTGGCCATTCGGTTGCACCGCGACGGCGTAGACGGAGTCGTTCGGACCCGAGCCGGGCTGGAAGGTACCGTCGATTGAGCCATTAAGATTGACGCGACAAACGCCACCGGATTGAAATTCACTTTGGGAGGTGCCAACACTGGTGCCATTATAGGAGGTAAACGAGCCCGCGATGATGGCGTGACGATTGTCCGGAGTCATGGCAACGGTGTTTACCGAAAGCCCGGTGTTAAAGACATTGGCGCCACTGCCCGGATTAAATGATTGGTCCAAACTACCATTCGTGTTGATCAGGCAGATACCGTATCGGTTAACTTCGTTGTAGGAGTCGAAGCTTCCCACTGCCAGCGTTTCATTGTTAGTCAGGACAACGAGACCATCCACCTCTTCATCGGTGCCGGGGTTGGGATTGTTCTGCGGCTGGGTATTAATAGGGGGCGCCATTTGCAGACCGAAATCTATGTTATAGTTTTCATCCACGGAGCCTGCCGGAAGGCGGTTATCCGCTGGAGTCTGACTAGTTACCGGCGCGCGGCCGGCAAGGATGGTGACCTTGGTTTGCGCGACCATACCGGGCTGAATGAGATTTCCATGCGAATCCACTTCATACAAGTCGATGATAAAATCCTTGTCCAGTGTTGCATTGCCATTGTCATACACGAGGAATTGGACCGGTTGAGGGTCCCATCCATGACCGCTAGTTGACGCCGGGAAATTGACCGGAATTTGGGCGTAAGTGCTATTGGGCGGTTCAAAAGTAAAATCAGAATTAGTCGCCGTCACGCCCGCCATGCTCGGAGGATCCGGATTGGCATAGTCGGAAGCGGGCTCAAGAGCAAAAATCTCATCGTTCCCCGGATCGCCGTTAGCAAGAAAGCCATTATCCACAGAACAAAATGCGCTGACAGAATCCTCATTGGTCCCCCTGCGAGTCACCCAAACGGTAACCAGCGTACCCCCTCCACCGGAATTCCAATAATTGGTAACGTCGCGGGGAAAACGGTAATTTACTTTGGCAAAGTTTAAAACTGCATTGGTCGGTTCAATATTCCAGACCGTATTGGTCGTGATGTTGGTAGTGGTGCTCGTGATATTGGTCGACATTATCGTCGCAAATTGCGGACCCTTGGGATCAACGTCCACGTCAAGGATTCGGACTTCCACCTGGCCGAAATTGTTATCAATGCGCGGCGGCGAAACCGAGGCTGAATCGCCTGAGCCGTCTTCATACGGATCGAGCTGAACGTTGGTTATCGCAATTGTAAAATCCCTGTTTGCGTGCCACTTGCCACCGTCGGCGACGCTGTTGTCGATGATGGGCACATAAATGGTCTTGCTCATTTCGCCATCGTCGAAAATTAATGTTTGGTTAGTTTCGGGCGTGTAGTCTCTTCCCGCCTTGGCCGGTTCGTCGCCGTTTTGAATCAAGTTTGTATCGCCGTCTTGAGTGCTATAGGTCAACCAGACGCGCCCGGAAGAACCGCCCACACGAGTGATGGTCACCGGCACACCGGCGACATTGTAGGGATAATAGGAGTGAACCTGAACGTTGTATTGATTTACACCGTAGGTAAAGGGATGGTCCGCCACTTCCAAATTCTGGAACGAAGTTTCAGTTTGGCACGTAGGAATAAGAGGAGGCGGCACGAGAGAATTGGTGCTATTGAAATTTCCTGTCAGATCGAAATTCTCCGTGGCAAATCGAAAAACGCCGGATGGCTGATAAGCCCAGGTCAATACCATGGGTCCGGTATTAAATCCCAGGTTAATACCCAAAGTATAACCAGCATCGCCAAATATGTAATTAAATTGCTGAGCTTTGGAATCCACGGCAATGTAATAGGTCTGGCCGCCAACGGCATTGAAACGCAAGCCGCTGGGACCACTGTAGTATTCAAAGACATCAAACCGGCCACTTCCCACTTCAATCGGGCTGTAATTGGTCGCCAGATCGAAGATATTCTCGGGATAAGTTTCATTTTGCTGCGGCACCGGATAAAGGTCGTCGTTGGCTGCGACCTGAGTGAGGGAAGACAGGCTGTTGCCGGAATAAACAGCCATGACCGTATCCAACGGAACGACAAAGAAGTTAGTCTCTTCACTTCCCAAGGTGTCCATCTCCACGACTCCGCTTTGGGGCGCGGTCCAGGCATACCAAAGGGGCGCGTTTTCACCATAACCTGCGATGCTCGGACCACCGGTTTCAGGTGGAATACCGGCATTGTTGTTCGTGATGGAACCGTAAACGCCAGTAATTGGTTCCGCGGCGGAGAATGAATCCTGCGCTTTAGCGGTGACGGTGGAGAAAAGGGCCGACGCGCCTAAAATCATGATCCCGCCAAATGACCTGCGCGCGCGCAGTACATCCACTACCGTCTCTTTCAAACAGGCGCTAAAAAGGAGAGTTGGCACTCCCAGGCCCCAAAAAGTCTTCATAAGCTGTTACTCTAGTTATCACGCGCGGCGCGCGTTAAATTGAATTTTACTTTGTCACTGTTTCTGCCGGCTCTCCGACAATATCCATTCTATCTAATCTATTATTGCCCGTAAAGCTATTTCCCACCGCTTTCGACAATTTTCTCACTGAATGTAAAAACGTCCGCCACGCGCAAGGCGCGTTAAATTGAATTTTACTCTGTCTCTGCGTTCCACCGGCTCTCCGGCAGTATCTACTGTATCTATTTTACTATCGTCGGTAAAGCCATTTCTCACCGACTTGGACGATTTTCTCAATGCCCGTAAAGTATCGAGTTGTCCTGATCAATCTTGATCTTAAAACTGGCACTGTTGGCATTGGTTGGCTGATAAACGACATTGGTAACAGGCCAACCCGCAGGCGGCGGGACGACTGGAGAATTCGTCACGATCGCGGCAATATTCCAATTTGCCCAATTGGTTGTGCAGTACATGACAAAATTAGTCGAACCGGGAGGTGAATGCCAGGTCAGCTCGTTGGAGTTGCCGGCACGAAATTCCTGAAAATCAATCTGGCTACCGACAAAGACCGGGGCCGACTGGCTGGAGTTGGGAATGCCGGTGCCATTCGAAGACAGCCGGGTGTTATCGCCCCCCGTAAATACTCCGATATTAAGGTCGACGACGCTGCCGTCCGGGTACGCGACGTTAGTGCCGCTAAAGTAGCCGATATATTGGGGAACCCATACCAGATGGCCCCCGTTCAAACCGTTGAGGATCGATGAAACGTCCTGCAACGGCCCGCCATTGACGGTCTGAGATGAAACGGCGTCCGCATAATAGATTGTGAGGTTATTGTTGAAGAGGAGCGTTGGGATGCCGGCGCTGCCCTCCCTGTCTGCGAGACTCGCATAATTTTCCAGGATGAGGCGGTCCACATAAATGGCGTTGCTGGTCGTAGAAGTTGGTGGTCCACTGAAATAGAGGGCACTGGCTGGAGACAATGCCGTCAGGACCAACTGACCGATCGCCATATTATTATTGGTGTAACCGAGTGGGCTGGCTCCATAATCCAGACCCGCCCAGATGCTGGAAACCTCTTTATTTGGCGGCGGCGTGACCAATGAAATCGTCGTTCCCAACAGATTGTTCGTTAGTGTTGTATTGGTAGCAGTATTATTTGGCAGGCTCGCTAGAATCAAGCCGGGGCCACCAGTGCCGTTCGTCGCGCCGACAGCCCATACATTTCCATTGCTGACGCCGCCGTCCGAAAAGAGATTCGTAACCTGCAGAACCAGCGACCTGCCCGCCTGCATCATCACGTTACTGGTCACAAGGGTATCGGCGGTGAGGGAAATATCGCCGCCGGCGATGATAGAACCGTTGGTCAGTTCGGTCGTGAGAGAGGTCAACTGGAACGAACCGGGGCCGTTAGAGATCACCCCACCACTCAAAAAGTTCGTCACCCAAATGGTGGAGCCCTGGTCAGTGAGGTAACCATTATTGATAATCGCGCCGTAAGGAGAAGGCACAGCCGTAATATTCGTTGAACCGGGAGTCCCAGCCAATCCACCGGTTAGAACGGTGCTGTTCCAGGCGAGATTCGTGACCGTCGTGGACACGGGAATGTTGTTGCCCGTGGTTCCCGGGTAATTATTGGCATTTGCGCTAATAATGACATTGTGGTTACTGACGCTTAATGTTCCCGCCGTGGCAACGGAACTGGCAAAAGTGTCGGAGCTGTAAGCTGTGCCTGAACCTGGCCCCTGATTAATTGCCGCAATCAAGTTGCTCATCGAGCCGTTAAAATTCGCTCCAACTTTAACCTGATAAGGAACTGAGTTGTTAACCGCGGCAACGAAATTATACGGCGTATTTCCAATCGTCACGGTGCCGCCGGCGGCGATATTATTTGACGGCCCGGTTTCAGAAAGTATTGCCGCAGCCTGAATCGAGGGAACATTCGTTGTAATGTTTGTCACGGAAGAAGTGGCGATGAAATCAGAGAAGTTGGGCATGCGGATGGCCCCGTCATTGGTGAGGTAACGCAGATTTGGAAATGAATTGGTCCAGCTCCACGTAAAGGGATTTTCAAGCTGCATGTTCAGTTCGCCATCGGGCGAGGTTGCCCCGCTGCCATAAGTATTGGTAGTGAGGGTAAGGCTTTGGGCGTTAGCCGACATTGAGCCAAAAACGTTGAGGGTGTCGCTGATGACCAGGTTGCTGGCGGTCAAAGTCAGGTTTTGGACCTGAGGATTGAGCGTAGTACTCAGGTTCGCGTAAACGAGCATAACACGATAGTCCCAACTGATGCCATTGGCATCCGTGTTTGTCCAACGGGTGCTCCATTCATTGAGCGTGCCGGCCCAGCCGGGAATATTCGCCACCAGCAAATTGCTGACGGTCAGGGGATGCGGATAGCCGTTGGTCACGCCGAGATTTATGTCAGAATACGGAGAAGCGATTACAGCGCCGTCGTTCCCGTCAAACTGGTTGGTTGCTGTCAATGCCAGGTAGTTGCCGCCGGAGATGTAGGCGTTAGCCAGCTTCAGGTCATTATTGGCCGTGATTTGGATGCGTCCGGGCAGGTTGGTCAACGCGCCGCTCGGATTGCCCGTGCTTGCGTTGGTGCCCACCGTGGTCACAGCTAAACTGGAATTGAAATACTCGTAGAAGTTCGTAAAGAAGTTATCGTTGAATACATTTTGGAACCCGGCGGCATTGGGCGCCCCCAGATTCGGCAAAGGCGTATTTTGGCTCTCCAGGTAGTTGAAGAACCCGATTGTACCCGGCTGGGGAAGCGAACCGACAGTGAGAATTGGGAAAATATTGGTGACACCAAACGAACCCGGAAAATAATGGAACAAGTTAAGATAATTGGTATCGGTAACGCCGGTTAGCGGGTCAATGTACGTCCCGGACCATTGCAATAGTGCGCCCTCGTTTTCGAATGAAGCAGGCGCAATGTAAACATTGGCCGGCACATTGGAATTGGCGTTTACGATGAAAACGGCGCGAACCAACACATTGGACGGTCCCTCCTGGATTCCGGCGAAATAGGACGTCGGAAAACTTAAATAAAGATTGTCGGGAAATGAGGCGATCGCATTGGTGGCGGTCAGGTCAAAGAACGGGTCCCAACCATTGGTATTGAAGCCAGCGGCCTCAGAGCTGACCGAAACCCCAAGATTCGTGGCCGAAAATCCCTGGATGAGTTCCTGTTCCTCCGTCAGGGCGGCACGCGTCAAATCCAGATTGTTGCCAGTCAAGTCAATAAAACCGTTTTCACTGGTATCAATCGAGCCGGGACAAACTATGTTCGTCGCCCAGACCAGGCATTGGCCCACATTAAATTGCGAGAAGGCACCCGAAAGCAAGTTGTTCCCGTCAATCACGGAATCTGCGCGAATATCACCGGAGTTGTAAAACGTGCCGGCCATTTTGTGGGTAATCGTATTCGTTGTCTGGGTGTCGAATTGGAAGCCCACACCAACACTGTTGTAGCTGAAAGCAAAATTGAAAAACCCAAAAAGGGTGTTGGTGATCGGAGGACTGTTAACGGTCATAATGCCGGTATCAATACCACTACTGTCATTGGTATAGTTGACGGCATTCATGGGCTCGTAAAACTGCGCGTTCCCGCCCGGGTTATCGAAGGTTACGTTGAACTGGTTATAATTGGCGAAATTCGTAGCGTCAATCGTGGGCGGCGGGGTACCGGGAATGCTATAACTATGATCCGAATAATTCTGGTAACTCGACTGAGTGGCTAAGGCCGGGAAACCGAACGTCAGCGCTAAAACCGCCAGCGTCCAGCCCAACAAGCTGAAATTGATCCGAGATTGAGATTGAATGGATTTCATGCCGATATTGAATCGTCAGTGCGCCGGGTAGATGTTGATTGTGTATGGTAAAGACACAACGCGGTTGAACGAGTCGGTCAGTATGATATTAAAATCAAACGAGGCAAAATTTTGCCCTGGAGTAATCGAGTTATTAACCGGCGTGCCGGAGAGCGTACCGTTAAAAAAGCTTAGACCCTGGGGCAAATTTCCTGAATAAGACCAGGAATAGGGCGGCTGGCCGCCAGTGGCGCTGAAATTGACGGTGGGATAGGCAGCGTTGTTTGTGCCGTCAGGCAGTGTTGATGGGCTAATGTTCACCACCAGCTCATTTTCGAGGTCCTGAAGACTGGTGCCATTGGGATACACGATCGGGGTATTTGTGGTGCCATCGTAGGATGCCCAGGCCATCAATCCCCCTTGAGTGAGCTGGCTCAAAAACGTATTCGTCGAAGTGAATTCTTCAGCCAGGCTTCCATTTCCGAAAAGATCACCGGTTAAATTTAATGTGATTGTTGAGGGAGGGTTGATCGTGCCGGGGCCGGCAGCGCCCGGGAACTCAGTGTCAGTATCGAAGTTCACATTACGGGCGAATGTGGCATATCCGAATGCGAGGCCGACGTTGGGAGCGGTAAGATCCGTGCCGCTAAACAGGAAGTCCGGCTGGGTCAGGACACGGTAGAAATACTCCTTCGTAGTCTGGCTATTGGTCGGATTCCATTTGTACATCGCGTACGTATTTGTGATTGGACTGCGAAGAGTCCCCAGGGTGGGATCGATATCTTCATCCGACACACGGATGAATTGGCAGGTCCCAATTCCGCGATAGTAGTCCGGGCCGTTGGTGACCAGTGTACAGGCATAAAATTGAAGAAGACTATTGGTCAGGTTTTCGACAATTTGTTCGGAACCCACAAATCCTGTATCGATAATGCCGACATTCGTGGCGAGCCCAATCGTGGCATTGGTATAGGTTCCCGCGAAAACATTCAGGGCGTTGGTGATCACGATGTCGTAGCCGCACGAGTTGGACGGGATCAGAAAATATTGGCCGGATGGCTCGTTAAGAATAATACTTTGAGTAGAAACGTTGGTGAAAACTGTGCCCAGTGGCTGGCCATATACCGGGAGTAGCTGTATGGTCTGTATCTGGGCGGGCGTATTGGACGAATAATTAAAAATCACCATGTTGGCGAACGTGTACACGTAATTCGTTTGAAAAGACACAGTGTAGCCATTGGTACGGACAACAAAAATCGTCCCTTCATCCACCGGTTGCCCAACAACATTGGTGAAATACGAGACGACGACCGGATTCGTAACGACGGTGTAATTGGTTGAAACAGTGTCGATGGTCACACTGGGAAAGGCAGCAAGAACCGCGGTCGGCGGGTTGGTCTGCGCAAATTGGAGCAGCGGCCCCAATGGCGATGTGGTCAGTGGCTGGAGGTTAAAGTTGGTAGATTCCAGAAAGACTCCTGGCGGGGTATCTTCCCGTTCGATATTGTTGGTGGACATCATATACCGCAGTCCCCCAACGTCGTCGCGGGTCAACGCGGTATAATAACCACCGGCAAAAGGCGCCTCCCAAACAACTTCGCCAAGGCTATTGGTAGCTGTAATCGCTTCAATACCCAATCCCGCTCCCAACCCGGCCACGGCAGTATCCACGTTTTTAAATGGATCCACATTCACGGGAGCCGCCAAAGCCAGCGGATCCGGTCCGGTACAGGCTTCTTCAATTATATAAGTATAAAGCGTGTCGTTGACGTAGGGCGAATAGAGAACCTGATCCAGCGGTGACGGCGTATAATAATAATTTCGTTGAATTACCTGATACAACTCATCAAACGGGCAGGTGCCGCCGGGCGGCAGAAAGCGGGTGTGCAACGTCCAGACATAGCGCTCCGGTTCGGCCAACCCCATTTGCTCCATCATTTCGTAAAGCACAGTGGATTTGAGATCGGTCAATCCGAGCGCTTCAGCGGTATAATTAATTGATTGGGAATCGAACGGAAATTCCACGAGATTGGTGCTGTATCCGTCCAAACCTGCGGCGCCGTTGTTGGTGAAGGTATTGTTTAGAATGTTGAAAGCAGCATCAAGCGATTGCTCACCCTGCGGGCCAAACCAGGTAGCAAAATTCGGGTCGCAACCATAATACATTATCGGAAGGTTTCGCCGGTAAGCCTGGTTAAAATCCTTTGGTGTGCCGATGTCTCCGGGCAGATTGTAGCCGATCACGGGTGTTTGCCAGGCGTCGCCTGTTCCCGTCACCGTCGGCGTCCCAAGCAGGGCAAAGCCGCGTGCCCGCTGCCAACTTACGGCCAGCAACGCCAGGCAAAGAGATGTGATTATTATTCGCCGCATATTGTCAATCATTGCTGCAAAAGCTCAACTCGGTAATAACCGCCGCCACCGTTTCCGACAAAAACGGTATCGTTGGTGCCCGCTTCAAAACGTGCCGACCCAAAATTGCTCCAGGTTTTGAAATCAGTGGTCAACTGCACCTGGTAGGTCATTCCCGGCTGGGTGTTCCAGCCCAGGAACATTCCCTGGTACGAATGGGTAATCGTTGTTTGCAGCCACGTATACGGCGCATACGGGACGCCACCCGTTAAGAATAATTGCAACGTTGTTGGCGAACCGGGCTGACTGCCCGGGGGCGGCTGATTCGGCGACGGCCAGCCATTGGTATGATATGTGGGGGGATTGCCATAGTAGCCGCCGAAATAGTAAGCCATCCATTCATAGGGTATTCCGCCCCAATTCAAACCACTCCAGGTACCACCAGTAGTGGGGGGCGACAACGGCGATAGATATCCCGCCGTAGTCATATACGCCACCTGGAATGAATTAGTGTCCAGGACGGTCAAACCATTTGCCGCAGTCATCGTCCACGAGTCATCGGTCACTTTGGCCATCGGCGTGGAATTGCCATTTACAAACACTTCATAATTCGAGATCGATAGACCCTGCACTTGCGGCCAGGTCACGACTAATTCCGGTTGATAAACATTATTGCTGATCACAAATGGCGCCGACACAAACGGCGCGGACATCGGCGGCAGCACGGCTCCAACGTTTTCATAGCGTTGGGCATATAAATCGAAAGTGTTGGGGCCGAACGTAAAGCTTGTCCAGACCGCGAGAAACTGCTGCGCGCCATCTGAGGCTACCGCCGGCTGCATCTGCTGGCCCAGCGTCGTGGTGTTGACGCGAAATTCGCCATTAACCATGTAACCATTTTCGTGGATATACTGGCCATAGACGCCTTCGCGCGAACCGTCCTGACCCAGACTCGTCCAAACGATCAAATAATCTCCGCCGATGACACTGATACGCGGGTTATACTGATCGCCAAGAGTATAGAAATTGATGGGTATTACGGGGCCGCCGCTGGAATTGGTAAAGGAACGCGCATAAATGTCCCAACCGGCCGCTGCATTATTGAAGCTCTCCGCACACCAGGTCACCATGTAGCTTCCATCTGAAGCAGTGGCAATCGCCGGACGCGCGCACGGATTATTATCCTGGTTGACCAAAATTTCACCAGTGGACGGACCGGTAATCGAGCCGGAATTGGTGTAAATACGTTCATAGATATCCACAGTCGGGGTCGTCCCCTGGCCAAGCGGCACTTCCTGGTAGGTGCCATCGACATTGGACAGAACCTCAGAATTTGTCGCGGCGGTAAGCCGTTCCTGCTCCGAAACCCAGGCCACCACAAACCCGCCATTGGTCAAGGGGGCCACGACAGGGTCGCGCTGGTTATAGGAGGTAAAGACGTTGATCAGGAAATTGGTTCCGATGGGAGTCCCATTGGTCGACAACACCTGGCCATAGACATCATCTAAACTGTTTTGTCCGGCCTGGTCGAAACTGTCCCAAACTACAACGACGTTGCCATTTGCCAGCGTGGCGATAGCGGGACTTTCCTGGGAATTCGTAACCGAGGCACTGACACGAAGGTTGGTTGTGCTGAGCCAAAGGTTACTGGCATTTAAAAAGCGCGCATAAATATGCTGGAGATTGTTGGGACCACCCTGCCACACGAATGCCGCTCCGCCATTTTTCAACAATGCAACGTGGGCATTTTCCTGATCGTTTGTGACGGGAGTATTTACAGCAAAGATGTCCCCTGAACCCGAGAGTGTACTGTTTATTTGCATGGCGCTAATACCCAGGCCAACGGGGTCAGTGATATTGTCCTGCCAAACGATGTAGCCGCCGTTCTTGCTGAGGGCCACGTCCGGATACATCTGGTCTCCGGGCAACGAGCCGATGATGGGGAATTCCGTACCGTAAGCAGCGTAATAATTCGTTTGCGCGTGAGAGGCGGCGGAACTTCCAAGGAACAACCCCAGACAGAAACAGACAACGGCGCAACGGGCGGACAACAACGGCATATACGGTTCTAGCGATTGTAGATTGCCGGGAACGTCCTGTCTACAACTTCTTGTCGCAAAATTCGACTGTGTCCGTTGGAAAAACAACGGCTGCGTCAAATTTTTTATCCAGTTTCGCAATTTCATGTTCGTACGGTTCCAAAACAACCACTGTCTGTCATCTACTATAAAGCAAACCCGGGGAAAGGTTACAGACCCCGGACGATTCAGGTGACAGTCAATACGCTCACCCGGCGTTCTTTCAAATCAGCAGCGGCTGACCATCGCTCAGGGCGGACTCTTTGACTGCTGCCAACAGCGTTCGGAATCCCCATCGCTCATACAACCCGGCCAAACGGGCCGTGTCTGGCGGTTTGACGGCCATTTCGCCAGCTGAAAACTCACAGCTCACTTCATGAAGCCGGACCAGTTCGCAATTTCGCAGTACCGCTTCTTTGGCAGCGAGCAAGGCATCCCGCACCCTTATCGACTTCACCTCGTCCAATCGCTTGAACAATTCTTCGACCGACCCAAATTGTTTCAACAAATCCGTCGCGGTCTTTGGGCCGATCCCCGGCACGCCGGGAATGTTGTCCACGCTGTCACCGATCAGGCTGAGCCAATCGACAATTTGTTCCGGCTCGACGCCGGTTTTGGCGCGAACCTGTTCGGCCGCCCAAATCGCTTCCGTTTTGTCGTGCGGGTTGAACAGTCCAACCCTTGGCGACACCAACTGCATAAAATCTTTATCCGAGCTGGCGATGACCGTCGCCCATTCCATTTCCTCGGCGCGCCAGGCAATGCACGCAATAGCGTCATCGGCTTCGATACCATCCCGGCAATACGAGGCGATGCGCGCCGCGTCCAAGTACTCCGTAATTTCGTCAAGTTGGGGCCTCAACAGTTCCGGCATTTCCGGCCGTTGGGCCTTGTATCCAGGCAACGCCGCCAGCCGTTTGGCGCTCAATCCGCCGTCCCAAACGACGATACAATGCGAGGGAGCGATGTTGCTCCGCAATTTCGCCACCATCTTGATAAAGCCATAAATCGCATTGGTCGGCCGGCCCGAAGGCGAACTCAACTCACGAATCGCATGGAAAGCGCGATAGGCGTAAGCGTGTCCATCAATAATCAGCAGCCGTTCCACAATTGAGATTCAAACTTTAATCGCATCATTCGTGAGAAACCCGCACCTGCTTCGAGACACCGGACTTTTTCCACCTTATTGCGCTGCCGCGGGATTTATCTGGCCTTCCTGCATCTGTCCCGGCAACGGTGTCGGCTGTCCCGGAACAGTGTTTTGCGCAAAGGGCAATTCGTCGTCCGAATGCACACGGTTTCCAGCCGGATCTATCATGGTGGCCGTAACAAATATCATCAAATTTCTTTTCGTGTCAGACTTTGACTGGCTTTGAAAAAGCTTGCCGATAATGGGCACGTCGCCAAGCACGGGAACCTGGTCCTTGGTATACATGATGTCGTCTTCGATCAAACCGCCTAGCGCAACGGTCTGGCCATCCCAAACGTTGACCGTGGTGGTCACTTCACGAACGGAGAATGCCGGCAACGCGGTCGGCAAAAGCACGACATTCAATCCGGTGCTCGAGAAATTGCCCAGGCTGGGAGGGGTTTGATAACCGCTAAATTCGATGAGGGACGGAATCAACGTCAAATTGATGGTGTAGCCATCCGACAAAACATCGGGCACGACGTCCAGAATCGGACCGGTTTCAATCTGCTGCACGGTGGGAGTGATGGCGGAGACGCCGGGCGTAATGGTCGTGACCTGCGCCCGGACCGTGATAACCATTCCCATGGCCATGAGCGCGCCAATCGCCGCGAGCGTGATTTTACGCGCCGAAATATAGAAGTACTTTTTCATAGATGTCCTTAGACTAAATGGCTAAATCAGGGTATTCCCCCCGCGGATGCGGCGGCCGGAGCCGCCTGGAAGTTATAACCGGTGACAACCGGCTGGACGATGGTGGCCCGCATTTCGGTCTGGCGTCCGCTGATTGTGACGACTTCAGGTTCGGCCAGTTCATGGGTGCCCGAACGCTGTTGCAACGCATGCAGCACAACCTGAAAATTGGGGTTAGTCAAAATACCGGTAATGGAAGCGATCGCGGGGCCGGCCGCGGAGTTGTTAAGTCCCTGGGTGAGAGTTTGGATGCCGTTCGCCAGCGGAGCGGTCGGGTAGCCCGGGAACACGGTCGTACTTCCTTGCGGACCCGGGACTTGAAGCGAACCCGCATTTCCGCCTTGTGCCACCGCGGTGCCGCCGCCGCCGAGGCTGAACTGTCCCAAATACCAATCAAAACCAAGTCCCGTGGAATCGGTTTGCGACACGTCGATGAACCTTGTTTTGAGGTGCACCATGGGCGGCGCCTGATTCAAAACCTGAATTGCCTTTTCAATCAGGTCCAAATCCTGGGGCGTGGCATAAACAAAGAGGACACCCAACTTATCGTTGAAAAAGACGGTTTTGGGAGGCGTCAGATCCACACCGAGGCTTGAAAAGAATTGTGCGGCGAGGGCGCTGATACCACGCGTCAGGTTAGGCGTGGTCACATAGAGCAGGCCGCCACCGTTGTCCTGGACCCTGGCTTGAATATCTCCCAGAGGATTTGCGAGATACCCCGGTCCGGACGCGGCTCCTCCACCTCCACCGCCACCCGCGCCAGCCCCTCCGCCTCCACCGCCCCCTCCTCCGCCGGAACTTTGACGCGCCTGGCCTGCTCCGGGCGATACGTCCACCACGGGGACAACTGCACCGCTGGGGCTTTGACCGCTACCGCTGCCGCCGCCGCCACCACCGCCGCCGCCACCACCACTACTGGTGATATTCACCGAACCGAAGGAGAACGAGTTTACGTTTTGCAAACCCGCATAAAAGGTATTGGGATCCACCTTAAACGTACGCATTTCGAATTGTGGCGAATCCGGTCCTTTTTCAGCGAAAACGATTCCGTAATCTTCCACTGAGTATTTGATTGGATGGTCGGACACCAGGCAAATGGCGTTTAGCAAATCCACCAGCGATACATTGTGCAAAGTGAGGTTGATGTTAATCTGGGTAGGATCGGCAGGTTGAGCTGCGGCAGGCGCCTGTTCCGGCAACCCGGTTTGCGGACTGATCGCCGCAGGGGCGCCGCCCCCAAATCTTTCGCCGCCCGGACCTGTCGCACTCGCGGAAGGGATGGTCTCCATGTTGGGATTAAAGAGAAAATTGATGCCCCGTTTTTCGGGGTCGCGCTGGAGAGATTCTTCGCTTAATTGATGGATCACTTCACTGAGCGGGAGCGACGGAAAATTAACGGTGTCCAACCGTATATTGTCCAGCTTGGAATAGATGGACTGACGGCCCACACCGGTATAGACCAAATTGGTCATGAAGTACGGATTGGCGAAATTGGTCACGATATTCACCGGCTGTTGCCACGCCTTCACCACCTTCACCATGCGCTCGTCGTTGTCCAAATCCTTGTGATGGCTTTCGCGGGCGTATCGGGCTTGTTTAACGAGAGTCAGGTAGTAAGCGGCACCCCGATTGTCAGGATCCAATTGCAATGCAGCGTTCAATTTAACCTCCGCCTCCTCGAGCTTTCCCATTTCGTAAAGCATCTGGCCATCGCGGGCATCCGTTGCCGCGTCCAGTTTCTGGGATTCGATGGCGGGGGCCTCCTGCTGGGTTTGCAGGTCCGGTTGGGTGCCGCGAGTCTGGGCAATGAGCAAATCGTTGTGTTTCTTAAACGCGATGGCTTCGGCATTCGTGGGATCCACCGTGAGCACACGCGACACCTGCACATTTGCTGTGCTTAAGTCGCCCTGTCGTTGGGCCTCCCGAGCCAGCTCCATGCGGACGGAAACGAGTCCCGAAACAGTTTCGGACGATTCCTGCGGTATGCTGATCGGGCCAATGCTCTGCACCAGTTGGTAGGCGTGTTCGTACAGTTTAACGGCTGCATCCAGGTCCTTTTGCTGCACCGCGGCGTTGGCCAAGGCGAGCTGCTGGCGCAGAACGATCGTGTTAGCCTCGCGTATCACGGCCTGATTCGCAGCAGTCATGCCATAGTTGGAATTCGATTGGGCGGGCACGGCGGTCGCGGCCATTAAAATGATAAACGGTATCGGGAATAGAACTGCTTTGGTCATGGGATTGGGAATTGGGAGCGCAATCGGCGCGATTTTCTAGACGAAATTTTCTAAGGCTGATACGGTCGTGTCGTTTTTTTCTCGTTTGATTGGGCGGATATTACCACCTCATTCTGGTCTATGACAACAACTTTGTAGTCGTTACGGCTAAGATTTATCATAGCGCCAACGCGCTGGTCATACCACTGCCTGTTTTCCGGTCCATACTTCAAATCAGCGGCGTAACCGGTCACTTCCTGGAACGATTTACTTTTGCTGATGGTTACCTGCTCGCCGGACGAGATGATCTGTACCACTAACTGCGGACTGGCCGCCGGACCGGTGGCGGAAATCAGAGATAATTCGGCGTCCTTGTCACCCGCGGAAAGGTAATGCTTACGGGGACGGCGCTCGGGAGCGATGGGAGCATCCTGCCGCTCGATGCTAATGACATAGCGCGCCGCGCCGAATTGGTTTGCCGGTTCGACGTCGTCCAATCTTAAGATAAAATACAGCGGTTTAATTTTGGTCACCTGCACGGCATCGGGCCCCACTTCATTCCCGGATATGATTGGGAACGGATGACCGTCGGATGTTTTCTTCCATTGCATTGGGTTAAACAGGCGGTTGGTCCTCTCAAAGTCCAGATCATAAGGGGATTGTACGCGCCCCAGAGAACCGTTCTCAATGGACATGTCCAAAGGAGCCAGCAGTTTGGGCTGAGTTTGGGTTATGCTTTTTACAATGTCCTGCAAATCCTGTTTGTTACGTTGGATGGCAAAGGGCAAATACAATAAAGCGACAAACAATCCCACCAGCACTGCGCCGAGGACAACCTTTTCGTAATGTTTTTTGATGAAGTTCATTATTTGGTCAACTTCACAATTTCGATCCCCAGGGACACACGTAATAATTGTTCATCGAGCACAGTTTCGAGGCCGCCGGGCTGGGTAGTGGGCTGATTCTCAATCGGCGGGCTGCCGCCTCCCTGTCCAGGCATCCCCACCCCGCTGGCCGGCATGACGTTTATGCCCGTTACAATCAATCCATGATCCGACGAGGCGAGTTTGGACAATACCTTCCCCAAATCTCCGGAGAAACAACGAAACGTGATCGCATACGGGGTGATGGTGGCCGAATCCCCCACCGTTCGCGTCTTATCTACCAGATAATCAGATTGCGCCCCGGCCGTGTCATTATCGGAAACAATTTCACGTTGGATGCTGTCAATCCCATTGACCTTGGCATCGAACATCACGTCCGCGATGGCCTTAACTTCTCCCAGGTGCGAAGCCAGCGCGTTAAGGCTGCCCGGCGAAAATGTCACCAGGTTCCGTTCAGCTGCAAAAGAGAAACTATAATCCGCCGGCAGTTCCACGTTGGCATCCACCGCGGCGATCTGCATGTCATGAATTGTTTTTCTCAAACTTCCGGCAAACGCCTCAGTGGTGATCACGCCGTTCGCAGGATTGGGTATGGGCGGGATGGACGCAAAATGCGTGCGCGCCTGGCCGATCCAGTCTCGCAATTGTTGTTCCTGCAACTTTTCGGCGTCGATATTGGTTTCACAGGGGGTGGTTGGCTCGTTGTAGTAATTTTGAAGCCTGCTGTAGGCGTCTTTGACCTGATCAAACGCGCTGTTGTCGTGGCGCCAGCTTTTGATATTGTAAAAGATTGCCCCAACCAAGCCTATCAGCGCAATCACGCCGAGGATGGTAAAATATAAATTTCGCTTGATCCAACCCATGTTAAAATTGCGGCGGGGGTGAGAGCGTCACATTGACGCCGAAAGTGAACGTTCCGTTCGGTTCATCCGGATTGATGTTGCCCGCGAGCGTTGTCGCCTTGGGGTCAAAATATTTGCACGTCTGCAATTCGTTTTCAACGGCGTAGGCGATGTCGCTGTTGGCCGAAGGATCCACATTGTTCAAGCTCACGGCGCGGCAGACCAACAGCATCGTGGCGCCGGCTTGCGTGGATCCCACTCCCTGGGCACCGTTGTTCATGCCCGATTGTTGGGAATTGTTCGCGGCCCCCATCGTCGTCATTTGCTCGATCCAAATTCCAGACTGAACGTTGGGGCTTTGCGTCGACAATTTTTTCCGAACGTCACCCTCAGCGCGGATAAACGCCGAGCGCATCTGGGACAACATGTCGCCCCAATAATATCGGTTCTGCATCCAGGTGGCAATTTGCTGGGCCTGGCTGAAGGCGGACTTTCTCTTGTCCTCGGCATTCTGCAGACGGTTTGCCAGGTCCTGTTCCTGGGTCAGGGTCGGCTGAACATTATTTAGCGCCGAGTCTTTGACCTGCGCCAGTTGTTCGAAGACAAATCCAATGGCAAGACCGACCAGCACCAGGGCGTAAACCGCAACCAGCAGGTACGGTTTTTTCTCGTTGAAATTGCGCCAGCGAACGGTGCTTTCAGGCATCAGGTTCATTTCCACCGGGCAATTGGCGAGATTCCTCAGACCGAGGCCGACAACTTCGGCCAGCGAATGCGCGACCCGCGCCAGCGCTTCGAGATTGACGGCCGCATCGATCTGTACATTGCGAAAAGGATTAAAGTACTCGACGGGCACGTTGAGTTTTTCAGCGAAGAATTGCGCGGTGTAGGGCATGATGCTCGCCCCGCCCGCCAGGAACAAACGTTGCGGCGCCGAACCGCCCTGCTGACCGCGGTAGAACTGCAATGTCTGGTTGACCTGGATGTGCAGGCGCGTCATGAACTGGCGCGCAATTTTTGAAATGGCCGCCTGATTGGGATTCTCCGGCTCTTCATAGGCGCCGCCCAAACTTACAAAACCTTCCTTGATTTTGATTTGCTCGGCGATTTCAAACTTTAGTTTCGATTCATTTGCGAAATCCTGCGTGATGGCGTTCGCCCCCAGGGGGATGCTGCGCGAGAAAACTTTCCCTTTTTCGAAAAAGAGCACGTTGCTGGTTTTGGCGCCGATATCCAGAAGCATCGTGCAGTCGTCCAAATCGCCATAGTTATATTTGAAAGCATTGCAGAGTGCCGCCGGGGACACGTCGCACAATTGCAATTTTAGCTTAACAGTCTCGGCCACCCTGAACAAACCTTCGACGATGTCGGACTTAATGGCCACCAGGAGCACCTCCAATTCGCCAGTGCTGCTGGAGCCCATGATTTGGTAATCCCACACGACTTCGGCCAGGGGAAAAGGAACGTTTTGCTGGGCTTCGTATTGGATGATTTGCGTCACCTTGTTCGCGTCCACCGGCGGGAGCTTGACGAACTTGGAAAAGACCTGAAACCCGGGGGCGCATACGTTGATGTTCCGCGGCTTCAATGCGCCTTCGGTCAGCGCCTCCTTCAACACCTTCAAAATGGTCGCCTCGCGCGTGGCATCCGAAGAACCTTCGACCCCGAGCGCGCGGATATCAAAATGCCTCAGGCACAATCCGCCGGTTTCGGTAATGTCGAACTCGGCGAGCTTTAGGCTGCCCGCCCCGAAATCGATGGCCAGAAAGGATTTTGGATTATTCAACATGTCTGTCAACGTCCCGCCCTAAAAGCAATTTCTTGCATTGTTATTGCGGCAGTCCTACTGCCTACAGGAAACTTTTTCACCGGTCAAATATATTTCTTCCAAAAATGGAAAATATTTTTGGCGGCGCATTAACGGCGTATTAAACTGGAATGCAAACGGATACAGCGCGCGCCTTCAGATTCGTTCGTCGCGTCACTTTGCAATCATTCCAGTTCGCCGAGCATAGTTAAACAGGCCGCCCGCGTCAACTACCGGACGCACGTCTCCCAGCGGTTTAATTTTAATCACCCGTCCGCTGCTTTTTACGACGGCTGTTTGCGCGTCCAAATCCACAGTCACAGCGTCGCCGGCATTCATTACATCACACAACCGCTCCGTCAATTCGCACGGATACAACTCGCCCGTCGCCACGGAATTCCGGAAAAAAATTCGCGCGAAACTTTCGGCCAACACGACTCTGCAACCCGCGGAACCCAGCGCGATGGGCGCGTGCTCCCGCGAACTGCCGCAGCCGAAATTCTTTCCCGCTACGATAATTGAATAAGCGCTGTCGAGTTCGCCGTCCTTCACAAAGCGATTCGGATAAAGTGATTCGGGCAAGCCGGCCATGGCATGGCTCCCAAGTTTTTCATACTCATCCGGAATAGTCGGCACCAGGGCAAGAAATTGCGCCGGTATGATTTGGTCCGTGTCAATGTTGTCCCGCACAACATAGACCGGTCCTTCAAAAACGGATTTTGTCATGGCCAAATTTTGCACACCGCCTGAACGATTTTCAATCTCTTTCACTCGAATAGTCTGGTCATTTGAATTGTCGATAGGCAGTGTATTGATGTTTATGTGTTTTAATCGAATTGTGGCCGCGCTGGCGGCATCGTTTTTCGCTCTCTGCGTCCACGCCCAGACGTCGACTAATATTATTGGCTTTACGGGGCCGGAGATTTTTCCCGTTGATGACCAGATCGGGTTGCTGCATTCGGCCGACGTGAACGGAGACGGTCTCAACGACTTGATCGTGGCCGACAACCTGAAATCGAAAATCGTCCTGCTTTATAATCAAACCGGCAAAACCAACCGCGCCTCCGCCCTGGACGCGGATACTTTTCAATCCGGCGGGTCCGGGATCAACGAATTGCCATCGGACGCGCGCTTTCGCATGGATTCAATTCCCACCGACGAACGCGTCGCGTCCATGGTCGTGACCGACCTCAACGGCGACGGCCGCCCGGACATCGCCTTTTACGGAGACAACAAAGACCTGGAAATAATTTACAACGAAGGCACCAATGGCTGGAGTGACCCGAAACGCTGGCACATCGATGACGGCAGCATGGATGCGAACGCTCTGGCGCAGGGTGATTTGAGCGGCGACGGACGCACTGACCTGGTTTTGCTCGGCGACAACGGACACCTGTATCTCTGGACCCAAAATGCCGATGGCACGCTGGCCGAGCCCCGGAAAATCGCTTACTCGGGCTCGCCCAAAGCCGTGCAAATCGCGGACATGGACGGCGACGGCCGTCAGGATTTGTTGCTGGTGGACTGGGACAGTCCGACGCCCTTTCGGTTTCGGCTGCAAAAAGCTGACGGAGAACTGGGACCGGAAATTTATTTCAAATCGCAGGCCATTCGTTCGTATTGCGCCGACACCCTGGATGCCAGTCATAAGAATTACATCGTGACCATCGCGGAAAACTCGGGCCGCGCCAGCGTCTCCGAATTCGTCAAAGAACCCGGAGAGGTCTTGTCGGGAGACTTTCAGCGCGGACAGTTTCAAGTTTTGCCGTTGAACAAATCGGACGCCGCTCAACGAGGCATGCTCTGGGCGGATGCAAACGGGGATGGACGCCCCTCCCTGCTCGTGGCTGAACCCGAGAGCGGACAACTCTCCGTCTACGACCAGGAGCCCGACGGCTCGCTGGCCCCGCCAAAAAGTTTTCCGTGCCTGGCGGGCGTCAGCCAAATCGCGGCAGCGGACTGGAACGGCAGCAGCCATCCGTCCATCTTTTTGTTAAGCCAAACCGAAAGCGCCGTCGCGGTCACCCAGTTTGACAAGCATGGCCGCCTGCCCTTCCCCACACTTATCCCGCTCAATGGCAAACCCATCGCCATGGCAGTGGGCCCGCTGAAGCCGAAAGCCCGGCCTACCCTCTGCGTCATTGTGGATAAGGACGGCCAGCGTTCGCTGGTAACGGAAACAGCCGAAGGCAAGATGAAGGTGCAAAAGCTTTCCGAAGATTTCAAAACCACACCCACATCCATGGCCATCCAGGACGTAAACCAGGACGGGCGCGCCGACCTGATTATCCTCAGTCCCTATGAAAAAATCAAAGTGCTCCTGCAAAAGCGCGACGGAACATTTGATGAGGAAGACGTGGACGCGCCGGGCGGCGGTATTGAACAGCCCTGGCTCGCCTCTGCCGACCTGGACGGGAGCGGCAAACCCGAATTGCTCCTTCCGCAAAAGAATTTCATCCGCGCCGTCGTGCTCGAACAAGAACGAAAAGTGGAGAACTCCACCAACCAGCCGTCTTTGGTCTTTCGCGTAAAAGATCAAATTAACGGTGCCGCCAGCGATTCCCAAATCGTCGGCGCGGTGCCCATCCAAAACGGAAACAGCCGCATTCCGTCGATCTTCCTCTTTGACGCGCAATACCAGCGGCTGAGCCTCTG
>DASXFM010000565.1:0-20246 GCA_036489615.1 Verrucomicrobiia bacterium | reverse complement strand
TTTTCATCGGTGGCAGCGTCACTTGCCAGGCGCGCCGTTCGTGCAAACGGCGACGATAGTTGAGCGGCCTCGAGAATTCACGATTTAAATTCCTGTCACCTTTTTTCTGGTTCGGGGACTTACTGGCAATATGATGAAGTTGAAACCGATTGAAACCGTGGATGCCACTGATACGAGCCTCGTCAGCGAAAGCCTTGCCGGCGATCGCGAAGCGTTTGGCCAAATCGTCGGCCGGTATCAGACGTTGATTTGCTCGCTTGCCTATAGCGCCACCGGCAGCTTCAGCCAGAGCCAGGACCTGGCGCAGGAAACGTTCGTGACCGCGTGGAAGCAACTCTCCCAACTTCGCGAACCGGGCAAACTGCGCTCATGGCTTTGCGGCATCCTGCGAAATCGGATTTATAAAACCATCCGTTCCAGGGGCCACGAACCTGTTCACGCCGCCGCCCCTTTGGAGGACGTGCACGATCTCGCGTCGGGCGAGTTGGCGCCTTCGGAACAGGCCATCAGCAAGGAGGAGGAATCCATTCTCTGGCGCTCGCTCGAAAAAATTCCCGAAACCTACCGTGAACCCCTCGTCCTGTTTTATCGCGAGCGCCAATCCGTTGAATCCGTTGCGGCCAGTTTGGAGATGACGGAAGACGCTGTGAAACAACGACTTTCGCGCGGGCGAAAGCTACTGCACAACGAAGTGCTTTCTTTTGTCGAGGGCGCCCTGGAGCGGACGAATCCGAGTCGCATGTTCACCCTCGGCGTCGTTGCCGCGTTGCCCGCTCTGACGATTTCCACGGCCAAAGCCGCCACCATTGGGTCAGCCGCGGCCAAAGGAGGTGCGATGGCAAAAGGGATTGGAGCGTTGGGCACGGTGAGCGCGATTCTCTCGCCGCTGCTCGTTATTATTGGAAATTATGCCGGCTACCGGCAAAGCATGGATGAGGCTCATACCGACGAAGAGCGAGGATATATCAAACGCGCTTTTCGGTACACGCTGCTGATTACGCTCGGACTATCGGCGCTCTGCGCTGTACCGCTGTTTTTCGCAGTCCGGCATCAGCACGACCCGCAATTGTTTTGGTCTGTGCTGGCGACCCTGGCGGTGGTCATTTACTTCCTGACGTTCGCCGTTTTCGTCTTCCGCTCGCTGCCAATCCGTCGCCGGCGGCTCGCTGAAATATTGGCGCACAAATACGATGGGCAATTTCCGGATGCCGCGTTTGAATATCGCAGCCGCTGGAGTTTATTCGGATTGCCGCTCATCCAGATCCGCATGGGGGACAGGTTTGATGTGATGCGTCCTCCGGTGAAGGCGTGGATTGCACTCGGCAGCAGCCATGCCGTGGGCGTGATTTTTGCGTGGGGCGGACTCGCAATTGCCCCGATAAGCCTGGGCGGCGTTGCTATCGGTTTTGTGTCCCTGGGCGCAATAGCCATTGGCGTATTTCCGGTTGGAGCGGTTGCACTGGGCATCTGGGCCTATGGTGGATTGGCTGCAGGCTGGCAGGCCCTGTGCGGTTGCGGTTTGGCATGGAATGCCGCGACGGGCGGAATCGTTGCGGCGCACGACTTCGCGTGGGGCGGTGTCGCGCATGCCGCCCAGGCCAATAGTGAAATCGCCAGGCAATATCTTCAGCAAAGCGCCTTTTTCCGGATTGCCGGGTTCGTCGAAAGACACGGATTTCTGGTGATGTTGTGCTGGGTGATTCCGGTATCCGTATCGGCGCACTTGGCGGCACGCGCGCGCCGCCAACGGGAGCAGGTAAATCCCTGAATCTCTACCTTTTATTTTCCAGATATTGTTCGTCGCGGACCTTCTCCATCCATTCGACAACTTTGCCATCAAGGAATTCCGCGATGGCAATGTGCGTCATGGCGGTGGCGGGCGAAGCACCATGCCAATGCTTTTCGCCGGGAGCAAACCAAACGACGTCGCCCGGTCGAATTTCTTCCACCGGACCGCCTTCGCGCTGGGCCCGGCCGCAACCCGCGACGACAATCAATGTCTGACCGAGTGGATGCGTATGCCAGGCCGTCCGCGCGCCCGGCTCAAAGGTAACGCTGGCGCCGGACACGCGGGCTGGAGCGGGCGCCTGGAACAACGGGTCAATGCGCACGGTGCCGGTGAACCAATCGGCCGGACCTTTGTTGGATGCTTGTGAACCAATTCTTTTGATTTCCATTTTGAACTCCTTTTGCTTTGTATTTGAAACTTTTTCTGCGGCAATCATCAAAGTGTCATCGTGGCTTTGACTTCGTCGCGGTTGTCCATTGCGCAATAAATGTTATCTATTCGGCGATATGTTATTTGACAAATCGCATACGAAAAATAACACAATCATTTGGGTTACCTATGCAAAAATGGATGCGTTTTCGGGGTTTTTGAACAAAGGGGCGACAGTGGCATGTCTTTGGCCGGTTGAAGTTTTATTGCCTTTAGGTCATGGTATTCGCTCGCCCGGTTTGCCGTCATTTGCACCGTGGTTCGAATTTGGATGATGCAAAAATTGTTCAGAATTATTTGTCTATCGATTTTGACCGCGGATCTTGTCCACGCCGGCCCATTGAAGGTGGATATTAATCGCGGAGACAGCAAGAATACCTCGGGCGCCACGGCCAGCGGTTATGTGCCGTGGTCCACGAGCACGGATGGCAGCAGCACGACCAGCGCGGGCACAAGTCCGATTACGGAAAGTTTTCTGATCCCTTCGACCGGTGAAAACGTATCCATTTCCCTGGCGATGACCGCGGCAGCACAGAGTGCGGGGGGAACCGGTATCACCTACACCTACTATTCCCAGGTGACGACGCCGGGTTGGCAACTGGCGAGCGACGGCGTTACAGTTGCGCCACAGGACAATAACCAGGGCGGACAGATTCAAATGACTATTACTGGACTGAATCCTGGAGCCCACACTTTGCTGACCTATCACAATGCCGGGGACGCGCCATCCGCCCTCGGTACATTGGCGCCGATAAAGGTTTATCTCAATGGCGACTATGTCACCAGCGTGACGCCGTCCATCCGCACAAACGACCTGAATACTCCGACGGTTTACCTTAACTTCACCACTGCTTCGACGAATGATGTGACGACGGTGCTTTTCGCCGCGGACACCACTTCCAGCGCGACGACGAAAAATGTATTTCTGAATGGTTTCGAAATTGATACGCCCAATGTGAGGTATCAGGCCAATACCCCATACCCGGCCAACGGCGACGAGCACGCAAATTGCGACAACAGCACGGTGCTCATGGAATGGACACCGGCACTCACGGCGGTTTCAAACGATGTTTACGTGGCAACTGACAGCAACTCGGTGATCAACGCCACGCGCGCTTCGCCGGCCTGGAAAGGAACGCAAACAACCACCAACTATCTGTTAACCGGCATCAACAGTTTCGCGAGCTACTATTGGCGCGTGGATGAAATCGATTCAACGAATGGCGTCACGCAAGGCAACCTTTGGTATTTCCGTCCCCGGCATCTGGCGTTTCCCGGCGCAGAAGGTTACGGCCAATATGCGCGCGGCGGGCGCGGCGGTGTGGTGATCGAGGTGACCAATTTGAACGACAGCGGTCCCGGGAGTTATCGCGCGGCGATTTCTGCGAGCGGCCCGCGCACAATTGTCTTCAAAGTGTCCGGAGTCATTTGGCTGCAATCGCAGTGTATAGTGAATAACGGTTACGTGACGATTGCGGGCCAGACCGCGCCGGGCGATGGCATTTGCCTCGCGAATTATCGGGCGGGCCTGGGTGGCCCAAACGACGTGATCATGCGTTTCATGCATTTCCGTGTTGGCGACCACGAGCAGCAATCCATGGACGCGATGAGTCCCGGCAGTTCGACGTACAGTATTTTTGACCACATCACATCAAGCTGGTCTCTGGATGTCGCGTGTAATTCGTTGCAAAGCGGCAGCGTCGGCAGCCAATCCGCGATGACCAGCTACCAGCACAACATCATTTCAGAGCCGCTCCGGTATTCATACCATTACAACGACACCGAACGCTCCGAGACCGGCTGTACGAATTGTTATCAACCCCACGCCTTCGCCGCTTCCATTAGCGGCGAAATCGGCAGTTACCATCATAATCTCATTGCGCATTCCACGGACCGCAACTGGTCGCTCGCGGGCGGCTATGATCATACGGTCCATTACGCCGGGTCGCTGGATATCCGCGACAACGTGGTTTACAACTGGAACGCCCGCACAACCGACGGCGGCGTGGCTCGTTGCAACTACGAAAACAATTACTACAAGCCGTTCACGGGCAATTCCTATCCAACGTGGCTGCTGCGGCTCGATCCAATCAATACCAATGCTGGAAATCCGTATTATTACATGGCCGGCAATGTGATGGAGGGAAAGGATTATCAGACGAACAACTGGACCATCGGGCTGGCCATCGCAGTTGGCAACGGCACAAACAATTACGCCAGTTCCAACCAGGTGGCGCAAACTTTCACCAACGCGGAGATATTTCCGTCCTATGTCACCACCCAAAGTGCCAGCAATGCTTATGAAGTGGTGCTGTCAGACGTTGGTAGCGATTTGCCGGCGCAGGATTTGATCGACCAGCGTGTCATTGGCGAAGTGCTTAACGGCACGACGCATTATGAAGGAACCAATGGGCCGACGTATACTATCAACGGTGTCGTTCAGGATGATGCCGGTCCGGATAACCCGGGATTCATTGACTCGCAGACAGACGTGCATGACTATCAATCCACGAACCCGGCGTTGGCAAATTATTCGGCAAATGCGCCCTGGCCGGCTTATAATACTTATAATCTCGCCGACTCGTTGGACAGTGACCATGACGGATTGCCGGATTGGTGGGAATTGATTCGAGGGACAAATCCGAATTCCCCGCCGGGCGATTTCTCAGACGCAAATGCGGATTTGGTGGGTGACGGTTATACCGAGTTGGAGCGTTATCTAAACTGGCTGGCGCAGCCGCACTATGATTGCAGCACCGGGGCGACACTAAACGTTGACTTCACGCAATACACCCGTGGATTCACCAATTCCAGCCTGGGCTCGACGTATGCAGTATTCGGCGCGACCAATGGCACGATTGCTCTGAATGGAAGCACCGGGCAATTCAGTCCCTCCATCAGCACGAACGGCCTGGGATCCTTTATATTTACGGTCACGGACAAGACAGGGTTTTCCTACACCAATTCCGTAAATGTCCACATCATTGCGACGCCCATTAACACGGCGCCGGTTCTTGCCCCGATTTCAGACCGGGCAATCAACGTGGGTTACCATTTGAGCATCACCAACACGGCGACAGATTCTGACACGCCGGCGCAGACATTGACTTACAGCCTGCCAATTGCTCCGACCAACGCCACGATTGGCTCAGCCAGCGGCATTTTCGATTGGCGGCCATTCGTTACTCAAGCCAACACAACCAACCCGGTGCAAATTGTTGTCACTGATAACGGCACGCCAAACATGAGTGCGACGCAAAATTTCAACGTCATTGTCAATCCGCTCACGTTACCGGACATCGTTTCGCCGTCGATCATTGGCGGACAATTCAGTTTTTCCTTGAACGGGCAAATCGGACCTGATTACGCAGTGCAGGGTTCAACAAACTTGATTGATTGGAATACATTGCTGATTACCAATCCAATTTCGATGCCGTTCGATTGGACCGACCCCAATATTCCTTCACTTCGTACGGAATTTTATCGCATCAAAATCGGCCCCCCCTTGCCATAGCAAAACGCGGTGGTGGCGCAGACCGTTATTGTCATGGTTTCTTTCAAAATGGCATGAAAGACGCTCATTCCTGTTCGTCACAAAGGTCTTAAAAAGCTTATGAATAAAGCATCGAGTCGCGCTGCAATTATCTTAGTAATTTGCGCAATTGTAAAAACGTCCGTATATGGTGATGGCCTGAATCGGAACGGCGTCAGTGCCGATTCCATGGCCATGGGCGGCGCGGATGTCGGTTGGGCACAAAGCCCATTGGAGGCGATGGGTGATAATCCGGCCGGTCTGGGATATTTGACCGGAAACGAATTTGATTTGGGCGGGGTCATGGCCAGTGCCGGCGGACAATTCAGCAAACCGACGGCTGATTCCAGCGGAAATCTAAATTCAGATATTCAAGGTCTGCCAGAAGGAGCCCTGGGATTGAAGTTGGGACAGCTTCCTGTTTCGGTGGGCATTTCCTGTATTCCCGAATCGATGCTTTCGGCCGATTGGCATTATCTGGATCCGCCTGGCACGCCAGGACACTTGGATAACGGTATCTCTTATGGATACCAGGAGGACAAATCCGAGATTCTGGTTTTGCGCTCGGCTTTGGGTGTTGGCGTTCAGATTATCCCGCAGCTTTCAGTCGGCGCGAGCCTGGGAGCGGATTACAACCAAAACGAACTGGTGACGCCGTATGTTTTTCAAAATCTGCAAGGCGCCGACGCCGGTTACGACGGCGCGAAGACATTATTGGACTTGAACACGGCGGGCTTTGGCTGGAACGCCCAGGTTGGCATGATGTACCGTCCGATTACCAATTTGCAATTCGGCCTTTCCTGGCAGAATAAATATAAAGTCATTACTACCGGTACGGCCAGCGGCAATGCTGGCTACCAGTTTGCTGCTCCCGGTAGTCCGGCATATTCTTTCAATTACAATGCCCAGGTGGAAAATATTTTTCCGCAACAATTCAGCCTCGGCGGTTCATGGAAGTTTCTTCCAAAATGGCGAGTAGCAGGGGAGATTGACTGGATTGATTGGGCGGATGCATTTCATACATTGCCGGTTAAACTGACGGATGGAACCGGCCCGGTGATCCCGGGAGCCCTTGGAACGAGCTTTCAGGACAACATTCCACTGAACTGGCGCAGCGAATTTGTTTATCGGGCGGGTTTGGAATATGCGGTTTTGGACAATCTGTTCCTCCGCCTTGGTTATTGTTTTGGCCACAGTCCGGTACCGGATTCCACCCTCAGCCCGATGACCGCCGCTATCATGGAAAACACCATCACGGCCGGCGTTGGATACCGGTGGCGCATGTGCCAATGGGACCTGGCCTACCAATGCGACCTGCCAGACACGCAGCACGTGTCAAACAGCGCTTTGCTTTCAGGCGAGTATTCAAACAGCTCCACGAAAGTGTATGTCAATTGGTTCGCGGTGACGATGAGAGTCAATTTCTAAGGCTTTTTTGGGATATTCGTGGCATAAATCCAGCTTGTCCGAAGGCGTGAATAGTGGTTCGCCATCGGAAATCCTGCCTTCAAAAACCGTCTACCGACCCCGCAATACCGGCCTCAGGATTCCACTTTGGTCAAGCTTTCGCAAAAAATTCCGTAGAGTCCTGGATCGGCAGATCCCTGCGGAATTTCTATCTGACCCCGAGAGCACCCGCCGGGCGCGCCTGATCACCGGCTTCGGCCTGCTCGGCGTTTCATTTGGAATCGTCTATGCCGCCTTCTATCTCCTTATCGGACACTTTTGGGGCGCCGGGATTGTCATGGGTTGCAGCACCGGTGTCGCGCTGACGCCGTATTTGATGTTGCGGAAACGATCTTTGGAAGTCGCCGGGAATTTTTTTGTGCTCACCCTGACGCTGGGATTTCTGGGTTTGTGCCTGGTTGAAGGTGGCGAGAATGGCCATGCCCTGGCGTGGCTCGTCAGTGTTCCCTTGTGCAGCTTTATCCTGCTGGGAGAAAGACAGGCAACTTGGTGGGTCATCATTTCATTTTTAGCGGCGGGCATTGTTATTTGCCTCAATCTTGAAGGGATGATGCTCAAGCCGACGTACGACCCAAAATGGCAGCCGTTGGTTTCCGCCGCCGGTTACCTCGGGTTGGTTTTATTCATGTTCATTCTGGGGCTGATTTTCGAAAGCGGACGGCGGGTGGCCTTTGCAAGGATGCAGGAGGCTCTTGCCGAGCTCGCCGCGTCCAACGAGCGCCTGTTAAATTTGAACAACGAAAAGAATGAGCTTATGGGTATTGCCGCCCATGATTTGAAAAATCCGCTAACCGTCATTCTTGGCAACGCCGATCTTATGGCAACTATCAGGGACCCCGGCGTCCTCAGCAGACTTTCACAAAGCACCAAAGCCGTTGCGATTCGGATGCGCGATTTGGTGGCCAACCTTCTCGATGTCAACGCCATCGAACAGGGTAAATTTGTGGTCAAGCGGGAGAATTGCGATATTCGCGCCTTGATCGAACAGGGCCTGGAACAAAACCAGTTGGCCGCCACGAAGAAGCAAATCGCTTTTCGCGTGGGAATTTCGGACGGCCTTTGGGCAAATGCCGACCGCGCCGCCGTGCTGCAAATCCTCGACAACCTGATTTCCAATGCCTTGAAATATTCGCCGCCCAACACAACGGTTCATATCCATGCGCTGCCCGAGAAAGAGGCCATTGTCATCAATGTCCGCGATGAAGGCCCCGGCATCAATGAAGCGGACCAGAAAAAGCTCTTCCAGAAATTTACGCGATTAACGGCGCGTCCCACTGGCGGGGAATCCTCCACCGGACTGGGACTGGCGATCGTGAAAAAACTTGCCGAGGCCATGGCCGGCTCGATCCATTGTGTCAGCACGGTGGGTTCGGGCTCAACCTTTGTCTTACGGCTGCCCGTCGCTTCCGAGCCAATGAACACGGGGGACGCACGGGAAACAAAGACGCCCGGGGCAAATATTATAGAGATACCGCATTTTCGGGCTCAAGGTTAGATCTGTGGGAATCGTTGGCAATTCGACAAGCGACGGGCTTTTTCATTGAGATAAATTTCGAGAAGTTCAAACTTGCAACAACGCTGAGTGCAAGTCGCTATTTCGGGACAAATAAAAAGCCCGCACAAATGTGCGGGCTCGGCCGATCCTCTGTCGTTGTCCGCCTTCGAGGACCGAACGCGACCGGGTAGACAACAAGAACCGGTCACTGCTTCTTAACTATACACCTGTTTGGCGAAATACGAATGGGGAATGCAGAACTGCGCTTCACAGCGGCGCGGTGGATTGTGAAATCTGGCCATGAAGAATCTATTGATTGGTTGAAACGCCTTGAATCGCATCGGGAAACGTCCCGCCGGGCAATTTAACGTCGTTCCAATCCATGGTGCGAATCGGGCGGGTGCCAACGGCAAATTTGGTTACGTTGGCCAGGGGCGTATCAAACCGAAATTGTTCGACTCGTGGACCACTGCCGTCACCCAGATAATCTTCTGAAGTGCCGGACGAGTTCAATCGTTGGCCGTCTTGCGTTACGGCTTGTACATCGAACTTTCGTAATTTCATACTTTTTCCATTTTCAGTGATTGATACGAAAGCGTTGCTGTCCGCATCCTGGCCAAAACCGCCGAGCAGACTGCCGTTTTCGAGCGTTGTTGAGTAGTTGGAGGATACGGGAATGTTTTGAATATGTTCCAGCTGCCCGGCGACGTAGCGCAATCGAACCGTCAGGTGATCCGGATTATTGGTGCTTTCGAACGGGCTTAACGTCCAGCAGACCCATCCCCGGTTTCCGTTATAATCATTGGGACTTTCGGAAGTACCCTGGATCGCGCCGTGAGCGCCCGGCGTTAGCGATATCCCATCGTTCAGAAATGAAATTTCGCTGAATCCGCCCTGGCGAAAGGCCGAGGAGGAGAACCATAAGTGAAGGAAATGCGGTTCCGGTTTTAATCCGGCCACGCTCAAGCGGGAAGGCTGGACCTCTTTTAGCCATTTCAACTCCGTTGCGTTGGTGACGGGCGTGCCATCGGGATGCCATACGGAAGCTTCCTGGTTGGTTTCCCACTGGTCCTGCCAGGCAAGGAATTGCAATTTAGGACTTGAAAGTGCGTTAGCCGAAGAATTGCCGGACCTGGAAGCGGCACGGGCGGCTGCCGCTACGATTCTCTCTGGTACTGCTTTGGCGCGGGATGCCGCTTCATGGTTCAATTGGTGCGCGTGCCTGATGCTAATCAGAAAATTGGGGATGGCGATGATCATCAATAATCCAAGAAAGGCGACAAAGATCGCCGCGGCAATAACGGCGACCGCCAGAGCGACGGACTTGCCGGCACTGCCGCCCGAAGATGAAGGGGGCAGGGGCGAGGCAACGGGAGCGTTTCCGGCAACGGGCGGCATGCCGCCAAAAATGTCCTCGTAAGCCCATGCCAGCGCGGCCGAGCAAAGGGGCATGGCGATGAAAATGCCGACGTAGCAGCACAGGAATCCGGCAATGTAGATAAGAAGCAGGAGTAAATGAAACCAAAGGAATTTCCACCAATGTTTTGAGACGACTTTTCGGCTGAGTTCCATTGCCGGCCAGAACTCGAGATTTTTGTCCGCCACGAGTGTCACCGCAAAAGTCCAAATTACCCAAAGATAAATACCCGGTATGATCAGACAGAGAAATCCCAGAAACATCAGGACCTGGACGACAAGTCCCAACAACAATAATTGCAGGAATGCCACCGTGAATCCCGAAAAGGCGGTCTGCACCGTCGTTGCGGCGTGGCCCCTGAGACGATTGAGATAGTATAACCACAATCCTCCGATTAACGGAAAATGGATGAGAATTCCGAGAACCGAAAATCGCGCCAGGTTGGATAAGAGCCAAAACAATGCGCTGACGCCCACACAAGGCCAAAAGGTGGCAATGACCAGATTCCAGCCGCGGCTCAGGCATTGGCCAATATTGAGCGAGTAATCCCGCGCCAAAATCATCTCCTCCCATGAGCCCGGTGGAAGAGGTGGAGTCTGCGCGATTGTTTCCATCTGCGTTTTGAGAATGCTTGCCTGTTGAAAACGCAGTTCGGGTTTCTTTTCCAGCGCGCGCAACACTACCTCGTCCAGGCGCGCGTCAATCTGGATTTTTTTGGACGGCGGTTCGATGTTTTTGCCCGGAAGTTCACCCGTGAGCATCTGGTAGAACACAACGCCCAGGGCATAGATGTCCGCGCGATGGTCGACGTCGCCAAAATTTTCCATTTGTTCCGGCGCCATGTAATTCGGCGTGCCCATAATTTTCCCGGATTCAGTCTGTGCCGGAGAGCCAGCTCCGGCCGCGCCGCCGGCCGTCGGATCGCTCCCAGCGCCGATGAGCTTGGCCAATCCGAAGTCAGCCACTTTCACGCGGCCCCGCCGATCGAGCAAAATATTTTCCGGCTTAATATCGCGGTGCACGATTCCCTGGTCGTGGGCAAATTGCAGGGCGTCACAAATCTGCGGGACGATGGCGAGCGCTTCTCGTGGCGAAACGCGCCCGTTCTGAAGGAGTTGCCGAAGATTTACGCCGTCCACGAACTCCATCAGGAAATAAAAAAGTCCGTCTGCCCGCCCAAAGTCATAAATTGTCACGATCCCGGGATGATTGAGCCGGGCCAACGCCTTGGCTTCGCGGGCAAATCGTTCCGCGAACGCGGGGTCGCTGCCAATGGACGGCGGGAGAATTTTCAGGGCAACAATTCGGTCCAATTCCTTTTGCCGCGCCTTGTATACGGCTCCCATGCCCCCTTTGCCGATGAGTTCCAGGATTTCAAGTTGCGGAAATTTTGCGGCCAAATCTTTGGTATCTGGCGGCGTGAATCCCGAAGGCGCATCGGCCGCTACGGTCCCGGTGGCCATGGCCACCTTCATTAAGCAGGCGGGGCATAACCCCCGCGGTGCGTCTTCCGCCAGCGGGGTTCCGCAACTTTGACAGACTTTTTGAGCGTCCATTTTGAGTCCTGCCAATTACTAAAACATCCGCCGCCGGTTGTTACAGGATTTTTACGTGAGCACCTTAAATAGATGGCGTATTTCCTCTTCCACTTCCTCCGGGCTGGCGACGGTGTGGGCCACTTCAGCTCGAATTAACCGTCGATATTGCTGGCGCAGCCGGTGTACGGCCACCCGGCTCGCGGTTTCGGTCATCCCTAATTTCGCGGCAATCTCCGCGTAATTGATGGAACCGCGATCCGAGGTCAATGCTGGACGCATAACGTGCATCCAGTCGGCCTTGCCTTCACGCCTGTATTCCTCTTCCAACTTTGCCAGGACGCCATCCAGGAGAGACAAAGCCCAGCCCCGTTCGAACAGATTTTCGGGCGTTCTCTTCTCAACCGGTTCCAATTGGTAACGGTCTTCGGCCGAATCGTCATTGAGCGAAAGAATGGTTTGCCCGCCGCCGCGTTTCTGCCGCTGTTCTTTTTTCCATTCGTTGGAAATAAAATGACGCATGGAAGCCAGCAGGAACGAACGGAAGCGCCCGCGTTGCGGGTCTGATTTGGCCATCCAGTTTTCTTCCAGTATTCGCGCAAAGAACGCCTGGGTGAGATCCTGCGCATCATGCGGGGAATTACCGCAACGCCGGGCATAGGCATAAAGCGGATACCAGTAGGTCTGGCAAAGGCGCGAAAGGGCCTCGCGCGCACACGTCGAGTCCGCATTTCCAGCCGCCAGCACCACCGACCAATGCGTGGTGGCAAACACCGACCGCGGTTGGTGCGGCGTGGAGTTCTGAGTTTGGCCGGTAGACATATCAGGTTCTTTCTATTGGACATTTGTGGAATCCAGATAGTTGATGATGTTGCTCAACAGCCGTTTCGAAATCGGATCGGTTCCCGCCGATTCAAAATTGAGTTCGCTGGCGACAAGGCGTCCCTTCCCAATTCGTATCTCCACCAGAGGCGAGCCGGCAAATTTTTCAATTTGAGACGGATTGCTCAAATACCCATGAGCGTCACATTGATCGGCCAGGGCAGTGATGTCGTTCTGCCCATCAGAAATTTGATAGACGCCCGAACAGGCGATCGGCAAACGCCGGTCACGGCGATCAAACCAGGCCAGGTCCAACGGCTCGATACCGGAGAAAACGGGGGATTCGGGAACGTGCATAGTGACGATTTCGCCGTCTTTTGATTTATAATGCGTGACCAGGCCCGGGAAAAGGCCGGAGAGTGAATTTCCCGGATGAAGCATTAGGACGCGCCCGCCATTGGCAACAAAAGCTTTTAGCGCCGCGGCATCCGATGACTTCAAGGTAATTCCATCCAACGGGCCGACGATTAAGATATTTGTAAGAGTTGCCTTCGAGATTGAGTCCACACGGTCAGCGGACAGATCGGATAGGCAGTCTATGGATTGACTGCCAGGATTCCACAATTTGATATTGAGCAATTTTTCACCAGCGTTCCTGGACCATTCATGCGTCGCGAGGACAACGTCGTAGTGATTTTCGGATAATACCTTTCCGTCAACGGATTCCAGGCGCAGGACCAATTGTCCATCTATTCGCGGCGCGGGCAAGCTCCCCGGCGTTTCGAACTTCACATTCATCCAATGGTTTTTGTAATAACCAACGGAAGGAACTGCCAGGTTTCCCGCGGACAAAATCCGACCGCTGTCCTGAAATTCCCAATGCAGTCGTCCCATTGGGATGGCCTCATAGTCTTCAGAATCGTTGACGATACAAACTCTGGCTTCAAAGACGCTGCCAGAGTAAAAATGCCAGCCGTACAATTCCGCACTGACCAAAATTGGTTGCAATGCGGTTTGCAGCGCAGAATAAGCCGGCCAGGGTTTGATGCCGTCCGCCAGCCACGGCGTTTGGAACCAGGTGAGATAGGAAAATAAGAGTACGCCCGCTGCCTGCTCGTGGCTCGTGCGGCGCAACGTTTCCGCCATTTCCTTTGTAATAAACGCCTGCCGCGTCAAAAAGATTTTCGGGTCCGCATTTTCGTATGCGTCGTCGCCCACGAATGCCTGGGGGACATAGTGTTTGAAAAGATAAAATCTTACCGGATGGCCATCGTCATTGTTGGGATATCCGGTGGACATTTCCTGGCTGATGAGCGGGCGCCCGGGCGTTGCTTGTATATTGAATTGGCCGTCGTAAAGATTGAAAAACGACCCGTAATACCAGCCGTAATAATTATGAGAATCGTCCACATCGCCGTCATCCAAACCAAGCGGTTTGACCAGTGCGTCATATCCGCGCAACGCTTTTTTCCGCACATAGGCTGAATCAGCGACAATCGGTCGGGTAGGGTCGGCTTTGCGCATGGCCTTTATCGTGTCGCTGAGAATCGTCCACTTTTTCCCGATTTTCTTTGGGTCTTCTTGTTCGAACTTCATTTCATTATTCACCGTCCACAGGATAATGCTTGGATGATTCCGGTATTCCTTAATCAAGGAGATATACTCATTCCTCCAATCGTTTATCAGGTCATCGCCGGGAGGATCGCCTCGCAACATCAGCCATGGCCATGTGCCCTCATAGGAGACGGCTACTCCCTCCTCATCAGCGGCATCCAGCCATGTTGAGGTAAACGGAACGATATGTGTCCGGGTGGCGCGAACGTTTCCGTCATGGGCGATTTTCATGAAACGATGCGCTAAAACCGCATCATTAGGGCACAGCGTATTCGGAAATGGGTCCGCGCCGCGCAGCCAAAAAGGATGGCCATTGAGTAGAAACTTGTTTCCATCCACTAAAAAAGTCCTGAATCCAAACCGCACCCGATAACGGTCTAGCGTTGCGCCCTGTTTTTCCAGGTTGATGTCGAGATTGTACAGGTTGGGGTCTTGCGGTGACCAAAGTTTGGGATCCAGGCGGGGAGTCGTTAATTTTAAATGGCTGACATCCCCGGCTGCTGCCAAAAAGCTCATTGGCTTTTTGTCGGAATACAGCAGTTGTCCATTGCCGGCGGAGGTGATTTGGTAACTGATGCCAAGCGACATCGGTTGCCGGCTCGCATTCTGAACATCCAGGTTGATGGTGGTACCGTGCAAGCCGGATTCGACGAAGCAATCATTGACGAATACCGGCGCTGTTGCGGTCAAAGTCACGGGCTGCCAAATTCCGCCGACGTCTTGCTGAAACATGCCGTGGGGCAGGGAATAGAGCATGGCCGTAGTGACTTCCACGGTTACGGCCACGCCTTCGACGTTATTGGTGACATCGTTGCGCGCGAGCGCCTGGCTAATGACGTGCACGGCAACGACATTGCGTCCCGGCCTGACCGCTTTTGAAATGTCGCACTGCACACGGCCAAACATGCCCGTATGATTTCCAACTTCCATGCCATTTACCCAGACTTCGCAGACTTTGGCGACGGCGTCGAACGTCAGTTCAAAGTGCCGATTGCCCAAATCGGCCGGGAGATCGACATAATGCCGATACCAGGCGGCGCCGGTTTTGCGCCAGTCAAAGGTATAGGAATCACACTGTCGGAGACGTTGCACGCTAAGGCTTTCGGCCACGCCTTTGGTCTTCGAAAATTCGTCCAAGTCGGGAAATCCCGATTCCCCGTGTAACCAGGATAGGGCGGGAGTCCAGAACGCGGGGACCTGCATTACGTTCCAATTCTGGTCGTCGTAGTCAGGTTGAACCGGTGCTTGCCCCGTTGGCAATTCGTAATCCGGCATAAATAGCCAATTCCCGTTGAGCGAAATCTCGGTGCGCCCTGAATTGAAACCGGCTATTGCCGCCGGCATATATTCTGCCCGTTCCTTTTGCCGAAGCGTTTCTTTATCAACAGGGGGCGCGCTCCATTGCCGGTTTCCAACGGCGAGAAATTCGGCTTTGTCTTTGTCTGACAACGGCTCCATTTGCAGATCTGAAAACTCGGCAGGGAGCCAACCGCCGCCCAGAAACATGCTTCCACGATTCCACAATGCCTGGTCGTCCACAACATTTAGCCGGGGCAATCGTTCGTCATTCAAAAATATTTGGATACGGTTGCCGAGAAAGGCGATCCGTAAATGATACCAAACACCAGGCTCAGGTTTAAAATCGAGCGGTGCGAAACCGAGGAATTCCGCTCTGCCGTTCGGTGCATAGCGCGCCAGGTAAATGTCGTTGTCATTCCCGCCGCGCAGCGCAAAGACATAACGGCTGTCCCGATCGCGATAGCGGAACCCGGCCCAAATTTGGACTTCGCCAGCGCTAATGGGGGTGCGCGCGCTAAAGGTCATTTGAGCATCACCCCAAACCTTCTGGTTCACGGCATAGCCTCCTGCCATGCTCACCGAATCCGATGTTTTCTCGATTTGAACTCTGCCCACAGTAAACCAATTGTCCGGCCAGTCCGGTAGTGATTGCGCACGCGCGCTTAAAAACAGCAGGCATGTTAACGAAATCAGAGTCCATTTCATCGTAAGGGATAATTGTCCAAAGGGGTGAAGGGCGTCCCGAAATTTAGCGCGACGGGGCCGAAAATTTATTTTCATTCAGCTCTGTGTGGTTCGAGTATTAAGTGTGTTTCCTGCGCCGTAAAGAATTTAAGAAGGGCAGGGACTCCGATAATGGACGTCCGTCAGCCCCATAATTTTGTCAGCAACGGCGCGATGGCGAGGGCGGGCAAAAAATTGGCCAGTTCAACCCGGCGAATCTCAAATATAACGACGGTAATCATACAGGCAACCAGTCCCGCGGCAGCGCCGATCGAATCCAGCCCGGCCGGGGTGAGATAGGGTCTGACATAAAGCTCGACTCCCAACGACACGGCGCTGAAGAATACCAGGACCGGCAGAGCGGACAACGCGGCGGGCCAGTTGAATATTTTGACAAAGCCCAGCATCGCGAGGGCGTCCATCGCGGCTTTTACGGCCAGGAAGTAGAAATACCCTGACAATCCATCCGTGATCGCGCCAATGATTCCCAGGGGCGCGGCACAAAACAGGATGGCACAGGCATTGAAGGCATCGGAGGAATTCAGCTCCGGGTCGCGTTGTGCTGCGGTGATGGCACTGCCGGCGAGACGGCCGAGATAGTTTGAAAATTTCTGAAGACGCAACAGTTTGCCGGCCCAAAATCCCAAAACGACCGAAAGAAGCATGATCGCAATTTCCTTCAGACAAGCCCAGGACACTCCTTCGATGCTGGTATAAATCAATCGCAGGCCAACGAGGACCGTAAAGGCGCCAATACCGTTTCGGAAAAACAATTGCGTCCGCAGCGAAGGAGCCTTTTGCCACGTTAATCCGACGAACGCCCCCAGCAAAATGCCGATGGCGTTGATGAGTGCGCCTGTGGGAAGTGGCACGGGTTAATTGTGTCGGCAATTGTACGATTTAACAAAAGAAAACGGATGGGAAAGCGTTGAAATGGTGGAACAAATCGGACGGCACATTAGTTGGAATGGTGCATTACGCCGTCTCCGCCATGCTCAACGGCTTCATAACGCCAGCGCCTTCTTAAGCGCTGCGATGCAGCGTTCATTCTCCGCCTGCGTCCCGACGGAGATACGGATCCATTCCGGCAGCAGGTAGCCGCCCATGGGGCGGACAATGACGCCTTGTCGCTGCATGGCGTCGAAAACTTTCTTGCCATCACCAACCCTGGCCAGAATGAAATTGGCCTGGGACGGAACAAATTCCACGCGCAATTCCTGAAGGGCCTGTTCGAGGAAATCCAGGCCGGCAAAATTGTTTGCGCGTGTCTTGCGCACGTGTTCATCGTCGTCCAGGGCGGCGACCGCCGCGGCCTGGGCAACGGAATTGATATTGAACGGCTGCCGGATTTTTTCGAAGGCCGAAATCAGTTCAGGGCTGCCGATGCCGTAGCCGATGCGCAGGCCGGCAAGGCCGTAAATCTTTGAAAACGTCCGCATTAGAATGAGATTTTTTCTGGCTCCCAGGCGCACGAGCGAGACGAGATCCACGGGATCCCGGAGGAATTCGATATAGGCTTCGTCCATGACCAGGAGCACGTCATCGGGAACGTCATTGACGAATTCGATGACTTCTTCGCGTGGAGCAAGGGTGCCGGTGGGATTATTCGGGTTGGCCACAAAAATAATTCGTGTCTGCGGCGTGATGGCGCGCAACATGGCCGGCAGGTCGTGTCCGTATTGTTTGGCCGGAACAATCACGACCTCTGCGCCAAGCATTTTGGCGACGATGGGATAGATCGCGAAACAAAATTGCGATACGACGACGTTCTGGCCGGCGCCGCCGTCCTCCAACAAGGCGTGAGTGGCGAACTCGATGATCTCGTTCGAGCCATTGCCGAGGATTAAATGCCCGGGTTCCACGCCCAATTTGGCAGCGAGCTTCTGTTTCAGATAAAACGCGTTGCCGTCGGGATACAGGTTGACGGCGGCGATGGCCTTTTGCATCGCCGCGAGGGCGAGCGGCGAGGGGCCGAAGGGATTTTCGTTGGACGCGACCTTGATAATGGAAGCGGCGGGCAAATTCAATTCCCGGGCCACTTCTTCAATGGGACGGCCCGGCTGATACGTTGGCAGATTTTTGAGAAACGGATTCAGACGCATGGGACCAGTTTGGGAGAAAAGCGGCCGGGAAAAAATCAAAAAATTCCATTCGTGACAATCGATTGGTTTCGTGTCATGGATTTTATCGTGCAAATACTCAAAACATTTCTTGTGGCTGTTTTTGCGCTGGTGGTTTTTGTCGTGGGCATTTGGCTGGGCGCCCGGTTCATCGGCAAATCCGGCTCGGGCGCGCGCGAGGAGCAGACAGACTCGGTGGTTGAGCAAATCCAAACGCTTTCCGACCTGGTCACCGTGAAATACGTCGTGGAGAAAGTGGTCATCCTCGACGACGCGAGGTGGTACGGGGAAAACCGCGTATTGTTGCTGGCGCACGGCGTCGTGAAAGCGGGAATCGACTTGAAACGGTTAAAGCCCGGGGACGTGGTGGTTTCCGGAAAAACGATCTCCATTCGTCTTCCGCCGCCGGAGTTGACGGACGCGTATCTGGACGATCGCAAAAGCCGTGTGATTGATCATACGACCGGTTTATTGCGGACGTTCGACAAAGACCTCGAACAGAACGCGCGGGAAGAGGCCGTTCTGGACATCCGTTCAGCCGCGGTGCAAGACCACATTTTAGACGATGCGACGCAACGGGCGGAATTGGAATTGGCGCTGTTTCTACACGACGCCGGGTATCAACAGGTGGAATTTAACGGAGGAAAACCTTTTGTGCCACAAGCCGAACAAGTGTCTCATTTCTAGAATCCACGTTGCGTCGCGATACAGAACACCCGGGAACATTGGCTGACGTTTGATAAACGAAAGGAGGGTGATCCCGCAAAATGATGGGTTCCGGTTGCGGTATTCCTCGCTGGAGTACAGCAAAATGCTTGCCATTACTTAACTTCGTCAATCCAAACGATTTTAACGGGTTGCGACTCCTCTTCGGTGGCGGATTTGGCGTCGACTTCCAGGCGGACGTGGTCACCCGGGGCGATTTTCAGCGCCTGGGCTCGAAGCTGCATTAGATAGAGAGTAGCGGCCGTCGGTTGGGACCGACGGTTCAACATCTCCGGCGCGCCATTTTCCGGCCGCGGCAACTTTGACGGATTCAACTTCCTCGCCATAAACGGATGGATGCAATTCACATGCCAGAAAAACCATATCAGTGCTACGAACCGATGAAGCCAAGGTGAAAAGACGGTTACGATTTTTACTTTGATGAGGCCGCGTCGATCGCGGCCTGGTAATCATGGTAATCCACGCCGTAACGGTGCAGGTCGGGGAATGTCCTGGGATTGAGCGGATCGAACGGCTGCCATCGGGCCGCATAACCGTCCGGCGCGGAATGCAGCATCATACGTACGCGGCCGTCGGGACTTAAGGCGATGCAGAGGCACGGGTTATCCCAATCGAAGACACCGCCGACGAAGTGAAACGATTGGCCGGGAATGGCGCCTTGAAGCAAATGTGTTTCCGAAAGCGACAGGTATCCTGTGCGTGAAGCCAAAACGCCGCGCAGAGCTCCGACAAAGCCATTCCATTGCCACGTGGCTGAGATTTGCCAAAGAGATTGCGCCAGCAACAGCGCCGCGCTGAGCACGACCAAGTGTTGGCGCCGGGATTCAAACCATTTTGGAACTGCGGCCACGGCAAATGCGACGGGAAGCAGCGCCAACGGAACGGCCAAATCGAGAAAGCGCGCATTGAATTGCCGGGCCGGGTTCAAGTCATCCGGCTTGATCAATGGCCATGCGCCCCATAAGACAATGGCAAACACTAAAAGAATCAGAGCGTATGGATGCCTGGCGATACGTTGGAATCGTTCCGACAAACAAATTCCCACTATCAACAAAATCCAAAGCGCCGTCCATTTTATCGTCCAACCCGGGTTGAGCAGAATGGCGAACGCGTCTGACCTAAACCCGCCGAGTTCGCGGCCGTTTGCCGGTTTTGATACGGCGGCAAAGGCGATGGCGGCCGCCATGATGAAAAGGATGGTTGCGGCAAAGAATATTCCGCGCGCCCAGGGAATTTCCCGGCGATCAAATGTGCGCCACAACGCCAGCGCTGCCAGCA
>DASXFM010000530.1:0-5478 GCA_036489615.1 Verrucomicrobiia bacterium | reverse complement strand
AGGCCTTGTCATGGTTTTGGACTACGAAAACGCCAGCGGCTCATCCAGCAACGCACCCGTTAATTGGATTTTAGGAACTTCGATACCGCTGGACCCCACCCGGGACACTTTGGTTATGTTTGCGCATCCGCGCTGTCCATGCACCCGTGCCAGTGTGGAAGAATTAAATCGCTTGCTGGCTGAAAGTAACGGACGAATTGCCGCCCACGTTCTGTTCTTCAGACCGCCCGGCTATCCCGCCGGCTGGACTCACACGGAATTACGGCGAGCCGCCGAAGCTATTCCGGGGGTGGTGGTGCAGGATGACCTCAACGACGCGATGGCGCGCAAGTTCGGCGCGGAAACTTCCGGGTACGTTTTGCTCTATAATCCGCGGGGCGAATTGCTCTTCCGCGGGGGTATTACCGGCAGTCGCGGCCACGCGGGCGACAACGTTGGAGAGAGCGCCATTATTTCGTTTGCGCTGGGAAAGCCCGGCGCCGTCACCCAGACACCGGTTTACGGATGCTCCTTGCTCGATGAATCCAATAGTCAACCGACCATTGCGCCATGATCTCGTCGCCTGAAATAGCAACTGATCGCACCGCTCCAGTCTCAAGCCGTGTCGCCGCGCTTTTCAATGAGCAATGGCAAAACATCATCAAGCACACGGATCACCTTTTTTCGTGGTTAATGGTCTTTCAATGGTTTTTTGCCGTTGCGCTGGCGGTGTGGCTCTCGCCGCGAACCTGGGCCGGCATGAACAGCCGGATTCATCCCCACGTTTGGTTCGCCATTTTCCTGGGAGGAATCATCACCAGCCTCCCGGTCTATATGGCCCGAAAATTTCCGGGCGAAGCCCTCACCCGGCACACGATTGCCGTTGGCCAGATGCTCATGTCGGGATTGCTCATCCATCTGACGGGTGGCCGCATCGAAACCCATTTCCATGTGTTTGGTTCGCTCGCCATCCTGGCCTTCTATCGTGATTGGACCGTTCTCCTTTCCGCCACCGTAGTGGTTTGTGCGGACCATCTCGCGCGCGGCTTTCTCTGGCCTCAATCCGTTTATGGTGTCCTGCATGCATCCATTTGGAGATCATTTGAGCACGCCGGATGGGTTCTTTTTGAAGTCGTCTTTTTGATCATTTCTATTCAGAAAAGCCTCAGTGAAATGCTGTTGGTCGCGGAGCGGCAGGCGCAGTTGGAGGAATTGAACGGAACCATCGAACAAGCCGTCGCCGATCGAACTGCTGAATTGACCAGGGAAAACGAGGAACGCTGCAAAAGCGAGGCCCAGCTGGCTCAGGCCCAGCAAATCGCCCGCCTCGGAAGCTGGGAATGGGACGTCATCAATAATCGGGTGATTTGGTCGCAGGAAACCCGGCGCATGTATGGACGCCGTCCCGAGGATGCCGAACTTTCCATAGAAACGTGCCTCGAGCGCGTCCATCCCGACGACTTACCCGGCGTAAAAGAAATCATGACCGAATCTTTGCGCACCGGTCGGTCGTTTACCTGCGATCATCGAATCATTCTCCCGGACGGCTCGTTAAGGATCATCTCCGCCCGCGGCGAAGTAGTGCTCAGCCAATTCGGCGAGCCGATCAAAATGATCGGGACCATGCAGGACGTGACCGACTTGAAGCAAGCCGAGCAGGCCCTTCGTTGCAGCGAAGACCGGTTGTTGCAATCGCAAAAGATGGAAGCGGTCGGACGCCTGGCCGGGGGTGTCGCGCACGACTTCAACAACATCCTCACGGTCATTGGCGGATACTGCTCGATGGCGTTGCAAACGCTGGATAAAAGCAATCCACTGCAAAAGAATTTCACAGAAATCCAAAATGCGTCCGAGCGGGCGGCTTCACTCACCCGGCAGTTGCTGGCGTTCAGCCGCAAACAAGTCCTCCAGCCGCGCGTCCTCCAGTTGAACGAGGTCGTCCAGAATATGGAGAAAATGTTAAGGCGATTGATTGGAGAAGACATTGAATTATCCACCGTCTTCGGGGTGATGCTCGGCCGAATCAAAGCGGACCCCGGCCAATTGGAGCAGGTCATTATGAATTTGGCGGTGAATGCGCGAGATGCCATGCCGCGCGGCGGCAAATTGACCATCAGTACCGCAAACGTCGTTATCGATCAGGAGTTGAAGTTCCGCAACCGCACTCTGGATGTGGGACAATATGTGCTCCTGGCCATTACGGATAACGGCGTCGGCATGACCGAAGAGGTCAAAGCGCATTTATTTGAACCATTTTTTACCACGAAAGGTCTTGGCAAAGGCACCGGTTTGGGGCTCGCTACCTGTTATGGCATCATTAGCCAAAGCGGCGGTGATATCCACGTTTATAGCGAACCCAATTGCGGCACCACCTTCAAGATTTACCTTCCGCGCACGGACTCGTCGCTGGAACCCGCCATGGTCGCGGACACATCAGACATGCCCGGCGGGAACGAATCCATACTCATCGTCGAAGACGACCCCGCTGTGCGCCGGTTGGCCGTCGTTATTCTCCGGAATTGCGGGTACAAAATACAGGAATCCAATAACGCCTTTGAGGCATTGGAACTCATTCGACGCAAACCAAACTGGGACCTTGTGCTGAGCGACGTCATCATGCCGCAAATGAGCGGCAAGGAACTGAGCGACAAAATCAGACGGCAATGTCCGCAGACCAAAATCCTGCTCATGTCAGGATACACAGATGACGCCCTGGCTCATCACGGCGTCCTTGACGAAGGATTGCTCTTCCTCGAAAAACCGTTTTCACCCGCCCGGCTTGCCAGAAAAGTTCGCGAGATTCTCGATACCCCAGGTTCAGCCGTCGAAAATTTACATATAAACGGTTCCAGCCTCGTGCCCGTTTAATAGGATGGATTGGATTGGTGTAGGCCGCGTGGCCTCATCCTGCGTTCTCCACGTTCATGAAAAAGCCCGACCGCCAAACGATGGACGCGCATCGGGGCCATGACCGTTGCATGCGTAGCAGTGGACGTCAGTCCGCTCTAACTATTTCGCGGAACAATCGCACGACTTGGTTCGCGCCCCAACTCTCGAACGACGGTACGGTTAACGGGAGGGCAACCGATGGTCATGGGAATTGGTAGACGCCCAGGCTCACAACGGAATTGCTCTTCCTTGAAGGAACGTTTTCGCTGGCAAGACTCGCCAGAAGAGGGTGGGTTCATGTAGGCCGAGTGGCCTCACCCGGCGATCTCCAGGTTCACGGAAAAGCTTGCTGCATGCGTAGCAGCCCCGAAAGCTTTCGGGGCTCAAACTATTTCCCGGAACAATCGTACGAGACGGTTCGCGGCGCAAGTCACGCGAACGCCGGTACGGTTCCTGGCAGCCGATAACTGTGAAAGTGGTACTGCCGCCGCAACCCAATCGTGATCGTGATCAATGCGGATGCATTTTCTTGAAGACGCTGAAAAGACAAATGACGACGAAGACCAGCAGAAGAAGAACGATCCCCGCAATGAGATTAATGCGTTTGAACTGTGAAGAGAGTTCCTGTTTCACGTCTTCGAAACGTTGACGTTCAGACTCGCTCATCATTGAATAGGATTCATTCCAATTTTGATCGATCACTTCCCTTAACGACGGGACGATCTGAATTTTCATGGTGACATTATTGGTCTTAAGAACCAGTTCGTTCGGCTGGCCAAATGCCACGCTCGTTTCGATGATGTCAGAAATATTGATTTCCTTTTTTACGCGGCCTCCGCGCCTTTCGATCACGCGTTCACCCGTAAATTCGTACTCAACGCAAAACATCCGGCGCGAGCCAAAACAACCCCGAATGCTCCTAATACACTCCAGATCTTCTGAATGCGTGGATTTCACTCGTTCAATAATCCCCAAAGTGTGAAAACACGCTCATAATTTTGTTGGTTAGCCCAATCTGACCCGGTTGGCCGCGGACCGGCCGCTGGCCTGAACGCCAATATGGAACATGGGCATCTGGTGCCGCAATCGAAAATGCATAATCCTGCGCACCTCGTGAAAAGTCTCCATTAATCCATCAATCCGGGACAGAAGTTGAAAGTTCGTTAATCAATAATCAGCAACTCTCTTTCTCGAAAGAATAAATCCTCAGCCAGTAATTCGTTTGGCGTAATATGTCGCTCGAATTCTTTGGGAGCAGATTCATCACCAGACCAGCAACTATAGACCTGCTCAACGTGGTGCTCTCGAATGTAATCTGCAAGGAGTGCCGATGATTTCAATGCATCCACTCGCGCCTTGGCAGGATCATTATAATCCGGATACTCTCTGCCCTCGTTAAAACCGCACCCGCAGCCGGTGTGACTGCCAGCATAACGAATATGGGGCAGCGCAAAGTGGCGGCGAACTCGCTCTTCAGATTCAGCCAATTCTTTCACGTTGAAACCGGGCGCGTCCTCTTGCCACGGAATAAGTGGTAAAGGCTGCTTTGATGCGATATAGGCGACCATGCACATAGCGGCGCTTAATACAATCCAACTTTATCCAAAAACCCAGCAGTCCGCGACTGCTTTCCGCTTTTTGAAAACCGCGCGAATTGCTATTCTCCGGTTAAGGGAGGCAATTCAACGCCTAATGAAGGTTGGCTATTACTGGTGGTCCATTCCAACCTGCGGAAAGACCTGCGACAACGAAATGAGGGAGTAGCGCCCGGATCGGCGTAGCTACTAGATTCGTTCCATTTTACAATTCGCCCCGCTCATGCTCTCCCAAGTGGGCTTGACAAGCCCTTAGACTCGGCGCAATGTCATTGAGCTTATGAAGGCATTATGTTTCGTGTTTCTGTCGCTGATTGTTGCCGGCTGCGCAAGTCCGAAGCAGCATGCATCGCTCACCACCGCTCAGGCCACGCGGTTGGCAATACAGTTAGCCAACGACCGGGCGGCCTTTATTTACCACTGTCGGCCGTTCAATGACGGCCAGCCGGCCACTTTCGTCAACGGCCTTTGGCGCTGGGACCAATTGTGCCTCGGCGATTATGAAGCCAACATTGAGTTGGCCGACGACGGCTCCCCGAATCGAGTGGTCGTCAACAAGCTGATTGAATCGAATTTACCTTTGAGGTTCCATGGCGGCCAACTCCCTTGATTGCAGGCGGGTTGTCGTGGCTGCTGTTATTTTCCTTATGGGCAATATTTCCGCGCTCACGCTAATCCTATTTGATGTCGCCGAACATGTGTGGAAACCACTCGGGTAATTGGTAGTAGGCCAGCATACCGCTGCCGACGGAGATGATGATCCAAAACGAAATCCGGCCTGCCAGCTGGCGTCGTACCAGGCCGCGCCAAAAATCGGACCAGGCGTCCCGAAAATCATCCCAACTCCTGAAAAATATCCGGAAATACAAAATCGCTACGACCAACCCAATTGCCATCGCAGTCCAGGTAACCTTTGTGCCGTGGACGATAAAGCCGCAAATGATCCACCCGAATTTCATATGATCTTTAAATATCTCTGCCTGTTACTCTTGCAGCAGCTTCAATGCCGCTCAGG
>DASXFM010000450.1:0-11500 GCA_036489615.1 Verrucomicrobiia bacterium | reverse complement strand
GGCCAGCGATGGGTTTTTCTGCGCATCTGCGATGGAGGAAACGCCGGCGCAATGAATCACCAGTTGAGGCCGGTCCTTTTTGAATTCACTCTCGACGCTGCCAAAATCCGTCAGATCAAATTGGGCGCGCGTCAATGCGCGCAGGCGCCATGGTGCGCCGAATTTTAGCGCCGTCCTGACGATGTAAGCCCCGATCAATCCATTTGAGCCTGTGAGCCACGCCGGTTTCATTTTTGGGGAATTCGTCCAATCCACAATTCGGTGGCGGCATAATCCCACTGCAATTGTGGAAGGTTTGGGCGGCCGGATGCCGGAGCGCGGATGAACATTCGGTCCTGCGGGCGCATTTCATCTGCCCACGGCTTGAGAGCGCGGGCATCGCCAAAAGTCCACTGGAACCGGCGAAGCACCGCGAGATCTTCGGGACGCATCAAACCGGGTTCAAATCCTAAAATATATTTCCAATCCGCAGTCGGATTTTTGAAAAACGTCTGGTAGAAAGCGTCCATGTCCGAATTGTAAATGATGCCGCCGGGGCCCGGCAGCCAGCCGGCGGCGGTATTGGCCGGAGTAACGAATTCAATCGTGAGATTGTCCGTCCATCGGCTTTCGCGATCGGAAGTGAAGCCCAGATACGCCCCCGCCGCGATGGCCAGGGTGATAAACAGCCGCGTGAAGGAATCAAAAACGGAGTCGCGCTCGAAATGTTCCTGCAACTCCAGCGCTACCCAAATGATGAACGCCGGCGCTCCAAAATCCCACCAAAAACGCCGGGTATGCAGGCCCAGGAGCCAGCCCATCGCCATCATCATGAACATGGGATTCAAGACGGCGCGGACATTCCAGCCGCCGGACATTTTTCTCCATAAAAGCAGGGCGGCAACGGCGAGAACGGCGGGCACCGAGCCGTCCGAAGGATACCATTCCGGCTCGAGTTGCCGGCTCACCACAAAATTACCGAACGCCACCAGCATGTGCCGGACGGCTTGGACTAAAAATTCGATTGGATGCCCCGTCAACGCGCAACCGAGGAAACTTCCCGCCAGCCAGCAGAACCAATAAGCGATCGCTTCCCGCCACAAGCCTGCCAAAAAAATCGCGGCCCCGGGCAACACCAATAAATACCACGAACCATGAATCCAGGCGGCGGCCGCCGTGAGCAGGACGGTGCAAACAACTGTTATTGGCGAAGGCCGATTTTGTTTGTGGCGAGACCAAAGAAATAAAATCGTGATCACAACGGCATCGGTCAGGATATAAGGACGCCCGCGAGCAAACCGCGTCGTGCACTCAGGAATGAAGATCGCCGCACTGCACAATGCTCCTAGCCAGGCTTCCGGCCGGCGAAACCAGGGAACACCACAAGCCATGACCAGAATCATCAGCGAGACAAAAGAAAAGATCACGAGCTGTTCGGCATCGCCCCCGTGCAAGTCATGGACCCATTCGAGGATTTTGTCCCAGCCCGGGCTGGGATCGATCGAGAAATCGTCCCGCATGACCAGGATTTGTTGCCACGATTTTCCCGAAATTGCCCTGGCCGCATGGCGTAGCGCATCGTCCATCGGCAAAAAGCCGTAGCTCATGATGCGCAGCGGGATGAAGATGATGGTCGAAACGACGACAATCCAGACTGCCAGCGGGATGTAACGTTTCACTGGCGATGAAATTTACAATGTCCGCCCGTCGTGTAAATGACGAAGTGCGCAGATCGATCTTTAAGGTCATTCTCATTTGCGTGTTGGGTCAAGTATCGCTGGCCATCACAGGCCTGTACTTGACGCAACACGCAATACGAAGTCCCTTTGCGCTTCAACCTTTCGACGCTTCAACTTTTTTGGCACTTTCAATATGCGGCAAAAATGCCGTGAGCAGGCCAATCAAAGGCAAAAAAGCGCAGACCTTAAACACAAAAATAATGCTCGTGTAATCGGCCAGTTTGCCCAGCGCCGCCGAACCGATGCCGGCAAATCCAAACGCCATGCCGAAAAACAGGCCACTGATCATCCCAACGTTGCCCGGTACCAATTCCGTGGCGTAGACCAGGATGGCCGAAAAGGCTGACGCCAGAATCAGCCCAATGATGACTGTCAATATAGCCGTCCAGAGCAGATTGACGTGCGGCAGCAGCAAGGTGAACGGCGTCACGCCTAGAATTGAGCCCCAAATGACGTATTTACGGCCAAAATGATCTCCCAATGGCCCGCCCATGTACGTCCCGGCCGCGACCGCAAAAAGAAAGAGAAACAAATAAATCTGCGACGCCGCCACCGAAACGTGAAATTTGTTGATCAAATAAAAAGTGTAATACGACGAGAGACTCACCAAATAAATATATTTGGAAAAAGTCAACGCCACCAGGACGGCGAGCGAGATATAGACCGTGCGTCGCGGCACGGGCGATCGATGCGCCGGACGTGGTTTGTTCTTCAGTTCGGACAAATGATTTTTGTACCAGCCGCAAACTTTAAAAAGCACCACCGTAGCGGCCAGCGCGAGTACGGAAAAGCCGACAATGCTGTGCTGCCCGTGGTTAGTGATGACCAGTGCCGCCAGCAACGGGCCGAAAGAACTTCCCGCGTTTCCACCGACCTGAAACAACGACTGCGCGAAACCGTGCCGCCCGCCCGACGCCAATCGCGCCAGCCTCGACGATTCCGGGTGGAAAATCGCGGAGCCAATTCCCAAAAGGCCAACTGAAACCAATAACAACGAATATTGCCACGCATACGCCAGCAAAACGACGCCAACCAGGGAAATGATCATCCCCACCGCCAATGAATACGGTTTTGGATTTCGGTCCGTGTAAAAACCGACGCACGGTTGCAAGAGCGAAGCGGTGCATTGAAACGTAAACGTAATAAACCCGATTTGCGTGAAGCTCAGATGAAACGATTCCTTTACGATCGGATAAATCGCCGAGATCAACGACTGGACGGTGTCATTCAGCAAATGGCAGACGCTGATCGCCAGCAAAATGGGCATGACGGTCTGTTCAGCCGTTTCACGGGCGTGTGAGATGAGATTTTCTTCCTTTTGCATAAAATGGGGGATTGGAAGCCAGGACCGCCGGAACCAGGCGAGCGTTGACGGCCTGAGCGACGCTCAGTCTACCAGGCGCTTCGTCAGATCTCCGTAGGCATCAATCCGGCGATCGCGCAGAAACGGCCAGTGGGTGCGCGTGACGTCCACAGTGGCGAGGTCTACCGGAACAATCAGAATTTCTTCCCGGTCAACTCCCGCCCTGGCGAGAATTTGCCCGGACGTGCCGGCTACAAAGCTTTGTCCCCAGAATTCGATGCCCTGGCCTGAAATTGTTTCACGGCCCACGCGATTGGGCACGGCCACGTAACAGCCGTTGGCAATGGCGTGGCTGCGCTGGATCGTTTCCCACGCGCTGTGCTGGTTCGCTCCATAGTCCTTCTTCTCGGCTGGATGCCAGCCGATGGCTGTGGGATAGAAAATAATTTGCGCGCCCTGCATCGCCGTCAGGCGGGCGGCTTCGGGATACCATTGGTCCCAGCAAACGAGCACGCCGATCCTTCCGTATTTCGTGTCCCACGCTTTGAAGCCCAAATCACCCGGCGTGAAATAAAATTTCTCGTAATAAAGCGGGTCATCCGGAATATGCATCTTGCGATACATGCCCTTGAGAGAACCGTCCGCGTCAATTACAACCGCTGTGTTATGATACACTCCGGCCGCGCGTTTCTCGAAGAGCGAGGCGATAACGACAATTTTGTGTTTCTTTGCGAGCTTCGAAAATGCTTCCGTGGTCGGGCCGGGAATTTTTTCCGCCAGTTCGAAATTCTTATGGTCTTCCGTCTGGCAAAAGTATTGCGACCGAAACAGCTCCTGCGTGCAAACAATCTGCGCGCCCTGTTTGGCCGCGCGTTCAACCAGCGCGAGCGTCTTTTTCAAGTTCGCTCCCGCGTTGGCCGAACAGGCTGCCTGCAACAGCCCGATTGTAACCATTTGTTTCATTACGAAGGGACGAATCTAGCAGACTTCGGCGCGCTTCTCAACTAAAAGCCAAGGCACCACGCAAAAATCGGGAAATCAAGGCAGCAGCTTCGCCCGGAAAAAGCGTTGCGGCGCGGTGGGATGATTCGTAAACGACAGCACGTTCGTGGTCGTCAGGTTGGTTAGGTATGCTGGCCACAAAGGCCCTGGTATGGCCAGGTTTGTCGTTGTCAGCACCAAATAATTGCTGCCCGCGTACGCGCACATGCAGCCGACATAGTCACCGTTGGTCGCGAAGTCGGCGCTTAAAACATTCAGGTTGGTGGGATAATGGAGCGTGACTGTTGCCAGATTGGTGGAAAATCCAACCAGGCCGAAACTGTCCAGGGCCATGACGCCGATAATATTGGTGCCGAAGCCCAGGGCCAGGCTGGTGGTGCGATAGGGCGAATTCGTCAGACTGCCAATCATATTTGTGCTGTTGCTGTCATAGAACAGCACGTTCGTAATCGCATAGCTGCCAAGCTGGACTTGCGCGGCCAATCTGACGGGTACCTGGACGCAGCTGACCAAATTCAATTGGTTGGTGGGCTGCAGGAGCGTGACCGACGGTGGAATGTTGGTGATGGTCACAGATAAAAGCTGGACGTTGTTGGTTTTGGTGACTTCGGCGACATCGTTACCGGCATCAGCTGTGGCCACCAGGGTATAATTGCCCGCTGCGACTGGCGGCATCAAGTTGTTATAGGTTTCGGTATAACTGCCGCCGGCCGGGGCGTTGTGCGGGCCGGTGAAACTGGCGATGACGACGTTTGTGCCGACGTTGGTCAAACTCAATGAATCCGTCCAGGTGCCATTGATGGAATTGCTTCCCTGATTTTGCACGGTCCAACCGGACGAAAAGGCCCGGCCTGCCGTGATCAGTCCGCCGGCGGGATTGGTTGCGGTGAAAGCGCTCGAAACAAGGTCAATGTTGGGAATGAGTATTTGCAATATCCCTGCCTGCCCGTTAACGCCGCCGGCCAGAATGTAATACGGCGTTCCGGCCTCTCCAGAAAAGTTGACGTCGGCCAGGCCCGCACCATTATAGGCGCCGCTGCTCTCGCTGCAGGCAACTTCAGTCATCGATCCGCAACTGCCCTTATAAACCGCCAGCGCCGTTTGGAAGGAACTTCCCGCCGTGGTCACTCCCACCAGGCCACTCGCAGCCGGGGTATATTCGTACCAGACACCGCGCCCGAAACTCGGTACGCAACTGGGCACTGGATCACCTATGGATGTCGCGTAAGCGGTGTTGGTCGTGTACGTGACGCCGGCCGTCATCGTCATGGCGCCGCTGCAGACGTCATTGGTTGGAGGCGGAGTGTTGGCCGTGATATTCAAAGTTCCCCAGGAGGAATAGGTGCCTGAAGCCAGGATGTAGTAAGTCTCGTTGGCTGGCGCGATAAAACTGACGCCCGCATCACCACTGCAGCCAAAGGGGTTGGGACCATCGGCCCAGGTGACCGGATTACCGCCGCAGGCGTTGGTATAAACGATCAGGTCGGTATTGCCATTGTAAGAGCTGCCGCAGGTGCTCACGTTCAGGCGGACGTTGTAGGGCGGAGTGGTGATCGCAAACCAGACGCCGCGGCCAATCGGATAGTCGATGGGATCCGTGGTGGCGTCGCCAAATTCTGTGGCGTTAAAGTTGGTTTCCGAGTAGGGGACGCCGTTGGTCAGGGTGATGGGCGAAGCGCAGGTATCATTGGTCGGTGGGGTCGACAAGGTGGCCGTGATGTCGAGAGTGCCCGAGGCCGAATAGGTGCCCGAAGCCAGAATGTAATAAGTGGTATTGGCGGAAGCGCTGACACTGATGCCCGCATCGCCGCTACAGCCAAAGGGATTGGAACCATTGGCCCAGGTGACCGGATTACCGCCGCAGGCATTGGTATAAACGATCAGGTCGGTATTGCCATTGTAAGAGCTGCCGCAGGTGCTCACGTTCAGGCGGACGTTGTAGGGCGGAGTGGTGATCGCAAACCAGACGCCGTGGCCGATCGGATATTCGCCGGGATCGGTGGAAGGATTACCCGACGACCCCGCGTTCACCGTACTCTCCGAATACACGACGTTGTTCGTCAGGGTGATTGGGCTATCGCAATTGGTATTATTCTGTCCCTGAACTGACGTCACCGTCACGGCCAAAATAGACAACAAGACTCCGATCAAGTATTTGATTTTCATTTGGTTGGTGTTTCTGATTTACGAGTCCCTGATATGGTGAAGAGCATCTCTGAGACAACCTGTCGCTTTCACACTCGAGGACCGACCATCCAGCGCAGCCATGTTATGGTTTAGCTTTGCTTTTTCAAAGACGAATTATGTTAATTTTACGTAAACATGAGTTTTATTCAGAACTCTTTGATGAGCAGGATGTTCTCTGGCGGCATTTCAAACTGAGGGAAGCGCAGTTCATTTACATTTAGACGAAATGTGTCATTTCTAATGTTTGACTCCCGGCAGATCCGTTCACGCTCGTTTTCACTGAGTTCCAGACTTCCGCCTGCCATTCTTACCGATTTCCCACGTTCTTCTTCGACGCCTCGGTTGTCAGTTCTTTTTCCCCCTTGACGGCAACGGATGAGAGGACGATAGGTTAAATATGAATTCTCACAAGTATCAGCCATGGGTCACGGTGGCCATCTTTGAGGACATCAAGGACGGACGTATTCTCGAGACTTTCTTCCGCGACCGGGATGTCGATGCGCGCACTTACGACGACAAGTTGCTCCAGAACTTTTTATTCCTGTGCCGGCCGCGCGTGACCCACCGTGTCCAGGTGCGGCAGGACCATTTTGCACAGGCCGTCCGCGCAATGGATGACAACCATCCGCCAATATTGGAAAAGGCGATTCATTGTCCGTCGTGCGGCTCGTTGCGCGTCAATTATCCGCAAATGACCCGGCGTTTTTTTCTTCCCACAGTAGCGCTGCACCTGGGAATCATTTTTCGGGTCGTCGAGCACGAGGCCTATTGCGAGAATTGTCATTTAACGTGGAACTTGTCAAAAGGCATTGTTACTTCGGTGGGCGCTCCCAAACCGTTTTTCCCATTTAAATAACAGCCCATGAAACGTGGGGAGGCTGTTATCATCGGCGGCGGCATTGCCGGATTGGCCGCGGCGCTCGAACTGGCGCGAAAAGGCATGTCCACGACGGTGTTGGAGTCTAAAAACCGTTTTGGCGGGCGTATCCAGACTGTCCGGCACAACAGCACTCCAATTGAGCTTGGCGCCGAGTTTGTTCATGGTTGCAGCAAACCACTGCTGGAAGCAATTCGGAAGGCGGGTCTTTCCATGCAACCCGTTGCCGACCAATACCGGAGTTATGAAGAGGGAAAATTTCAAAACAGCAGAATCTGGGAAATTATCTCCGATGTTTTGAATCAGGTGGACATTCGCAAACCCGATTGTTCGATTGATGTCTTTCTCGCTGGCCAGCCCTTTGATGAGCCCACCCGCGCTGTCGTGAGACATTTTGTTACGGGTTTCGACGCGGCTTATCCTGGCCGCATCAGCGCGCATGCGTGTCGCCGGGCGGAATATTCCGGCGAGCAAATGAATTTGGACCAGCAATCCCGCCTCATTGAGGGCTATGGTGCGCTCGTGGATTATTTCGTGCGGGAAATCCAGGCATGTGGAGGGCGGTTGATTTCGGGCGCAAAGGTTCGGCGTATTCGCTGGAAACCGGGGAGCGTCGAGGTCGTTGCCCGGCAGGGCAGGCGTCAAAAGATGTTCCAGGCAGACGCTGCGGTGGTGACGCTGCCGGTAGGAGTATTAAAAGCCGGCGACGTCATATTCGAACCGTCATTGCCTGGCAAAATCGAAGCCGCAAATGGACTGGAATTTGGCAACGTTGTTAAAGTGATTTTCCATTTCAAAGAGTCGTCCTGGAATGATTTCGGGTTCATTCAAGTTCCAGGCGCGCCGCTTCCGACCTGGTGGAGCGACCCGCGCGGGCCGATGTTAACCGGTTGGGCGGGTGGCGCGGATGCCGACCCGCTCCTGCGATTTTCGACCAAAAAACTTTGCTCAACTGGTCTCGAAATACTTTCCAGGATACTTTTTGATGGCCTTCCCATTTCAGTTCTGCGCCGGCGCCTTTTAGCGGTCCACTATTACAATTGGGCCAATGATTCGGATATCCGGGGCGCCTATAGTTACATTCCCGTGAACGGTCTGGATTTGCCGAAGCTCCTCGCGGCGCCTGTATCTGGCACGCTGTTCTTTGCCGGCGAAGCCACGGTGAAGGATGCACAAACCGGAACGGTCTTTGGCGCTTTGGAGACCGGCCAACGCGCCGCTCAAGAAATCCTCTCCCGAATCGTCCGTAAGCCCTGAATGGGCGGCTTATAGCAGCCCAGGGCAAGCGAGTCAGCGAGCGCCGCCCTGGGTTAGACACCCTAAAGAATCAGCCGCTGATTGCAAAACCACGCGATAGCGTGAATCTAATTTGCGGCATATTTGGCCTGAATAGTGAACCAATCGCCGATCCGAAAAGACTTTTGCACGGTGAGCGGCCCCTCAAATGCAATCTGCATTAATAAGCGCGCGCTTCGCCCTAATTATGGCTGGCACGATTTCGGCTAAATTGTATGCTTGAAAACCGTGACTAATTGATTTTAGATTTTGGAGGACACTATGAGTTCTGAACTTGCAAAGAAGGAATGCAAAGCATGCGAAGGCGGTACGCCGCCCCTCAAAGGCGAGGCATTGAAACAAATGCAAAGCCGTCTCAATGGCGGCTGGCAAGTCCTGGACGAACAGCGGCTGGAAAAACAATACAAATTTCCCGACTTCCAACACGCTCTAAAATTTGTCAATCGAGTGGGTGAAATCGCCGAACGACAAAACCATCATCCGGACATTTACTTTACCTACGGCCAGGCACGAATCCAGATTTGGACTCACAGCGCCAAAGGCCTGACCGAAAACGATTTCATCCTCGCCGCCAAAATTAACGAGCTGGATTAGACCGCTCGTTCGGTGTCCAGCCTTCAGGTTGCTCCGGGCCGGTTTCGGCCTGCGCTCGTCAGACAACGATTCGACCTGTCTGCAAAATTTCTTTCGCATTGAACCCCTGAACCGGAGCGCGGGCTGTGTGTGCGCCGAGCACACCAGCCGCAGCACTGCCGATGGAAAAGGGATTGGGCAATTTCGGGACTCGGTTGTGGCCTCTGGCTGCTGCGGTTGGTCTCCGACACAGCTGCGTTCCGAAAACGGGTTCATGGTGAGGGAGAATCGTCCGGCCAGAAACGCCGTGTGGTTCCATGGAGATGACCTTTCAAATCAGTCGATCAAGCGCGACCGGTCACTCTGGCTTGGTCGCCTCCCTACCCGGTTGTTGGTGGCCGCGGTGCAAACCGCCGCAAACGAAAACTTGATACTCAAAACTCCCCGCGGTTAAACTTCCCGCGTGTCCATGTTGAGCTACATCGTCGTTGCGGTAGCGGGCTATTTACTTGGCTCAATCCCAACCGGCTTTCTGGTGGCAAAGGCTCGAGGCATTGATATTCGCGCCGTCGGCAGCGGCAACATCGGCGCGGCCAATACCTTTCGCGCCATCGGACGGTCCGCGGGCATCTTTGTTTTGTTGATGGACGCGCTCAAAGGTTTCGCGGCGGTTGAGCTATGTAATCTAATTCTGCCTCTATTTGGCATCACGGACCCCGGCGTGATGATCCATTACCGCGTAGTCGCTGGAATTTTTGCCGTACTCGGCCACAATTACACCTGCTGGCTCGGGTTTAAAGGCGGCAAAGGCATCGCCACGACCGCCGGCGTTTACCTGGCCCTCGTGCCCTGGTCGGTCTTTTTCGGTTTGATGGCTTTCATCGTCGGGGTGATCGTCACGCGATATACCTCCGTCGGCTCAATCCTCGCCGCGCTCATTTTGACATTGGTGGTCTGTCTGACGCAACACGACCTGACCCTGATCATTGTCACCATCGCCCTTTGCACTTTGGCGATTTTAAAACACCGGACGAATATTCAACGATTGATTGCCGGAACAGAAAATCGGATTCAGTTCGGGAAAAAACGTTGAAGCTCATACCGCTCGCCGCCGTTCGTCGATACTTGACGCAACACGCAACACGCTTCAACGTTTTAACCTTTCAACGCTTCAACGATGAATTTCATCAACTCCGCATGCGACTCCACAGCTTTGAATTGTGGGAAATCCCGTTTCACATTGTCCGGCGCATGGATCAGGAAACCAGTATGCGCTTCCAGCAGCATCCCGGTGTCGTTGTAGGAATCGCCGGCGGAGACGACGTTGTAATTCAATTGTTTGAGCGCCGCGACAGTTTTCCGCTTTTGATCCGTGATGCGTAATTCGTAATCCACAATCCGGTCGTTTTCGACGACGAGTTGGTGGCAAAAGAGCGTCGGATAATTCAATCGTTTCACCAGCGGGGCGGCGAACTGTTCAAACGTGTCCGAGAGAATAATGACCTGGACGAGTTTGCGCAGCTCATCTAGAAACTCTTTGGCGCCGTCGAGCGGATTCAACGACCCGATGACATTCTGAATATCGGACAATTTCAAATTGTGCTTGTCGAGGATTTCCAGGCGCCCACGCATGAGTTTATCATAGTCCGGTTCGTCGCGAGTGGTCCTGCGCAATTCTGGAATTTTTGTCTTTTCAGCAACGGCAATCCAGATTTCGGGCGTCAACACGCCTTCCATGTCGAGAGTGACAATTGATTGTTTCACCCGCCGATTGTTCCAAAATCGTATCAGCGTGTCGAGGGAATGCGGCCCGCGGGAGTGGAACCAATCGAAATCATTCCAATTTTTTATGTTTCTGTAGCTCTGCTCGCAATTTGGCTCGTCCTTCATCAAGTGCCTTGCCCTGTTCCCAATCAAAAGCTTCTAATGCAAAAGTGTCACGAATTTTTGGGTCAATCGCATAAAGCTGCCTTATCAAATCCGCGATATCAGGCGGAAAGGGATTACGCCCCCAGTGAATCAAATCACCGATTGGATGGTCGTATGGTCCGCCCATGCTCATGGTGTCAAAGTGTATCAAATGGCCGAAGTCAGAGCATGAATGATTTCTCGTGGCAACTTACGCATTAGCATGCGATACAATGCGTGAACGGCGATCATGTCGCCAGAAAGTTTTCACCTTCGCGCTCTTCGCGCGAATAATCCGCTTCAACGCTTCAACGCTTCAACGGCATCAAGTTCCCGCCGCGCTTCCGTAAAATCCGGATTGAGCGCGAGAGCCGCCTTCAAATGTTCAGCGGCAGCTTTCGAGTGGCCATGCTGCGACAAAAAAACGCCAAGGTCATATTGCATGACCGGATCGCTCGGATACAGTTGTACTGCCATGTCTAAATGCTGCCCGGCTCCAACCGGGTCGCCCAGCCTTAGCAAATTCATTCCCAAATCAAATTGCGCCATCGGATAGGTCGGCTCAAGACTGACGGCCTGCTCAAAAAACTTTTCCGCGTCAACCTTATCGCCCAGATTTTGCAGCGTTTTGCCAAG
>DASXFM010000354.1:0-22421 GCA_036489615.1 Verrucomicrobiia bacterium | reverse complement strand
TCCGGCAAACCCGGACGCCGTGCCGGTGATTAAAGCGGGAACGAACACATCATTCGCCTCATTAAGACAGATTGATGCCGGTCTTCTGAATATTGGATACGCCGAAGCCGGCCCTGCTGATGGCCCGGTTGTCATCCTCCTGCATGGCTGGCCGTACGACATCTATAGCTATGTTGACGTGGCTCCTTTGCTGGCATCGTCCGGCTACCGGGTGATCGTCCCCTATTTGCGCGGCTACGGCACAACGACATTCCTTTCAAGTGATACGTTCCGAAACGGCCAGCCGTCGGTGGTCGCCCTCGATACGATTGCTTTAATGGATGCGTTAAAAATCCAAAAGTCCATCATCGGCGGTTTTGATTGGGGCGCCCCGACGGCGGACATTATCGCGAGCCTCTGGCCTGAGCGTTGCAAAGCGCTGGTGTCCGTGAGCGGTTATCTGATTGGAAGCCCCGCCGCCAACAAGTTGCCGCTGCCGCCAAAGGCTGAGTACCAATGGTGGTACCAATATTATTTTGCGACGGACCGCGGCGAACTCGGTTATGAAAAATACCGGCACGAATTCAACAAACTCATTTGGCAAATCGCTTCGCCGAAGTGGGATTTCGATGATGCCACGTTCGATCGGACCGCCGCATCGTTTAACAATCTGGACCACGTCGCGATTGTAATTCATAATTACCGCTACAGGCTGGGCCTGGCGAAAGGCGAACCGCAATACGAGCATTTGGAAAATAAGATCAACCAAAGTCCGATGATCACCGTGCCAACGATCTCCCTCGAAGGCGACGCCAACGGCGCACCGCACTATCCGAACGATGCGCCCTATCGCAAGAGATTCCCGGGTAAATATGAATATCGGGTCATCACAGGCGGCATTGGACACAATCTGCCACAGGAAGCGCCACAGGCCTTTGCCCAGGCCATCATCGACGCCGATCGTCTCTGACAGGCGTTCCCATTGATATGCGCAAAAAAGCGACAAAACCGGAGCCACCCTGGAAATAAACGATTATGGAAGACACACTTTTTTGGAGCCGGCTCCAGTTCGGGTTCACCATCGCGTATCACTATCTCTTCCCACAACTCACGATGGGGCTGGCATGGATCATCGTCTATTTCAAATGGCGACACCTGCGCACTGGAGATGAAACTTTCGGAACGGCGGCGCGTTTCTGGGCGCGCATTTTTGGCATCAATTTTGCCGTCGGTGTAGTCACCGGCATTCCGATGGAATTTCAGTTCGGCACGAACTGGGCGGGATTCTCCAAATATTCCGGCAACCTGATCGGCCAAACGTTGGCGATGGAGGGCATGTTCGCGTTTTTCCTGGAGAGCGCCATGATCGGGGCCATGGTCTGGGGTGAAAAGAGGCTGGGGCCGACCAATCATTTTCTGGTCACCGCGGGGACGGCGCTCGGCAGTTGGACTTCCGGCTATTTCATACTCGTGACCAATGCTTTCATGCAACATCCGGTCGGCTATTCCGTGGCGGCCGATGGCAGCCTGCGCCTGGAAAGTTTCTGGGTTTATTTGCTGAATCCCTGGGCGATGATCATGTTCCTGCACAATCAATGCGCGGCGATTGTTACCGGTTCCTTTGTGGTGGCGGCGGTGGGCGCGCTTTACGCCTTGCGGGGTAAGTATATGGACCAGGCATCTCTCTTTTTGAAAACGGGCACCCTGGTGGGATTGTGCTCGGCCCTTCTGGTCGCTTTTCCCACCGGAGACCGGCAGGCCAAAATGGTGGCGAAACATCAACCCGTCACTCTCGCCGCGATGGAGGGCCGGTTCAAAAGCGGCCCCAATGCGGAACTGAATATCATCGGCCAACCGGATGAAGCGCAGCAGCGGATTGATAATCCGCTCTATCTGCCTGACGCATTAAGCATTCTCGCGTTCGGCCATCCCAATTCCAGCGTTCAGGGATTGGACGATTTTCCACAGGATGTCTGGCCCTCAAACGTCGAGCTTCTTTATTACGCGTTTCACATCATGGCCGGTCTGGGAACTTTATTCATCCTCTTGATGGGTATTGCCAACTTCCAGCGCTGGCGCGGCCAATTGGAAACGTCCCGGGGCTTGCTTTGGGCCCTGATGCTGGCTTTTCCCTTTCCCTACATCGCCACGACGGCCGGCTGGATGACCGCGGAACTGGGCCGGCAGCCCTGGCTCGTCTTTAACCTCTTCCGCACCAACCAGGGCGTCAGCGATGTGGTTAACGGCGGCGATGTCCTGTTTACTCTCATGGGGTTTGCCGGGCTTTATTTTATTCTCGGTGTCCTTTATCTGTTTCTCATCGGGCGCGAAATCAGCCACGGCCCGCACATGGTTTCTTCAATAGTCCAATCGGAGGTGCCCCATGATTGAAATCTGGTATGCCATTTTGTCCTTCATGCTGGTCATGTTCGTCGTGCTGGAGGGTTTCGATTTCGGCGCAGGTATGTTGCAGTATATCGTCGGCAAAACGGAAGCTGAGCGCCGTTTGGTGATTGCCGCCATCGGACCATTATGGTCCTGGCACGAGGTCTGGCTGGTGGGTTTTGGCGGCACCATGCTGGTCGCCTTTCCAAATATCATCGCATCGTTGTTCGCCGGATTTTATATGGCGCTCTTTTTCGTGCTCTGGTCCTTGTTGCTGCGTGGTGTGGCGATCGAGGTGAGCGGCCATCTTGCCGATCCGTTATGGCGCACAGGCTGGCATACTATTTTTGTTGCGGCCAATTTTCTTCTGGCCGTCCTCGTCGGCGCCGCGTTGGGAAATATCGTAAGAGGTGTGCCGCTCAACTCGAGCGGCAAATTTGCGCTCGCCCTTTTCACCAACTTCAGCCCGAAAGGAAGCGTCGGCATTCTGGATTGGTATACCGTATCGGTAGCCGTATTTGTGCTCATCATCTTCGCCGCGCACGGGGCGACCGCCCTGGTTCTCAAAACGGACGGACCCGTGCATGACCGAAGTCTTCGAATCGCCAATTTGCTTTGGAGAATCATCGTGATCCTTCTGCCGGTCATCACTTTCGAATCATGGTATGTCCGGCCGCAATTGTTTTCGGGGCTGGTCCATCAGGCTTTTGGATGGCTGGGACTAATCTGCGTCATTGGAGCCATCCCGGTTATCTTCATCGGTCTGAAGAACGGTTGGGACTTGTGCGCGGTCATCGCCTCGGGCGCGTTTATTGCCGGCCTGATGATCGCGGGCGCCGCCGGCGTTTTTCCCATTATGTTGTATTCGACCATCGCGCCGGAAAACTCGATGTCTGCCTACCAAAACGCGGCCGCGGGACACGGTTTGGCCGTCGCACTCGTGTGGTGGCCTCTGTCACTGATCTTCTCCCTGATCTATTTTATATTCATTTACCGGCATTACACCGGAAAGGTGAAAGCATCGCAGGACACGCAAAAACCCTATTAATCAGTCGTCATCGCTTCTCACCTTTTCCGCAGCCGGGCGACATACGCCCCATCAACGTTGTCTTTGAACGGCAACAGTTCGCGTTCGCGCTCCAGTTCAAACGATTTGTCCGCTCGAAGGAATTCCTGGACAACCGATCCGTTTTCCTCGGGTTCCAGGCTGCACGTACTGTAGATAACGATGCCGCCGGGTTTGGTTTTCGTGGCAGCCAGTTTGAGTAAATCCAATTGCGTATGTTGCAAACGCGTGATTTCTTCGGATGAAATTCGCCAGCGCAAATCCACGCGCCGGCGCATGACACCGGTATTGGAACACGGAGCGTCGATCAATATCCCGTCGTATTTCTGGTTTTGAACTGCGAGCTGTGAGTTTTGGATTGGTTCGACGCACGTTACGCCCAGCCGACGACAGTTTTCTTTCAGCAAATCAAGTCGTTCTTCAGAAACATCCGAGGCGATGATTTTTCCAGTATTACCCATGAGTTGGGCGATAAAGGTCGTTTTCCCGCCAGGTGCGGCGCATAAATCGAGAACCGTTTCTCCGGCGTGGGGCGCCAGTTCAAGCGGCGCCAGAAGCGTGCCGGGGTCCTGAACGTAAAACCAGCCGTCGCGAAAGCTCTCCAGCGACGTGAGGGACGGATGGGATTTGAGTTCGAAGATGACGGTTTCCAAATCCAGGGGCGACTGAGCCGCGACTGTGAGGGAGCGGTCTTCTCGTCCTTCCGGCTTAAGCATGCGGTTCAATGATTCCGCTCCCTCACGGTCGCGGCTCAGTAAAAAGTCGCGGCGCAAAAAATCGTATTCAACGTTTTCATCGCGCCATTTTTCCAGCAATTTGCCGGCGTCGACCTTGAGGGTGTTCACGCGAGCAAAAGTCGCGGGGGGCGTGTTGTTCCATTCGAGCAGTTGCCGTGCGCATTCCGGGCCGAAGCGTTTCTCCCATCTTTCAACGAGCCATTGTGGATGTGAGAAAGCCACCGCGGGGTTGGAACCTTTCAATTCGGCAAGCATCTTCCTGGTAGCGTCAAATTCCCGGAGAAAGCCGCGCAGGACCGCGTTTACGAATCCGGCTTTGGGCCCGAACCCCTCGCCTTTGGCAAGTTCGACGGTTTCATGAACGGCGGCGTGGGCGGGAATCCGATCCAGCCAGAAAACCTGGTAAAGGCCGAGACGCAGGACGTTTTGGATGCCGGCATTTTGCTGGCGGCCACCGGTCTTGCGGGCAATGAGCCAATCGAGAGCGGCCTGGGCGCGAACCACGCCATAGGCCAATTCCTGGCACAGGCCACGGTCAGCCGGCGACATGGACCTGGCCGGCCCTTCCTCCGGGGTATGGGACGGACGGAGAGCGCGTTCCAGGAGAGTTTCGGTAAATTCGCCGCTTTGGCGGCGGGACTGCAGAATACGCAACGCGATTTGTCTTGGATTTTTGCCGTTCACCAACTTTAATGATGTCACTCATTTTTGGGGACGCGAGTTAAAATCGTACTATGAAACAGGAATTTGAAAAATTAGCTGCGGCTGGAAAGATCGAACCACGCCACGTTCAGCTCTTGACGCAGCTAACCGAAAGCGGCTGCTGCATTCACCGGAGTTGGGGTTTTGGGAAGATCAAAGCCGTAGACACCGTGTTTGCGCGCTTCACGATAGATTTTCCGGGCAAAACGGGACACACGATGGATCTGTCCTTCGCGGCGGAAAACCTCACCCCAATTCCCAAAAACCATATCCTGGCCCGCAAAGTCAATGACATCGACGCCGTCCGCCAGATGGCGGCGCATCATTTGGAATTAATCCAAATCGTCCTGAACAGCTACGGCGGCAAGGCGACGGTGGACAAAATTCAACAGGTGCTCGTGCCGGACGTCATCAGTGACGACTGGAGAAAGTGGTGGGAGGTGGCGCGGCGGGAAATGAAAAAGGACGGCCACTACGTGGTGCCCGTCAAAAAGACCGACCCGGTCATTTATCAGGCCCAGGAAACGATGCCGGCGGACCGCGCCCGCGCGGATTTCCGGGCGGCCAAAGGGCTAAAAGCGCGAGTTGTCGTTGTGGCCGAGATTCTTAAGATCATTCCTGATTTGGACGATAAAGCGCCGGTGTCAGGCGAGATTGTGTCCGCGCTCAACACAGACATTGTATCCCATCAGCGCACGCAGCCCGCGGTGGCCCTGGAAGCCATCTTCACGCGCGACGATTTGCGCGAGGCCGCGAGCCTGCCGGCAACAGAAGGGGAAATTTCGGCCACCCAAATCTGGAAGCAGGACGGAATTAAATTTGGCGTGCTCATGGAAGCCGTTCCCGCGGCGAAGCATCATCGTGCGCTGGATTCGTTCAAAGAAGCTTTTCCAGAGCAATGGACCGAAATTTTGCGCGGTTCGTTGAACCTGGTATCCGCAAAATTGGCAAAAGAATTCGCGGCGCTGTTGACGCGCGAAGGCCGATTGGACCTGCTCAAAGAAACGGTCGCGCGCCTCATCAGCCAGCATTCCGCCAGCAGCGAACTCCTCCTGTGGTTCGGGCGGGAACGCAACGAAGATTTTGTGGATATTCTCGGGCCGGAGGTTTTCCGGGCGATGCTCACCGCCATGGAGCGCGATCAATTCGCCGAAAAACGGTCGAACCGCCTTCGCGATTTCATTTTGGAAGACCAGGAATTGATCGGGGAACTCACCGCCAGCGCGGACATTGAAGTCATCAAAGACTTGACCCGCGCGCTGCAACTTTCACCCGTGTTTGACGACATGGACAAGCGTTCGCTCCTGGCCCGCCTGGTCAAGGCGCATCCCGCCGTGCAATCGCTGGTCAGCGGCGAGCAAACGCGGCAGGATAGCACCCTACTCGTGTCGTGGGAGAGTCTGGAACGGCGGCGCATCGAATACGAAGACCTCGTGCAGAAGAAAATTCCGGGGAATTCCAAGGAAATTGCGATTGCCCGCAGTTACGGTGATTTGCGCGAGAACCACGAGTATAAAGCGGCCAAGGAAATGCAAAAGGTCCTCATGCGCCGCAAAGAAGAGTTGGAAAACCAAATGGCCCGCGCGCGCGGCTCGGATTTCTCGAACGCAAAAACGGACGCCGTTAACATCGGCACGATCGTGGAGACGACGAACCTGGTGACGAACCAGCGCGAGTCCTTTACCATCCTCGGTGCGTGGGAATCCGACCCGGACAAAGGCATCATTAGTTATCTATCACCCGTCGGCGCGTCCCTGCTGAATCACAAGGCCGGGGACGAAGTGGAATTTGAGCTCCATGGCGCAAAACATCGTCATCGCATCGAAAAGATCGACGCATGGAAGTCGGAAGCCTCTGCCTCAAATGCAAGTTCGGTTCCCGAAGCAGGGGTAGTTCCCGCCGAGGGCTCGGCGCCGAATGTGCCGGCGTAGGTAACGTGGGGTAAGCTCTGCCTTTTCGTTGACGGGTCGCTCGTTTCCACTGATTCGGGCCGACCCATATTAAAAATCCTCAAATTGCCAATAAGAGCGCATCTTTCCGACCTGAAAGCGCGCTCTTCCCGACTTCGTTTCCGGTTTCCCGGCCTATACTCTTAAAATGTGCACAGGGTGGTTTACACGGTGGCAGCCGTGAAAACCACCCGCAATGGTCATGGCTTTCCGCCAAAGCTCACATAGTCGTCCAAATCCAGCAAATCAAAGAACGTGAAAATGTCCTCGCGTTTGGGAGCGGCCTTGGAGTGCATGCCATTGAAGTATTCCCGCGATTCCGGATCGCCAGGCACCCGTTCCTCCGCAAACTTTGAAAAAGCGGCGATTTCGAGGGGAGACCGCTTAAAGCGCGCATTTTTTCCGACCCATTCGAGAATTTCGCTGTCGCTTTTGCCGCCGCCCAGTTCCTTTTTCAACGCTTCCGGGTCAATACCCACATAATCCAAAAAGCGCATGTCCAGGGGACAGGCGAAATGATATTCGCCATTTTTTCCGGCGAGAGCCGCGCGGCCTTTATCGAGGCAACGCGGCAAAATGACGTAACCGCCCAGGCGCACACGCGGGCTGCGCGGCGGTTGTTGAGTGAGATCGGGATTGCTAAATGGCATAATTATTCCTTTTTGTTCAATGTCGCACGTTGCGACGAGCCCTAAGCTTGCACCCAAAATGCCGAATTGCAAGCGCGTCAAAAAATTTTTATCGTAGTGGGGTGAAACATTCCGGAAAAGCCATGCTCGCGGCAGTCAAGCTGACTGTCCTCGGGTTGATTGCGGTCATTGTATTGCTCGTCGTCGCCTTCCTGGCGCGAATCATTGGCGGGTATATCGTCGAATATTACGGTGCCCTTATTGTCCTGTGGATCCTCTTCGCCCTTTTCACTTTCTATTTTTTCCGCGACCCGAGCCCGATGACGCCCACCGGAGCGAATCTGGTGATTTCGCCCGCGCACGGCAAAGTGGATGTGATCGACACCGTGGCTGAAAACGAATTTATGGGCGGGGAATGCAAGCGCATTTCCATTTTTTTGTCCGTGATCGATGTTCACGTCCAGCAGGCGCCCATCACGGGGAGAGTGGCTTTTTTCAAGCACACGCCCGGTCAATTTCTCAGCGCCACACGCAACGACTGCGCGCAATTCAACGAAAATGTCCTGGTGGGAATTGATTCGTTCGAGCCGCAAGGCGAGAAAATCGGCTTGCGACTGATCGCCGGGCTGATTGCGCGGCGCATAGTGCCGTGGATTTCCCAAAACGATCCCATCCAACGGGGCGACCGAATCAGCCTGATCCAATTCGGCTCGCGCGTGGAGGTTTACCTGCCGGTACGGGCCAAAATCAAAGTGCCACTGGGCCAAAGGGTTGTCGGCGGCGAAACCGTCCTGGCTTCATTCGATTAGCGGTGACAAATAGATTTCGACACACTAAATGGGCATGAACGATCCACATCCGAAACCGGAACGCCCGGAAGAGAAGCTAAAGATTTATTTTCTTCCGAATCTGTTGACCGCCGGGAACTTGTTCTGCGGCTTTGTGGCCCTCACAAAAATTGTGGACGCGGACCCGTATTCGGAACATTACTTCGACCAGATCAAGCTCTCGCTGGCGTTCATTTTGCTGGCATGCATATTTGATTTACTGGACGGCCGGGTCGCGCGCATGGGCGGCGTGGAAAGCCCATTTGGGCGTGAATTCGATTCGCTGGCCGATTTGATTTCGTTCGGAGTCGCTCCCGCATTTCTCGTGCAGCGTGTCGTTCTGGCGGATGTTTTTGGGCAGTACCACCAAATTGGCTGGTTCATCGCCTCCATCTATTTGCTTTGCGGGGCGTTTCGGCTGGCGCGCTTCAATTGCCTGGCCACGATGGGCGCCGGCGCTTCCAAGGATTTTCTGGGATTTCCCATTCCATCAGCGGCGGGGCTGGTCGCATCGCTAACCCTTCTCATCATGCACTTCAGCACAAATGGCAAGACGCTGGCATTATGGATGGATTACGTCATTGCCGCCGTCCTGATTTTCCTGTCCGCCATGATGGTGAGCACGGTGCGTTACCCGAGCTTCAAATCATTGGGATTGCGTTCGACCAATACGTTTACCAAAGCCATCGGCGTCGCGATTTTCATTGGAGCCCTGTTTATCCTGCAGGACAAAATTCTCTATTACGTGTTGCCGGCCTTTTTCACCCTTTATCTGGTCTATGGATTTGTGCGGCCCAGCCTTTCTCGCGCGTGGCGCCGGGAGCTTGAGGAAGAAGACGACGAGCACGAGGGCTAAGTGGATACTATTTCACCCATTTTGCAGGCGATGTTGATCGGCATGGGCGCCGGCCTGGTGCTGTCCATGCCCGTAGGCCCGGTGAACCTGACGATCCTGAACACCGCTTCGCGCCGGGGTTTCGCGGCGGGGATGCTGGTGGGCCTGGGGGCATCTTCGATGGACCTGATCTATTGCGCGATTGCCTTCACTGGTTTTACCCAGTTCTTTGAGGTCAAGATGATCAAGACGTTGATGGAAGTGTTCACCTTCGTCTTTTTTTTGTTTATCGGGGCCAAATTTCTGCGCGCACAAAATCTGAATGCGCCGACGGAATTTGGGAACACAGCCCACAAACTGAGCGCCCGCCTGGACCAAAAATTCAAGCCTCAATCAGCGTATATGACCGGCTTTGTCCGGGTGCTTGGAAACTTTGGCGTCCTTCTGTTTTGGATTGTGCTCGCGGCGAACTTACTGGCTCATGATTGGCTCGCTAATACGCTCGCGGCAAAAGGCACATTCATCGCCGGGGTCGTGCTGGGGACCAACGCGTGGTTTTGCGGGCTGAGTTTCACCGCCTCCCGGCGTTGCGGCCAGTTCAGCGAGCCGGCGTTGCTGCGGATGGAACGGTTTTCGGGGATTTGCCTGCTGGTCGTGGCCCTCATCCAGGGGATCCATATCGCCTGGCAACTGGCGAGACACAAGATTTGATGGCGTGTTGACTTGTTTCCCCGAGTAAGATATTCTTACCCCCGTGACAACAACGATTTCCAGCAAGGGACAAGTTGTAATCCCACAACCTGTGCGCGAGCGGCATAAGCTTCGCGCGGGCGACGACTTATATTTATTTGAATTATCCAACGGAGATATTGTTTTAAGACGCGCCAGACCGCCCCGGCATTCTTTGGCCTGGCATCTCCGCCGACTGCGGGGGCTCGACTTAAAACGCAACCGTGAACAAGTTCGCAAGGTGGCCTGGTGAAGTACTTGCTCGACACGAATACGCTCTCCGAATTATCGAAGGCCAACCCGTTCCCACACTTGCTGGAATGGCTTGAGCAGTATGAATTCGAAAGCGCTATTAGCGCGATCAGCATTGGAGAAATGGCCCTGGGCATTGAACGAATGCAGGACAGCAAACGTCGCCGTTCGCTGGAACGCACTTTCGGTTTTTTGCGCGAAGATTACGCTGGAAAGATACTGGACTTTACAGAAGGTGTCGCCGTCGAATGGGCGCGTCTTGTCGCTGCGGCGCAAAAACAGGGGCGCATCCTGACGGCCATTGATAGCCAGATTGAAGCAACTGCAGTCCATTTCGGTTTGACCGTGGTCACACGGAACGAAAAGGATTTTTACCATTCAGTACTTAACCCGTGGAAGTAGAAGTAATACTATGCTAAAAGCCGGAATCGTCGGATTGCCCAACGTGGGCAAATCCACCCTGTTTAACGCCCTCACGCGCACGCGCAAGGCTGAGGCGGCGAATTATCCTTTTTGTACCATTGACCCAAATGTGGGCGTCGTCACCGTGCCTGACGCGCGGCTGGAGCCGCTCTCAAAAATCGCCAAAACGCAAACGATCATCCCCGCCGTCATCGAGTTCGTGGACATTGCCGGCCTGGTCAAGGGCGCTTCGCAGGGCGAAGGGCTCGGGAACAAATTTCTTTCCCATATTCGCGAAGTGGACGCCATCGTCCAGGTCGTCCGCTGCTTTGAGGACGCGGACATCCATCATGTAACCGGCAGCGTGGATCCGGTCCGCGATATCGAGATCATCAACACAGAATTGGGAGTGGCCGACCTCGACAACGTGAAAAAACGCCGGGAGAAGCTCGCCAAAGACGTCAAGCGCGGCGATAAAACGGCCGTGGCCGAAAACGCCGTGCTCGTCAAACTCGAGTCCGCCCTCGATGCCGGCAAGCTGGCCCTGACCGTTGAATTGACTCCGGAAGAAAAGCACATCGCCAAAAGCTTTTACCTTCTCACCGACAAACCAACCATATTCGCCTGCAACGTAAAAGAAAACGAATTGGCCGGCGCGGACAAAAATCCATTCGTCCAAAAAGTAACCGAATACGTCAAAGCGCACCTGGCCTGCGAAGCGGTGGTTATTAGCGCTCAAATTGAAAGCGACCTGAGCGACCTGTCCGCGGAGGAAGCGGCGCAATTTCTGAAGGAATTGGGCGTGAACGAATCCGGGGTCGGCTTGCTCATTCGCGCCACCTATCACCTGCTCGGGCTCCGGACCTATTTTACGGCGGGAGAAAAAGAAGTTCGCGCCTGGACGATTCACGTGGGCGATACCGCCCCGAACGCGGCAGGAGTGATTCATTCCGATTTCGAACGCGGTTTTATCAAAGCTGAAACGGTAGCGTATGATGATTTAATCCAATGCGGCTCCGTCGCCGCTGCGCGGGAAAAGGGCCTTTACCGGATGGAAGGCAAGGAATACGTCGTGAAGGACGGCGACGTGATGCTGTTCAAGTTCAACGTTTAAGTCTTGCGTTTGGCTTTCAACGCCTTCAGCAACGGCTTCAACTTGAGGGTGTTGATAACGTCGTCCCGTTCGAGCCATCCTTTGCGCGCCACGCCCGCGCCGGGCCGCAGAAATCCGGCGTGTTCGTTGCGGTGGGCATCGGGGTTGACGACGCATTTGAGACCTTTACGCCTTGCGGCCGGCCACAACCTCCAATCCATGTCATATCGGCGCGGGCTGCAGTTCAATTCGATCCACGTGCCGGTGGCAATGCAAGCGTCGATCACCGCTCCCATGTTGACCGGGTAGGCTTCCCGCTCCAGGAGCAATCGTCCGGTCGGGTGCGCGATAAAATTCACCAAGGGATTTTCCGCCGCCCGGATCAGGCGTTTCGTATTCTCGGCCTCGTCATTTGAAGGCTGGTGCAGGCTCGCCACCACGACTTCCAATTCCGACAAAACGTCGTCGTCCAGGTCCAATCCATTTTTCACAATGTCCACTTCAACTCCCATCAGGAGCCGGAAATCCTTTCCGTCCGCGGTAAATCGGGCGTTAATTTTTTTGATCTCGATCATTTGCTCGCGCAAACGCGCCGCATCCAGGCCCTTTGCCTGCACCGACGCCCTGGAATGGTCGGTGATGGCCCAGTATTCCAGCCCCAGGCCATCCATAAACTGCGCAATATCTTCGAGACGATTGTGTCCGTCGCTCCAGGTCGAGTGATTATGCAGCGACCCCTTGAGGTCGGTCCATTGGACCAGGCGCGGCAGTTCATGTTTTTCCGCCGCCGCGAATTCGCCCAGGTCTTCCCGGAGTTCGGGCTCAATGTATGGCAAATCCAATTTGCCGAAAATTTCCTCTTCGCTTGCACAAGGCACCAGGAGCGCGGGATCGCGTGTTTCCTCCTTCGACTTGAACAGGCCGTATTCATTGAGACGCAACCCGCGCGCGATGGCCCGCTGGCGCATCACGATATTATGCTCCTTGTTTCCCGTAAAATACATGAGGGCAAACGGATATTCCTTGTCGCTCACGACGCGCAAATCGGACTGGATGCCGCCTTCCAGGATCACGCTGGCTTTGGTTTCTCCTTTGGCCGTAATCTTAATGATGCCGGGCTGCGAACAAAAAAAAGCGATGACCTCGGACGGCTTTTTCGAAGATGCGAGCAAATCAACATCGCCGATAATTTCCTTGCTGCGCCGCAAACTGCCCGCCGCGCTGCAACGGATGACTTCCGGGTGCTGCCGCAACGATTCCAGCAGTGGCTCGGCAGTGCGCATGGCGGCGGTCAGCAAATGCTTGCTGGCATACGTCCGGCGCCGTTCGATGCCTTCGCAAATGTTTTGCGCCGTCTTTTCACCAAAACCAGCCAATTCCGCCACCTTGCCCGACTTGCAGGCCGCCTCCAATTGTTCAACGTTTTTAATCCCAAGCTTCTCGTGGAGCGTCTTGACTTTCCTGGGTCCCACGCCCGGAATCTCCAGCATCTCCGCCAATCCCGGCGGGATCGAGGCTTTCAGTTCCTCGTAATAGGCGAGTTTTCCGGTTTCGACCAACTCCTTTATTTTTTTACCGATGCCTTCGCCAATGCCTTTGACTTCGGCCATCCGGTCTTCAGCGACGATTTTATCCAGCGACTCACTCAGGTTTTCAAGGGCGCGCGCCGCGTTTCCGTAGGCCCGGGTCTTGAACGGATTCTCCCCTTTCAATTCGAGGAGCAATCCAATATCGACAAGAATTTCGGCAACCTTGTGCTTGTCCATGCGTCAGATGATAAATCGAAAAATCGCGGTTCAAAGTTTAAAAAGCCAAAGACCGGCGACGCCATCAGACGCCGCCGGCCATGTAATTAGGAAATCAACGGCTTACGGATTTGTCACGCCGTTGGTATTGAACATGCCATCAGAGTCCTTGGACGGCTCGACGACGGGTCCGTTTTGTTTTTCGCTGGCCGCCTCAGATTTCTTCTCCTGGTTGACGACTGCACGCTCATCGCGCTCCGCGCCGGCAATACCCGGCGAGCGCACTTCTTCCTTCACGGCCTGGATCGAAGCATCCTCAGGAGTCTTGAGGACCGTTGGCCGCATCAGGACGAGCAATTCATCGCGCGTCTTATTACTGGAGGGCGACTTGAACAGGTTGCCGAGGATTGGGATGTCCTGCAAAATGGGAATGCCACTGCTTGATTTGTCTGTTTCGGTGTCGGTAAAGCCGCCTAGAACGATGGTATCGCGGTCTTTCACAGCCACTTCCGAAGTAAACGTACGGTTATCGGTCGTTGGCACTTGCCCCACGCCAGTGATCGTGGTGTAGTTGGCGATGTCGTTAATCTGCTGGTTGATGTCCAGAACGACCAGGCCATCCGGGTTGATGAAAGGCGTCACGTCCAGAGAGATACCCACCTGCAACTGGTTATACGAGGAACTGGGACCGCCGTAACCGCTTGCGTAATAAACGCTGCTCACGTACGGGACGGATTGGCCGACAAAGAATTGAGCTTCCTTGGCCTGCGAGGTTTGGATGCGCGGACGCTGAATGATGTGGGTGCTACTGTCACTGGCAGCCGCCTGCAAGGCGAGGTCCCAATTCTGACCAATGTCGCCAAAATAACTCAAACCGGGGAGTGCGCCGCTGGTAAAATTTCCGGGCCACGTATTGGTCGCACCGCTGAAGCTATAGAACGGCGTGCCGTTGTTCACGGCCCCGACTGTATTGATGGGTTGGCCGTTGACGGTGCCATGGCTCATTGGATTTTGAGCGACAGATATGCCATAGTTCCACGACTTGTTCAGATCCACTTCCATGATGACAGACTCGATCAGCACCTGCGCCAGCAGGATATCCAGCTTGGCAACGACTTCCTTGATAGTTGTCATGTCCTCTTTCGTGGCATAAATCAAAAGGGAATTGCTGCGTTCATCGGCGATAATTTTGGTTTGGCCAAGGATTTGAATGGGCTGCTGCGCGCCACCGGCGCCGCCCGCGCCACCGCCACCGCCCTGGACACGTTGAAGGATATTTTGCAATCGGTTTGCAAAAGGGCTTTGGGATTGCGTCTGGGAAGATTGAGGATTTTGAAAGCCGGATTGGCCGGAATAGCCCGAGGTGCCGGATCCGTTGAATCCCGTACCGCCCATGCTTGATCCCACGCCATTAACGCCGCCCACCTGGCCGTTGTGCAGGCCACTGTTGCCGGGCGTCGTCGCCTGTCCAAACGATGTCGTGCCGCCGCCGGGGCTTTCCAGGCTGCTCAGCACGCTGGCGATGTCATCAGCCATCGCGTATTTGATGGGAATGACTTCGGAAGTATATTCGGCCGGCACCTCCACATCCACCTTGGCGATCATTTCCATCATGCGCTTGATATTCTCCGAGTTGTCACGCAGCACCAGGATTCCGTTTGCATCGATCGGGAGGATTGCATTTGGCGATTTGGCAAAGGGCTGGAGGATGGGCAGCACCTCGCTGGGTTTGAGATATTTCAACTGCACGATGCGCGTGACGTATGAACCCAGCTCCGGCAGTTGATTCGGGTTCTCCTCGTTAAATTCCTGACCCATCTGGCCCGCCTGCTCAGTCGGCACCACCTTGACGAATTTGCCTCCCGGCACGTCCAAGACCGCGATGCCGTTCAGCGCGAGGACGGCCTGCAAGGCCTGGATAGCCTCGGCCTTGGTTAGCGGTGTTTCGGTTTTGAGCACGATTTGTGCGTTCGGCAGGTTGGCACGCAAAAGTGTTTTTCCCACCAGCTGCGCATAGACTTCGAGCACTTGCGTCACATCCACGCCCTGAAAATCAATCAGGCCCGGGGGGATCATCTGGTTGTCCGAATTATTTTGCGCGGCAGCGGCGTTGGGGTTGGGCTGCGCCCCGGGGACGCCTGGGAACGCCGGCGGCGGCACCTGCGCTTGAAGGAGCGAGGCGGTTATTGCCAAAATCAAAAGTATGGAGGTAATTTGTTTCATTTAGCGGATGCGGTTGCGTTTTTTAAATTCTTTCCCGGCGTTTTTTGATAACTGGCCACAAGTCCGACGCCGGCCTCAAGCCGCTGCCGCGGAGGGTCCGGGTGCAATTCCAGGTCCCACACGCGAATCATCGCCGAGTCATTCCCGAGCTGATAAAGAAAATCGACAAGTTGCTCGTCCGTGGCCTGGACGCTGATGTTTTCGACCCGCTCCACATAAAACGCGTCGTTCGTGTGCATGACTGAAGGCGGGACATTGATAATGCTGACGCCGGTGCTAATGGCTCGCGACTGGATGGTGCGCATGAAATCAACGCCCTGATCCTCCGCCGCCACGAACGCGCCCTCACTCTGAAACTTCTTGAGCTTTTGCTCAAACAATGGCGTCTGGGCAATCGCGGCGTTGTAGTCCTTCAGCTTCTGTTGCGCCTGGTTGATCTTATTGTCCAGGCCGCCCCATTCACCGAAATGCGGCCAAATAACGACGTAATTGGCGACCAGCAGCAAAACCACGATCACACCGACAGCCAGCCGGCGTTCCATGGGGCGCAATTGATCAAAATACTTTTTCATTTCAGCGTGTCTTCCTGGAGCAATTGAAGGTTGAGACTCCAGCTCACCATATTTCTATAAATGTGATATCCCATCGGTTCGCCAGTCTTGAACATGAGTTGTCCGTCAGGCCGTTTGGCCTTTTGGAGTGCGCTGCCGAAATCGTCCAATCCTTGAATTTGATCCTGCGGAGCGGTCCCGACCAGCGAAACCGTTTGCCCGCTGCCAAATCCGAATCGTTCCAGGGTGACTCCCTCCGGCAAATTGTCAGCGACTACTTTCCAGCAATCCAACGCGGCAAATTTCAGGTTTTCCCGTTGCTGAAGCACCGCGTATTGCGCCTGGAGTTGCATGGCATTATTGTAGGAACCAGTCAACACCGCCACCTGCCCCTGGACTTTGTCATATTGCATGCCGCGAAGCTCCGTCATGCCGAAATAAAACGCGACAAAAACCAGGTAAAGCGCCCCGGCGGCGTACAACCCGTGCAGCCATAGCCGGTCGCGAAATTGCTCGCGATAACGGGTCGAAGCTTCCGGCGGCAATAACGCCACGGCAGTGTGGCTGGATTGCCCAACCCGCCGGGCAGTGCGCGCGGCCAGTTCCGCCGCGCCCAACGGCGGCGTCACCTGCACCGGCTCATCCAGGGCATTGCGCAATAGCGCCTCCCATTCGGCGGCAGCCACGCCCTCAGCCACCAGGTGCCACTGCGGTTTTGCAGTCAGCCATCCTTCCAGCTCCCCGTGCCACACCAATTGCGCCAACTGGTTCTTCAGGTTCACAGCGCGGTCACCCGTGGCCGTGAGCAGAATGAAATTTACGCCCCGCAATACGCCGGCATCCCACCATGCCACCAGGGCCGAGCGCGGATCGGCCGTCGCTCCGGCCCAAATCCATCCGCCGTCGCCAAGACCACTCATGGCCTCCAGTTGGTCCAACATCGGCGTTTCCAGCCGGTCAGGCAAAAATCCTTTCCCTTCCAGGTGCCCGAGAAACTCCTCCACCGCATTGCGCGCGGCCATCACTACGATCACCGTTTGCACTTCCCCGGCGGTCTGTGGAAGGACGTGGATCGTCCAGACAATTTGGGCGACGGGCAGCGGAGACAATTTCTCCAATTGCAATTCGGCCATGGCGACCGTTTCGTCAAAGGGGCCTTTCGGCAGTTCAACCACCCGCAGGAAAACGGTTCCAGCCGGGAGCCAGGCCACGTTCAATTTAGGCTGCCAAAATGCGTTCCACGACTTGGCCACGAGGGCGGAAGGAATCGGCAGTTCCCCCGCCAGGCGCGCTTCGCGATGAAGCTTGAAGCCTTTGGCGTCAAACTGCCACAACCGGCTCGAATCGAAGGCCGCGTGGAATATGTTGCAAAGGTTCCAGCGAGGCATAATTAGATTTCCATTTCTGCTTTCGTAAAGGCTTTTCGTGCGCGAGGGCTTACTTTCCTTCTCCGTCAGCCATGGCATCCATGTGCTCTTCGATCTGAGTCACACGCAGCACTTCTTCGATGGTTGTCTCGCCATGTTTGACTTTATTCCAGCCGTCCGTGCGCAAGGTCCGCATTCCGTTTTCAATAGCCCGGGCGGCAATGGTGGAAGCCGCCGCGCGACCGAGAATGAGGGGCCGCAGGCTCTCGTTGACGATAAGCAATTCATAGATACCTTTGCGTCCCTGGTAACCGAATTGCCGGCACTCTTCACAACCGGCGCCGCGCCAGAATTTCGCCGTCTCCATCTCGTCTTCGGGAAACCCGATGCGCTTTAAATAGTCTTTCTCCGCTTTCTGCTCCGTTTTGCAATGCCGGCAGATGGTACGCACGAGCCGTTGCGCCATGACGGCCTCGACGGACGAAGCCACCAGGAACGGCTCGATGCCCATGTCAATCAATCGCGTGAACGCGCTCGGAGCGTCGTTGGTGTGGAGTGTCGAAAACACAAGGTGACCCGTCAGAGACGCGCGAATCGCGATTTCGGCCGTTTCCATGTCGCGGATTTCACCCACCATCACCACGTTCGGGTCCTGGCGCAGAATATGCCGCAATCCCATGGCGAAGGTCAGTCCTATCTCCGGGCGCACCGCAATTTGGTTGATGCCCTTCAACTCGTATTCGACGGGTTCCTCAATCGTAATGATGCGCTTGTGGACCGAATTAATCGCGCTCAGAAACGCATACAACGAGGTACTTTTGCCGGAACCGGTCGGGCCGGTAACGAGGAAAATGCCGTGCGGCTTGACGATGATTTCGCGAATGACGGCCTCGTCCTTTGGCGCGAATCCCAATTTATCCAAACTCAGGAAAATCTTTCCGCGAGTCAGGAGGCGCAACGACACACTTTCACCGTAAACCGTTGGAACGGTCGAAACGCGAATGTCAATTTCCTCGCCTTTGATGCGCACGTTGATGCGTCCGTCCTGCGGCAATCGCTTTTCAGCGATGTTCATTCCGCTCATGACTTTGATACGCGAAATCAACGCCGCCTGAAACCGCTTCAACTGTGGCGGCATGGGTGTCTGATGCAAAATGCCGTCAATGCGGTACCGGATGCGCAACTCGTCTTCCGCCGGCTCGAAATGAATGTCCGTCGCCCGGTCCTTGTGCGCTTCCCAGATGATCTGGTTTACGAATTTGATGACGCTGGCTTCCTGGTCATCTTCGGTGATTTCCTTGCTATTGGCGATATCCAGGTCCATCGACTCGCCTTCGCCCATCTCATCCAGCGTCTCGGCGCCGACTCCGTAATATTTCTTGAGCGCCTTTTCAATTTCAGTTTTCGGCGCCAGCGCAAATTGCACCGGCATCCGGGCGTCGAAACGGACGGCACTGGCCATGGTCGCGTCAAATGGATCGCTGGTCACGATCTGCAATTCGCCGTCATTCAATGCTGCAGGCAAAACCGAATACTGGAAGGCGATTTTGGTGGAAATTTTATTTCGTGCCTCAGGCGGCACGGCCATTTTATTCACTTCCAGAAAGGGCCAGCCCAGCGAACCGGCAAGCTTCTGCATGAAGAGGTCCTCGGTCAGGCCGCACTCGCGCGCGATGAACGTCAACAGAGGCTCCGCAGAACCCGCCGCCGCGGCCGCACGCCACGACTTGCGCCAATCGTCGAATTGCTTCGGCGACGCCTGCGCCGCAGACGCTACAACATCTTTTATCGAACTGAATGCCATGTGCTTCAATTAAACAGCAAAAGGCGGAAAAAGTTTCAGAAATTCAGAAGTTTTTGACGTCAAAATATAAGGAAAAATTGAGTATTTTAGGGACAATACCTTGCCCCGAAACTGGACACTTCCCCCTGTCTGGCAAGGTTTGCCCTTCGCACCACCCATCGGCCGCTTCAAAATCCAACGGATGGGCGGGCGCCTTGCTTGGTAATCTCCTTTTCACCCTCCCAAACGGCCAACCCCCTCCGGTCGGTCAGAGACAGTTGAAAGCTGTACGTGGCCTGGCGAACATCTCCCGCCCGGACGAAAGTTTCGATAATTTTTCCCGAGAGAGTAAAGTCCGGCATCGGACTGGATTGCCCCTGCGCCTGTGCGGCGAGCGGGTCTTCCGGGCCGCCGAGCCCGTACGTGGTGGTGGTTACGGCTTTGCCGCTTTGCAGGAGCGCAACGCGGATCTTTTTCACCAACAGGTCGGTGTCGATCTGCTGACTGGTGTTGTTAACGATCCGGCTGATGGCCAATACGGCAGGCGGATGCGGGACCCTGTCCAGGGCTCCGGAAGCAAGAAGATCGGCGGTGGAAGCATTGGCGGCGGATATGAAATCCTGAATATTGATTTGGCCAACAGTCACGACGCTTTCCTGTCCGCCAGTCTGGATGTAGTGAGCATTGGGGCTGCTGCTGCAACCAGCAACGGCAGCGATGATAGCAAGTGGAATTAAGGCTTTGATTTTCATAGGACAGCGTTTAGGAGGCTATTGATCTTGATCCTTGGCTCGAAGCAGTTTCAAATGGAAATCCCGGCAAACGGGAGAGGGAGCCAATCCGGAAATAAATTTGCTTTCGCCGGGGTTAATTTGATCCGGGACGACGGCGGAAAGAGTATTGGCGACTTGCATGCCATTGAGATCAAACCACTCGAACGAATAGCTAAAGCGTTGAATCGAGCCGGTTCGATTTAACAGTTCCACCTGGACTTTGAGCAGGTCGCCGGGAGTCAGGACGGTATTTACTGCAAGAACCCCTACCCGGTGGCTAAACGATTTGTCCGTGATAATTCGCCGATCCTGGATCACGTTGCGTTGGCCGACCGGCTGGGCGTTTTGGACGGTATTAACGGAAGGAGAGCTTTCGCAACCGGCAAAGGCGACGGCGGCGAGCAAAAACATCGCAATTTTGGTTTTCATTTCAGTATAAACTCGGTTATGCGCAACGGCGTTCCCACGCTAATCGATTTAACATAAACGACATTCAAACAGTTGTCAGCGTTTAAAGGCCGGGAGAGTGGAATGACGGTCCTTGTCCCGGTTGGTGTCCACACTTCGATTTTGTGGTCCGGCGGGGTTGGAAAGCAACAGATTTGAAATTCCCTGGGCAACGTCGTCCAGGTTCGGGTATCGGCAATATTGACCGAAATTTGGTAGGCGGCGGTGGCGATTTGCATGAAGAGCCCGGCCACATCGTTTTGATTGTTGACCGCCTGATTCGCAAAATAGGCGGCGACCGCCTTGGTAACGGTGGCCGCCACGGTTTTAGAAATGATGACGGGCAGTTCGTTTTTAAAATCCTGGACGATAATGCTGTCCATGCTGGCAATGGAATGGGTTGGATACGTCGCGCCATTGGCGATTACGGAAAGGGCGGGATGATAATAATCCTGAATCTTGAGGATAGGAAACGCCGCGCCAACGTATGAAACATTCGAGAAAAAGATCGGGATATCAATTCGGATTTGATCGCGAACGGGGGCGCAGCCGGTTTCAAAGATGACAAAAGTTGTCGGAGTAAGAGGTTTGCCGTTTAAGCGATCATCGACCAATCCAATGGACCGTTGGACGTATTCGTCAGAGTTCCCAAAATCCTTCACGCGCTCGAATGACTTATGGGCGCGCTCCAAATCTGAACCGTCGGCCGCGTCCGCCAGAAAAAACAAACCGTCCAAATATACCGTGAAAGGATTGACGTAATTGGCATAGGCGCTCAGGTTATTAATCGGAGGCAGGGATTTTTGGATTGCGTCCTGAAAAGTGGGATCCTGCTCGGACTTTTCAATGTAGCCTTTGTCCTGGCTGGCGGCGGTCGCCTGCTGCGCTTTTTCGATGCGCCGTTGATTGTCCTGAACGGCCTCCTGCTGGCGCTGGTAGGCGCGGATCAATTCAGGGCGGGCTTTTTCGGGTTCCCCAAGTTCGAGATAATTCAAGGCCTCGTACGTGTTCAACATAATGCCATCATAGGCACGGCCCTCATACGGGAGGTTGGCCTGGTTGGAGAGCAAAGCCTCAGTCTCCCGGCTGACGCTTACTTTGGCTTTTTGGGCATAATCGTCCATTTTGGCCTGCGCCTTGTCGAAGGCATCGTTGCTATCCTGAAATCTGCCCAAAGCCCGCAATACGGAGCCTTGTTCCAGTCGCCAGATGACAGCATCTTTACCGTCCGCACTTCTGTCCGCCCGTTTTGCAGCTTCATTTGCGGCCCGGTCAAGCTCGCCCGCGCGCCAATACATGACGACTTTGTTTTTCTGCTGATACGTTTGGCATCCTGTGGCGAGAAAGCCAATGGCCACGATCGCCGCTGCGGCGAGGCAACGACTGGCAACCGGGGCAATCGATGTATTACGGCAATTCCTTTGCCAAAACCAAAAATGCATAATCTCAGATTGTGATTGGAAGTTTACCCAATGTGAATCCTTGGTCGCTTCCGGAGGCTTAACGACTCGTAGCCCGGTCCATTCCGGCATCCCGGCGTTCCAGCCCGCTCCGAGTCTCCATGCTCTCATCAGGATATTCAAGAGTTAAACGACGGCCCCTTATAGAGGCGCAAAAAGTCTCTCTTCCAAACCATTTGCTTCTTTTCAACTAGTCTCAATTCGATTATTTAAAAGGTTCATAATTGGAAAAATGTTGAAGAAACTCTTAGGCCCAGTGCTCGCCTGGTATCTCACAGCCCTCAAATCGTTGGGTTACCCGGCGATTCTCCTGTTGATGCTCGGTGAAAGCAGTTTTTTGCCCATTCCATGCGAAGCCATCATTCCCCCGGCGGCATATTGGGCGCACACAAACCAATTGCCGTTGAATTGCGCGGGCATCATCGCAGTGGCTGTATTGGGTTCATGGCTGGGAGCAACTATTATGTATTGGCTGGCGCGAACGGCC
>DASXFM010000295.1:0-10254 GCA_036489615.1 Verrucomicrobiia bacterium | reverse complement strand
GGATGCGCCGAGCGAAAGGTGTCCCAATACCCGGAATCCGTGAACATGACTCCGGGATGCACCGTGCCATCGTAGGGACTGTAATGCACCGGCTGCCCGGCCTGATCCATCTCATAAAAGCGATGTGGAAATAAAATACTTCGATATAATGCGCTGTAAAAGGTGCGGCGTTGTTCATCCGAACCGCCCTCAAGCTGGACCCGGCCCAGGGCGTCATTCCAAATGCCCTCGGCGCGATGCCGGATTTCGTCAAAACTTGCGTTGCCAATTTCTTGGTTAAGATTGAGGCTTGCCTGGGCGGCGCTGATAAACGAAGAGGCCGTTTTGCACTCCACCACGGGGTTCGCCTGCGTATCAAATTGGAGATAAGCGCCCACGTGCGGGCCCTCCGCCTTGGTGACGCCTTTTTGAACCCCGTCTTTCGTCCAAATGCCATAAGCGGAAAAGGGGCGGTCAAAAACGACGACAAAATAATTTCCAAAATTATCCGGCACCGCGCCGCTGTTGTTGCGGGCGATGCCGATGATTTTATTTTCCGAGGGAATGATTTCGATGGAACAGGGTTTTCCGCTTTTGAAGACATCCAGGATGACATACGAATCCGCTGGCTTTTCAAAGGTGAACCTTAACCGGGCCGCCCGCTCAGTCGGAGTGACTTCGGCGGTGACTCCCCACGTATCGAGATGCACTCGATAATAAGCCGGTTCGGCGGTTTCCGTTTCATGGCGAAAATCCGAGGCGCGCGCTTTTTCATCCACGACCAATTGGCCGGAGACGGGCATCAGTGAAAAGGTGGCGTGATCCCGTATCCAGACGCTCGGCTCATGCGTCTGGCGCAATCCGTAAAATTTATGGTCGCGATATTGGTAAAAAAAAGAATTGTCCTGGGGTTCCGTGTAAGGCGCCCAGGCATTCATGGGAAAGGGCAACGCGATCTCCGGATGCGTGTTACCGTGCGAAAATTCGGGCGTGGAATCGGTTCCTTGAAGCGGGTTGGCCAGCATCACCAGCGGTTCGCCGGCCCCCGCGATTGTGCCAGCGAGAACGAAAAAAAGGAAAAGAACCAGTGTGGCATGATTTTTCATGATGGAAAAGTATAGCGATACCACTCCCGATTGTCGCAAAAGATTAAAACCAAAAAGTAAAACTCCCCGCTTTCGAGGTTTTTATGCCCGTGGAAGGCGGCTCATCGGTATGGCTTTTTGGCCCACTTATTCTAAAACCCATTTAAAATGAGGCATTTATGGCGCTTCCAAACCGCCCCAAGGTCTCGCCTTTTTGAAAATGTCCGAAAACTGAGCCAAAAAGAGGCCACACAATACTTGACCTACTGGCACGGGGAATTGAAACTTTGTGTTTAGAGAATAAAGGCCATGTTTCGCATCAACTATTCCTTTAACGGAACAGAAAAAGTTTTTCAGTGCGCCGAAGCCTCGATTGTCATTGGCCGGGCATCGGCCGGTTCCACCTGCCATCTTAATCTTTCGCCCGATTTCAAAGTCTCGCGCCAGCACGCGCGCGTCATCCTGGAAGGCAACCAATACTGGATCGAAGACCTGGACAGCAAGCAAGGCACAAAGGTCAACGACCAGGAAATCCGGGGCAGGGGGAAGCTGGCCTTGCGAGCGGGCGATGTCCTGATTATCGGCGAAACCACTTTGCGCGTCGAAAACGCGAGCCCGCCGGACTTCGGAGATGGTTTCGCAAACGAAGATACCATGATGCCGCCCACCATGGCGAACCTCGAACCGGAGGTGATCATCGGAACCGCGATGGACGGCAAAATGCCGTCCACCTTTGAAGTCGAACCCGGCGCCTCGGAAGGCGAACGCCGCCTGGCGCTGATTTACGAACTTCCTTTGCGATTCGCCAAAGAGACACGATTGGAACATCTGCTCCAAAAGATTGTCGAGCATTTGGTGCAGGTGATCCCGGGTGCCACGCGCGGAGCCCTGTTATTGGCCGATCCCCAAACCAGCGGACTGGTGTTGAAAGCACATCTGCCTATGGGAGAACCGGCTGTGCGCATGAATCTGGCCCAGCAGTCGGTGAAGCGGCGCGAGGGATTCATTTGGCGACTGGCCGAAGAGGACACCAACACCGCGGTCACGGCTGCCGGCGCTGCCTTTCCGGGCATCAGCACCGGCATGTATGCTCCGTTGATCTGGCGGGAAGAGGCTTTGGGGGTCATTTGTGTGGACAACCCCACGCGGGATAAGATGTTCGCCAAAGAGGATTTGCGGTTGCTCATGGCGGTCGCCCATTACGGCGCCATGGCTGTGGCCCATCAACGCACATTGGATAATTTGACGCGCCACGCCGACCTGACTAATCGCTTGTTCAGCAGCCGCTTTGCGCCGCACTTGCGCCAAAAGCTGATGAACGAGGCCGCGACCGGCACCCTGGCCATCGGCACCCGGCAATCTCAAATCACCATCCTCATGGCGGACATCCGCGGGTTCACAAAATTGACGGCGCTCCTGGGCGCCCGGCGAACGGGCGATTTGTTGAACGAATATTTTCCCCTTCTGTTCGACACCATTCTCGCGCACAACGGCACGGTTGAGCAGGTCGTGGGCGACGCCATTTTCGCCGTCTTCGGCAGCCCGGAGCCGGACAACCGGCAGCAGGAAAAAGCGGTGCGTGCCGCCGTGGCCATGCAGGCGGCTTCGGCCGCGGCTATGAAGTCCCGCCAGGAACGGAAAATGGAGATCTGCGAAATCGGCATTGGCATTCATTGCGGCGAAGCCCTTCACGGTTTCATCGGCAATGCGGAACGCCTGGAATATACCGTGATCGGCGAACCGGCGAACCTCGCCTCCCGCTACTGCAGCGCGGCGGGCAGGGGCGAAATCCTCATCAGCCCGGAAATCCACGCCCACGTTTTCAATAAATTTCCGCTCGAACGGACCGAAATCCCCACCAAGCACGAAGGCACGATCGTGGCCTATCGCATCAAGAAATAAAAAGGCGCGGACGACTGGCGCCGGCGCGACGTCCCCTTAAACGACCAAAGCCCGGGTCTGAGTCCCGGGCTTTGTCATTTCATCACCCACCTCCTACCGCGTGGTGACTCGGACAAATCCCTGCTTCGCGGGGCTGAACAAGGTGAAGGGCAATGAAATTGTCTTGAGCGTGCCGTCGCCGGAGATAGTGGAATTGGTCTTCCAATTGCCGACGATCAGATTCGTGCGATAGAGAACGTCATGATTGAAACCGGATTCCGAGAGGAACTGGAACTGGAAATTCGCGCCGGTATTGGTGGTATTCAGCAACGTGACCGGGGTTGCCGTCGTGACTTCACTGACGTTGGCCAGCACACCGCCAGGATACCAAATAACGGCCGTAGCCCTGCCCGCTCCTCCGGAGACAAAGAGCTTATCACTATAAACCTGGTTAGTCCCATAGAGGACCGGAATGGTCTGCGGGTAAAAGCCTGACTCGCACCAACCACTGGCCCAAACCCCGTTCGTGCCCAGGGCAATTCCGAGGAAAACTGCGGTGGTCATGGAAACGCCTTCGTTGGCCCAGAGCGCATTGCCTTTGGGATCGAACTTCGCCAGGAATGACTGGCTGAAGTTGCCGTTCACGAAACGATTTTCCTCCGGCGCGGCAATCATATCGTTGCCAAAAAACGAGTAGGTATCGAATACGCCGCTGATATAAACATTACCCTGGGCATTCGCGACGATGCCCTTGGGCGAAGTCGTGAGGCTGCCGTAATTGGTGGCGACCATGACATTGCCGTTCGTGTCATAACGCGCGAGGTATTGTCCGCGGTCATCGTTAAAATTAACCGTGATGGCGCCAAACGTGGCGTTGGAAGAATACGCGATGCCTGTGACAAAGACATTGGTGCCGGAGGCTGCCAGCATCGGGATATCATCGACCAATCCCGTCTCGTAAGGATTGCCATTTTGGCTGCCGTAGGGCGCGCCGATACCGCGCACCCACAGAGCCTGGCCGTTGGTATCATTTAACGAGGCCATCGCCCAATTACGGTCCGTCGCGTAAGTAATCCCGCCGATGGATACGTTGGTCGTCGTCCCGCCCGTGACCCCGATGCCAACATAAAGCCGCCCATTGCCATAAGTGATCGACGGTGAACCATTCGTCAATAACTGTGACCAGCGAATTGCGCCCGCGGGATTCAACTGGAGGAGCAAGCCTCCGCTGCCATTAACAACGTAATTGCTGCTCCCGACGGTAAGCGGCCCATTTCCGACAAATGCCACCAGCGTGACATTACCCGCTGGATCCGCCGCGAGCGAATTGATGTCCATGAAACAGTTATTGGTGGCCCCAAAAGTTCTGACCCAAAGATTGCTGCCATTCGCATCGAAATCAGCCACAAAGACATTTCCGTTGCCATAGATATTTCCGGAAAGTTGATTGGTGCCGAGCCAATTGGTGCCGTTATAATTTCCGGCGAGATAGACTCCGCCATTGGTCGCCGGGGCTACGCAAAGGCCGTAAGACGAACCATTGCCAGTATTGGTGATGCCCACGGCCCAAAGCGGGACGCCGGTGGGAGATTGCTTGACGATAGCGGCGGCGTCTCCGCCCGGCCCGGATTCCCAATTGACGGTGCCAACGGTCATGTTTCCGCCAAACTCCGCGGCAGCGTAGACATTCCCGCTGGGGTCGGTGCAGCAACCATAATAATAATCTTTCGTAATGACGTTAGGATCTTGCGCCTCAAACGGTGATTTAAAGGCGGTCGTCCAGGGCGGCGGCAATGGCGCAGTCACGAAACTGACCAGGGCCGTGGTGGTATTGATCGAACCAGAGGCATCGGTGACAATGGCATAATAGCTTCCCGCTACGCTCGCCGTGCCGGAATTGGTGGGAATGTAATAGGAACTCGTGGCGCCGGGAATTGCCCCATAACCGACTTCATACCATTGCCAGGTCGAGTTGGTTGGGGTGGCTCCTGCATTCAGCCAGACCTGGTAACCCGGATAATTCGTCTGGTTAAAAGGGTTGAGCGAAATGATCGGAGCTACGGTTGTGACGTAGGAAACGTCGGCCAGAAAGCCGGCTTCGGTCGGGTCTTCATCGCCATACGCATAGGTTGTCCAGGTTAACGTGTGCTGGCCGGCCGGAATGGAAAAGGGCTGAGAGTAGCCACTATTGGGATCGAGTTCCTGGTACCAGGGAGTATCGAAGTAGATTTCATCCTGGTATTGTCCGTCGATATCAAATTCGTAATCAAAACCTCCGCCATTCGGGTCCTGGCTGGACCAATAAAAGCTCAGCGTGCCGGGCCCAGTGACCGTAACGGACAACGTTGATGACTGGTAATCCTGCACTTGGCCGCTTTGGGCCGCCGTTGATGAAACGCCGTCCGTATTGGTTTCTTCAATGAACCAGTTCGAATCGCCGCTCGTGGTCCAACTCAGGCCCGTGGTGCCCAGGGCCGAATTAAAATCTCCGCTGGAGCCTGAAACATCAGGGATCATTGTGCCGGGATTGGCATAAAGCCGGGCCACTTCACTTTCGGAAAGCACGCCGGCATAGATCTGGAAATCATCCAGCAAACCACTGTAGCTGGATTCGGTCGTACCGCCCAGCGATAGAAAATAGTTATTGCCGTTGAGCGGATCGGTTGAGCCGGTATCGGAGTCTTCAAAATTACCGTCCACGTAGATTTTCATCTCGCCGTCAGCCTGGTTGCGGGTAACGGTGATCAGGTGATAATTGCCATCGTTGACGGTGGTCTGTGAATGGATCGTCGTAAAATTCCCGAGATGATCGCGGGTGGTGAAGGCGGCTTTGTGTCCTGTGATGGACAACGGAATGGTGTCATTGGTGCCGCTATGGTCATTGAAGGCCCAGAAGATGGTCGCGCCAAAATAGGCGTTGTCATAGTCGTTGCCCACCGAATTGGTTGTGTTTACCCAGATGGAAAAAGTAAAACTGCCTGCCAGCACACTGTCCAGGGTGCCTTGAACATTATCATCGGGCGTCATCGCGCTGGTGCCAAAAAATTGGACCGCTCCTCCGCCGACGTAAGCATCAGTATTAGAGGTTTGCTGCTCTCCCCAATAGCTCTCTCCATCCAGGTCGTTGCCGTGGCCTGAACTGTCCTGGCCAAGGTCGTCGAAATTATCAAAAGTAAGATGAGCCACCCCCGTGTGCCCCCCACTGCTCCCGCCGTTAGGAATGGTCGTCCCCGGATTATTATAGAGATTGGCCACGTCATTGGACGACAGGGCGCCGGAATAGATCTGTAAATCATCCAATTCACCATTATAGCCGTTGAAGGGGCTGTCATCATTGGGGTCAGCTTCGCTGCAATTGCCCTGCGAACCGACGAAAAGAGTCTGAGGAGCATCCAGCGTCGCCGTCGAGCCGGAAGCGAAACTATCCAACACGCCGTCAATATAGATAATCTTCTGGCCGGTCAACTGGTTGCGGGTCACGGTGACCAGGTGATAGTTGCCATCGTTGACCGAAGCCTGGGAGGTCATCGTGTCATCTTCGTTTCCACCAGTACAAAAAGCGATGTTACCACCCGTCAAGGCGATCGGAATCGTATCGTTGACGTAATAGCCGACATTGGCCGAAACAATGCCGGCCCCGTTGACGGCGTTATCCCCGCTAAAGTCAAAATTTTGGCTGGTTTTAATCCAACAGGAGACGGTGAAGCTTCCGGCCAGCGCGCTTAGCAATGCAGGGGGCGTAGGGTCACTCCAACTCAACGCACCGCCGCTCGATCCGTCGCCATCATTATATTGGAGAGCCCCAATGCCTGCCCAACTGTCGTTAGTCAGGTTGATACCGCCTTCCGCACCATAACCCGATCCGAAGGATATATCATAACCATTGCCAGAAGTGTCCTGTGCCGCCGAAAGGACTGGGCCGTTAGTGGCATCAAAAGGATAGTGACCTACTAAAGTATGCGCTGTGCCCGAAGGATCCACCATCCCCACAGTAAATTGTGAGGAGTTATAGTCCTGAAGATGGTCGGTGGAGCTCCAACTGGAAATAGGATGCGCGCCGCTGTCCACCGGCTGGGATGATACGACGCTCGTTGTCGAATTGCTGTCATAATGAACGGTTATATTATTTACTCCATCAGGCATCACCGGGCCTTGCCAGGTCGTTTGGGTATACGGCAATAAAGTGCTTTCCGCCGTTTCATAGACGACGAGGTTGGTATAATCCGTTGGGCCGGTCCAGGTGAAGGTAACCTGGTTGGGAACGTTTACCGCGCCGTTCGCGGGATAGGTAATATTAACTAAAGGAAAGTCATTGGTCGAAGTATTCAGCTTAACGGTGAAATGATAAATATTGGTCGCGACCGAATTGGTCACATAAGCCGTCCACAAGCCGTTGGTCAACTGAGAGGCCATGGTGGCATAATCGGGATATCCGTAGGGACCACCGTCCACCTGGTTGAAACCCGTGGCGTCAAACACGTAGTGCGCAGAGTCCCCGAGGGCAGGCCAGCCGGGAGAAGTGAAATAATAATTGCCGTAAGGCAAATCCTGGACGCCGTTGGTCGTGACGTTGATCGTAAAATAAAATCCATAGGGATAACGAATCACATTCATTTCGCAATTCATCCCCGCGTGGGCGTCAGTGGCCAGCGACAGAATGAAAGCGATAACTGGAATTAAAATTCTTAAGCTTCGAACGATCGATAAGGAGTTAAGTTTCATGATTAAAGAACTACGATGTCTCGCTAAATAATGTCTCCGGCTTTGGTCGCATCCAAGGGTCACTTTATCTTCACTGGTTTCTGACTAAACTTTTGGGACATGGGCCGACACCGTTTGGCCACTGTCACCCTGCACGTTGCTTGCGATGCAAGCCAACGACCTTTCAATTCACATCCTCATGACATCAAGCGGGTTACGACTTACTCATCCCTTGAGGTATTTGGAATCCGATTGAAAGAAATCCTAAGATTCGTTTATAGCGAGTCTCTTTAAAAATAACAATACGCATATATGCGTAATTTGATTGTCAATCCTAATGGGCTGGAGGAAGATAAATGCAATTAGATGGTATGACCCGGTTGTTGCCGAACGAGTACGACTTGCTTCTGAATTGCGTGGTGGAACTGCATTCCTTTCGCAGCCGTTCGGCCTTATGCGGATGGTTATTGGACCATGCCTTACCCGGGCTTATTCCCTCCGACTGGCTATCTTACAATGAAGTGGACCTGCTCAATCCCGGTAATACCACCGCCATCCTGAAACCGGATTCAAAAGCCTTTTTCGAACAATTCTTTCCACGCTTTAAGGAGTTGGCGTACCAGCATCCGTTGATCGTGCACCAAATGCAATCAGCCAACTTTCCGGTTCACAAAATCTCCGATTTTCTCACGCAGGAAGCATTTCATCAGCTCGAACTCTATCGCGACGTATATCGGCACATGGATGTGGAATACCAGATCGCCGTCACCGTACGGCTTTCTTCCAGCCATGTCGTGGCCTTCGCGCTTTCCCGCAAAGAAAAAGATTACGATGAACGTGACCGCGCGGTGTTGGAGATGCTACGCCCGCACCTGGTGGTGGCTTTCAATAATCTCGACCTCATCCAAAATCATCAGACCATCCAGAACGGCGCGGAACTCGCGCTGAACGAACTTTCGTCAGCGACCCTCATCGTCAATCTGCAAGGTGACATCCTCTACCATACCGGGCCGGCGATGCAGTGGCTCGGGGTGCGCAACCCGGAGCACCTGCCCAAAGAGATTTCCCATTGGCTTGGCCGTGAGCCGGTCACCGGCGTGCGCGAAAATTTACGCTGGAATTCAGCGGTGGGGGAAATCCAAATCCGCGCTTTGCCCACAAGCAGCGCGGACCGGCGACTGCTGGTGTTGTCCCGGGAAAATACCCGGCCGTCCAATGGCGCTTCGTTGTCTGACTTAAGCCGGCGCCAGCAGGAAGTGGCGCATTGGATCCGCGAAGGCAAAACGAACCAGGAAATCGCATCCATCCTGGGCATCAGTCCTCGCACGGTGCAGAAGCACGTCGAACATATCTTTGAAAAACTCGGCGTGGAAACCCGCGTGGCCATCGCGACGAGGATGCTTTAATCCAAGCGGAAGTTTTTCTTCAGACGCCGCAAAGGTTTCGCCGTCAATGACTAACCTGCCGCATGGGGAAAGGTTCCTAATTATTGAAATGATGAAAAGTGCGGTCGAACATATCTATGGCTGACGCCGGCAACAGGTTCGCCTGGATTAATCGGACGATGATGGTTTTATAAAATTCAACATGGTCTGGCGGCAAAGGTCTCAGACAACGCATGGTTTCGCCATACTTCGCCAAACTGAGAAATTGCCGGAAAGAAAATATGGAAAAGGCATCTTCCGGCAAATCAATCCGATGATGGACATAATCATCGTTCAGCATTTTGCATTCGAGGTCCACCACCTTTAAAATGGCCTCCGTCGGCAGATTTATTACCGTCCTTGTAAACAATTCAAAAACTCGGACTCGCATCTCCAAAACCTCCTCACCTGAGAACTTAACACATTTTCTAATTAAATACTAATTATTAGTTAAATTATTCAGAGCTTCGGTTCACTTTCGCCTTCGACAGTTAGGCAATAAGGTTATGCCAACGGGTTTGCAGAAACAAAAAGCCAGTAAATCATTTGTCTTTACTGGCTTTTTAAGCTTTGGTGCCGGTGGCCGGACTCGAACCGGCACGACTTTTTAAGGTCCCAGGATTTTAAGTCCTGTGCGTCTGCCATTTCGCCACACCGGCGGCAAAATCCACCCCTCTACTTTCTCAAAACGAATTTGCGGGCGCAAGCAACCATTCACAAAAGCCCTGCTATCCCGCACCCTTCCTGATAATTTTACGGCAATGGATTCAAAGCGCATCGTGATCGCCGGCGGCGGCGCGGCGGGATTTTTTGCCGCGCTGGCTTGCGCCGAAGCGTCACCGGCCGCGGAGATCTTTATCCTCGAAAAAACGGCGCACTTTCTTTCCAAGGTCAAAATTTCGGGCGGCGGACGCTGCAATGTCACTCATGCCGAATTCGATTCGCGCGAATTTTCCAAACGTTACCCGCGCGGCGAACGGGCGCTCATTTCCGCCTTCGGAAAATTTCAGGCGCGTGACACCGTGGCCTGGTTTGAGAGCCGGGGCGTAAAATTGAAAATCGAAAGCGACGGCCGGATGTTTCCCACGACTGACTCTTCGCAAACCATCATCGATTGCCTGCTGCAGGCCGGCCGCCGCGCCGGGATAAAATTAAAAACCAACTGCAGCGTTGAAAGCGCCGTC
>DASXFM010000290.1:0-5636 GCA_036489615.1 Verrucomicrobiia bacterium | reverse complement strand
AACGGCGGAAACTATAATAGCTATGCCGGTTTGATAGAGGGACTGGATTTTGCGAAGCCCACGGGCGCAAACAGTGAATTTTCGGTAGGCGCATGGGCCAACGGCGAAGCCGCTGACGTCGGCGCGCCGGTTCTTAGCCAGGGCACGTATGGGACCAGCGATGCGTTTGGCCTGGGCGCGGATACCAACACGACAGAACGGACGTATTGGTTCTACGTTCGCAGCGCGAGCGGGACGGTTTATAAGGCCGACTCGACGGTTTTCGCAGACGACGGCAACTGGCATGACGTGATTGGCGTTTGTGATGAGGTCAATAGCAACCTGTCGCTATACATTGACGGGCGCCTGGCGGCAACGGCATGGATTCCAACGAATTCCGGTGTGTACGAGGCGTCCGCGCCGATGGCGATTGGCTCTGGCACCACTGGCGGCGGTATCTACAATGTTCAGTTCTTTGGTAATATCGACGATGTCATGGCGTATAAGTATGCGCTGAATGCCGAGCAGGTGGCCGGTATCTATGGTGTTCCGGTTTCCGCCTCGTTGGTTGCGCCGCTGCCGCCCACCTATTTTGCGTATCTGACCGGCAAGACTTTCACGATTCCGGCGATAGCTTTCGGTGCGCCGCCCATGGGTTATTACTGGACAAACGTGACCGTTGGCGGTGTGATAGCTTCAGGCACGACCAACGTTTTGCGAGAGTTGAACGCATCTTTGACAGTCCCGAATGCTCCCGCCAGCTTGAGTGGCGATGAATTGGAGCTGGTCGTCACGAATTCCCTGGGTTCCACCAATTGGTTTGTGACGTTGTTTACCCCGCCGCCCCCGGTAACGCTGGATTATACCGATGGGATACTTTACTCGAACCTTTTCAATGGAGGGAGCTGGTCCATTGCCGGTATGCCGTTGACAGCGGCCAATAGCTTGCTCGGCGGCACCAACACCACCTGGACCGATGCGCTGGGAACCAATGACAATGGCAACCTGCCGGCCAGCGGTGTGGATAACAGTTTCTCGCAAGATAGTTGGGAATTACCATTTACACCGCACCCGGGCTACATCTACACGGTGACAGCTCAGGTGACGTTTAACGCCGCGAACCCCAGCGGTGATTGGATTGGCGCAGGTTTTGCGCAGAGAGTCGTGACGAATGCCGCTGTCGGATACGGGCGGTTCTCGGACGGCGGGACCACCCCGCCACAGGAAGGTCCAAATGGGTATGATTGGATTCTCACGCAGTACACTGGAAACGTGCAGGATTTCGGGGGGGCGGGCGGAGCGAATCAATTGACCAGTTCAACTTTCTTCACCGCCGGTACGGGAACACATACGATTCAGGTGGTGCTGGACACCACGAATGCGCAATGGTCTATGGCCGGCTACATTGACGGCACTCAAGCGGGCGCCAACTACACCTATAGTGTGAATCCACCAATCGGCGCCGTTGGAATTACTCAGACCACCTTGAATAACCCGAGTGCTGTCCAATGGGATTCCTTCTCGGTGTCTGCAGTGGCGCCTGGCGGCGTGCCGCCGTATCTCCTGGCCGCGCTGCCGGGCAGTGTTTCGTTGACCAATGCGACCATCTCGATCCCGGCGACGGCTTTTGGCAGTGGACCGTTTGGCTATAACTGGACGTTCAACAATTCTGTTCTGGCATCGGGTACAACGAACAACATGGCGCCCCTCGGCGCCAATCTAAGCGTCCCGAGCAGCAGCCTGAGCAGTGGCCAGTTGGAATTGACCCTGACCAATGCATATGGCACCAACATCACCGTTGTGACGCTGGTATCACCAGTCAATCCGACCCCGACAAATATTGTAACGACGGTGGCGAACAACAACCTCTACCTGACGTGGCCGGTTGATCATACGGGCTGGCAATTGCAGGCGCAGACCAACACGGTGTCCACCGGCCTCAGCACCAACTGGGTCAACGTGGCCGGCTCAGCGACCACGAATCAAGTCGTAGTCCCGATTAACCCGGCCAATGGCACGGTCTTTTACCGTCTCACTTACAATCCATGACGACAACCTGAGAGGGCGGGGGACCAGTTCGTTTCTGGTTCAACATTTGCATCAGTCGCTGAAGGCGCCCTGGGGCGCCTTCAGGCTTTTGCTTTTGGGTTGCCAGATTGTTGATTGCTAAACTGTTGATGACAAACGATATCGACGATGTTGCCGACTTTTGAGCAATCATCAAACTATCATGGTCTAATGGGGTGTATGACTGCTTGATCAACGGGCGTGGCGGTGTGGTCACGAAGCGTTTCAATGTGACGATTCAATCCGGCCGTTGAAGTAAAACTATTCAGGCTCAATAAATTCGGCCGTTCTCGCCTAAAAGGGCGATAGCTGGCAAACGGTTTCTGATTTAATTTATATTCGCAAATCCATATGACCGCGCATGTATTTTCACCAACGTCTTCGCAGGGAACATCAAGCCCGATGACGTCATCCGCTACCAAACACCGTGCTTTGGATGATATGCCAGGGAGAGACAGCATCGTTTCTGGTGGATCGACTCCGGGCGTAAGGGTGCCGAATCGCGCCTTCACGCTCATTGAATTGCTGGTGGTCATTGCCATCATTGCCATTTTGGCGGCGATATTGCTTCCCGTTTTATCATCGGCGCAGGAACGGGGAAAGCGCATTAGTTGCCTCAACAACTTAAAACAGATTGGCCAGGCATCCTTGGTTTATGCCAACGACAATGCGGACTACGTACCGATCGCCAGCGGGGGTCTGCTTCCCATTCAGATCAATAGCAACGGCATGAGCAGCGTTTGGAGCGACCTTGGGATTCCGGTTAATAACACGAATGGAGCCGCGAGCGTGTGGGATTGTCCTGACCGTCCGGGCTTTCCCAAATTTGCCGGCGCGCCGTACTATCAGTTCCTCACGGCCTATCAGTATTACGGCGGGATCACCAATTGGCAGAACAACATCTACACCGGGCCCTCGTGCAGTCCAGTAAAGACAACCACCTCAAGAGCAGGTTGGATGCTCGTTGCCGACGTAGTGGCCTCGCCTGATGGCGTAAACTTTAGCTGGCCCAACGATGGCTCCGGATGGGCCGAGTTGCCGGCGCATAAGGACGCCAGCGGCTCTATACCTGCCGGCGGGAACGAGGCATTTATTGACGGTTCGGCGCATTGGGTCAAGGCCCCAAAAACGATGATGTTTATTCATTCATGGAGCACTGCCCAGGGACCCGGCGGGCGCCAGCTATACTTTTATCAGGATGATCTCGGGCAGTTGGCGAAGAAAGCGAACCTTTTGCAAAGGGTTCCTTGACGGCGGTGGCAGCGCCACTTGCGAAGAGCGCTGTTCCGTGACGGACTTTTGAAGCTTCTTCGGGTCACAGGAAGAGTGAGAATAGGGAGTTCTTTAATACCTTCCAAAATGACATCAAATAATTATAGATATTTCCGTAATTTTAATCCCTGCCCACGAAACCAAAAAACCTTTAAAATTGCCAATAAAAACGGCCCAATCAGCCGGGATTTTGGCTTCGTTTCCCGTTTCCCCGCCTATACCCAGAAAAAAGGAAACGAAGGCGCAGGGCAGGCGTCCCAGCGGTGAGAATTCTCCCGGGAAAACTTCGCGCAGTGGATCCCTGAACCGATTGGCACACGAAGCGCGGCTGGGTCGGAGACCAGCCGCAGCAGCCAGACATCACAACCGACTCCCGAAATTAAATTACCCAATCCTTATCCATCGGCAGCGCTGCGGTTAGTGTGCTCTGCGCACACACAGCCTCGCTCCGAAAACGGGTTCATGGTGAGCCACGACCTCCAACTTTTGGACGCGCATCGAGAGCCCCGAAAGCTTTCGGGGCTCTGACTATTTTGCGGAGGAATCGCACGGCCTTGTTCGCAATCCCAGTCGCCCAACCGGCGTGACGGTTCACGAAAAGGCCGACTCATTCGAATGGGAATGCGGTCGCTTATTTCACGGCTCATTGCCCGAAGCCACGAACGCCAGTACAGTTCTGCGCGTCTTTAATGCAACAACGCAATTGATTCAACGAACTTCGGTGGCCGCTATGACTAAGGTTTTGCCGGAAATGACCAGGTGGCGTTCCAGTCCAAACTCCAAAGATGATTTAATACATCATTTTTTGGAAATGTGTTGACAGGCAAAGCGCCAGCTTCACCGTCGCCATCGGCTGGCAAATCCAAAAGGAGAAAAGATCCAATACGCTTAGAGCTTGGGTCCTCCTGAGGTGCTGACCTGCCAACCAGGGTGCCAGGTTAAGTTCCACAGACTACTCAGCGGGACATCTTCAACGTGTCCGTCCATGAATACCATGTTAATTCCGCCCGGCAGAGATCCGATAGGATTCGTTGGGGGTAGCGGGGCATTGACTGGAGGCAGCTTTACCCGACGAGGACCATGCCTCGCAATAAGAAATCTATCCATGCCTACCTGCCCTTGTTCACCGTAAGTGCTATCCACCGCGCCGACCGTAGTCGGAAGCGGGGCTTGCAAGTTCACGGGATTTGGGCACGGATCATTCGTTTGAGGCCAGGCATCACACCACGGTGAATCGCTAAATACCGGGGTTTGAGTGGGGAGTTTTACGTTAGTATCCCTCGTGAACGGCAATTTATCACCATAATTTGGGCCGGTGGGGGTGACGGCATAAAGGTAGCCATTAATGGCGTAGCTGCCGTTATACATGGAGCCGCCGGGACCGGTATAATTGATTGTTTTAAACCAGGCCGTATTATAGGTGCCCGCGTTGTCAGTACCCGGCGCCGGATGTTGAATATCGGTCATGGGACATATCACCACATTGCTTATTGAATTGTACACAGGCTCGAGCGTAGTTATCCAGGTGACGCTCTGGTACACAAACATGTTCCCGTAGTTGTCGCTCAGATAGAGAATTTCCGCTGTGCCCATTTGCTTGAGATTATTCCGGCAATTGATTTCTTTGGCCCTGATCATGGCGGCATTCAGGACCGGAAGGAGAATCGACGCGAGAATGGCAATGATGGCAATGACCACCAGCAACTCGATGAGGGTAAATGCACCCGGACCTTTTTTAGCAATGACCGGTGTTTGAAGGCGGGGACGCCGCATGGCGGCGCCCCCGATTTTCGAGAGTTTTTGAAACATTTTTCTATTTAATGTCTTCTTCACAACTTTGGCGCTTTCGATTTCTCAACGTTCAATGGTTGAGCTGATGCTAATGGATCCACCGGTAAAAGACCGTTCCATTGTTCTGGTTGAGCGGGAAGGACACCATGTTAGTGGCGGTGGAAGCCCCATTGGGGTTGAAGTTGACCCAGTTAGTGCTGATTCCCACGCCGACGCTATTGGTCTGCGCCTGCAATTGGGCCCCTTTATAGCTGGACGGCCAGGACAGATAGACGATGCCGTTGGTCATTGTAATACTAATGGGGGCGCTCGTAGTGGGAAACCCGGATGCCAGCGGGAAGGTGAGAATGTTCGTGCCCAGGGCATTGGTTAAGACCAATTGCAATGGGCTGGAGGCATTCAGGCTGCTGCTGGCAATGCTGAGGTTGGCGACGTTTGGCGCCGTGTTGTTGGTTGTCCCCGATGTGAGGACCGTGGAGTTGTTAACCCAGTAATAACCCCAGGGTCCGGTGCCGTAGCCCGTCGCA
>DASXFM010000255.1:0-31709 GCA_036489615.1 Verrucomicrobiia bacterium | reverse complement strand
CTCCCCTTGTTTATTTTACGTGAAACGTAAAATTTACGGTCACATCTTTATCGGCGACTTCGAGGATCTGCGTTTGTTCGCCCAATTTGCGGTGGTCGGCGACAATTGTATATTTCCCGGGCGGAACGTCCTTGATGACGAATTTGCCATCGGTGCCGCTAACCGAAAAGTACGGGCTGTCAAACAGGCTCACCCACGCGAACATCCATGGATGAACGTCACATTGAAATTTCATGAACATCTCCGGCTTGTCAAATGTATAGGTCAGATCCGCGCCGTTGGGCATTTGCGCGTCGTTGTGCTCGGCGTTGCCGGCTTTAGAAGTTGTATGCACGTTGTGGACACAGGGGTCGGAGTTTTTTACAACGAGTTTTTGGCCCGTTTGAATGGCCAGAATTTGCGGGCCGTAAAGGCAGCCTTTTTGGTCAAGCACGGCGATTGGGGCACTCGCACCGGTGGATTTACCGGTAATCGGATTGCCGCCGGCATCTTTCAGCGAGACGATCACGTCGCCAAACTCTCCGTTTGGGCCGACCACATAAAAATGGGTCGTCGGCGTTTCTTTGTGGAGCGGCCCGCACGTGGGATCATTCATCAGAGGCGTGATCGGCACTTCCGCGGGCGGTGTGCCGTCGAGCGTGATGGTCCCGGTAATGTCCGCCGCGTGTAAACTGGATGTGGCAGCCAAAACCCCAATCAAAAAAGCGAACGAAAAAACTTTCACTGTCAAAAAATTTATCATCGGCGAAATAGCGGTCAAGCAATTTGTGAAATTTTTCACAAGCAACCGGGAACGAGAAATAAAAAATGAAAAACTAAAATGGCTTGTCGTCAAATTCTTGACGCACCTGCAATACGCAACATGCCCCCCGCTTTGCTTCGCGTGGCCATTAAGTTTATATGGATAGGGATCTTACTAGTCTCCGTGCGGCGATATCCCGGCCATCACTTCCGCCATTTCGAGAGCGGTTTGGGCGGCTTCGGTTCCGCGATTGTGCTTTGGGTCTAGGCAGCGTTTTTTGGCCTGCGCTTCATTCTCCAAAAGCAGCACTTCATGAATGACGGGTACGCCAAAATCCAACTGAATTTTCATTAGCGCGTTACTCACGGCCTCGCCGATGTGCGCTGCGTGGACGGTTTCTCCGTGCAAGATGACTCCCAGGCAAATGATTCCGGCCAGGTCGCCCATTTCCATCGAATTGCCGGCGAGTTTGGCGGCGACAACGGGAATTTCATACGCTCCCGGCACGCGAATGACCTGGACGCGCGCTTTGGCTTTGGAGAGGGTGGTCTTCGCCGCCCGCAGCATCGAATCCACATAACGGGCATTGTAGCGCGAGGCAACGATGGCGAAAACGCCATCGGAATCGCGGACGATTTTATTTTTAACAGGAGTTAGCATGGAGAGTTAAACGGGAACAATCAGGACGTGGGTCTTTTTTCCTTTTTGGAGTTGCACGAATTTTTCGAAGCGAATATCGGCCGCGGTAATTTTGCGATTTAAATCGCTGACACGTTCGCCGTTGACTTCGATGCCGCCGCCGGAAATCAGCTGGCGCGCCTGCGATTTTGAGCCGGCCAGGCCTGCGTGGACCAGAAGTTCCACCAGGCTGGCGCCATCGCCGGTCAAGTTCGCCTTTGGAAATTCTTTTGTCGGGAAATGGTTTAGCAATTCGAGCCCGGAAATCTTTCCGGTGTAGGCGTCGATCGCGTCGGCCTCGCGACGGGCCGCGTCCGGACCGTGGACCAGCGTGGTGACGGCTTTTGCCAATTCACGCTGAGCGACGCGTTGTTCCGGAGCCTTTGAATGTTTCTCAACGATTCCCGCAATTTCAGGTTCGGTGAGAAATGTGAAAAACTTCAGGTAACGTTCCACGTCCCTGTCATCCGTGCGGATCCAGAACTGGAAGAAATCCTTTTCATTGGTTTTGTTCGGGTCGAGCCAGACGGCGCCGGCTTCTGTCTTCCCGAATTTAGTGCCGTCGGAGTTCAAGATCAGCGGCAAGGTCAGTCCGTAGACGGGTTTGGCCAGTTTTTTGCGGCAGAAATCAATGCCGGCCGTAATATTGCCCCATTGATCGCTGCCGCCGATTTGCAATTCGCAATTCACGTCCCGTGCCAGGACAAAAAAGTCGAAGGCCTGGAGAAGCATGTAGCTGAATTCGGTGAAGCTGATGCCGGCCTCACGATCTTCCATGCGGGCGCGCACACTTTCCTTGGCGGCCATTTGATTGACGGAAAAATGCTTGCCCACGTCGCGCAAAAAATCCAGGAACGAAATGTTTTCCGTCCAGGTCGCGTTGTCCATTAGGCGGGCGGGATTCTGTTTGGTCTCAAAATCCAGCAATTTTGCCAGCTGGACTTTTACGCGCGCGATATTTGCGAGCAAAACTTCCCTGGTCAGCAACTGTCGCTCCTGCGTTTTGCCGCTGGGATCACCAATCGAGCCGGTCGCCCCGCCCGCCACGGCAATTGGATGATGCCCGAGCAATTGAAAACGGCGTAAAGCGAGCAGGGGAACGAGGCTGCCCACGTGCAGGCTGTCCGCGGTGGGGTCAAAGCCGCAATACAGTGTGACGGGCGCGGAAGCTTTTTTGGTCAACTCGTCTGTGTCCGTGCAATCGGCAATCAGGCCGCGCCATTTCAATTCTTCAAGGATGCTCACGGGCTAAATTAAAAATTAAAAAGGAAAAATTAAAAAGGAAAAAGGGGTCCCATTTACGATTTACAATTTGCGATTTGCGCGGGGCCATGCGGTTTCCGGGGACCATGGGTGCTGCGAGCTATCGTGGGCAACGCGAAAGCACACCGCTTCACCGCTTCAACGCGGTGAAGCCGGCTATTTTCTCGTATACTTGAACAAATTGTCCAAATAGGAATCCGACGGGTTCACCAAAGTGAACGTCCAATCGGGCCGGGGACGGTAGCGGGGGTCGAAGGAACTGGTGGTGGGAACGACGTAAAATCCCTGTTCGCCCTGGGCGTCTCTCTGCAAGGCGATAACAATGTTCCCGTGGTCAGTGTAAACCTGGACCGGGTTCAGGCTCTCAACGGCATCCGGAACAATGCCGCCAACCATTGCCATTTGGTCCACCGCGGTAACCAGCTTCTGGGCACGTTCGTCGGACAAATGCGGTATTGGGCCGGTGCTGGCGCATCCGCACAAGCCGGCGGCGCAGGCGATGAGGGCAAACGTTTTCTTCATTATGGCGTCAGATTGAGCGAACAAAGCGTCCAAGGCAATAAAACGTTGAAATGTTGAATCAGAGTTACTTGTGGGGCAGGCGTCTCGTCGCCAGTTTCGACGTGTCGCGTCGAACCGAACCGAAGCCAGACGTTTCAACGTTTCAACAATTTAACGTTTCAACGTCCACATTCGCCTAACCACAAATGGTGATTGCGTTCGCGGGGGTGTTCGACAATAGTTGTCAAAATTTCCAAACGAAATCATGCAATCAAATCCCTTCGTCGGTGTTTTTTACCATTGGCTTGGCGGTCTGGCGTCGGGCAGTTTTTATGTTCCCTATAAAGGAGTTAAGAAATGGTCCTGGGAGACTTACTGGCTAACTGGCGGTATTTTTTCGTGGATTATTTGCCCCTGGGCCTTTGCCTATTTCATGACGAATGATTTGTTTGGTGTTATCAGGCAACAATCCTTTGAAACGCTTGCGTGGACGTATTTTTTCGGCGTGTTGTGGGGCCTCGGCGGTCTGACCTACGGACTGACGATGCGCTATCTGGGATTGTCCCTGGGCACGGGCGTGGCGCTCGGATTCTGCGCGGCTTTTGGCGCGATGGTGCCGCCCATTATCAAAGCGATGTTTCCGAATTTTTTTGTCTTCGCGGGCAGCACAAGCATTGTTGACCTGGTGGAACACACTTCCGGGCTGGTTGTTCTGTTCGGTGTGGCTATCTGTTTGGCAGGCATCGCCATTGCCGCGTTGGCCGGTTATACCAAAGAATCTCAAATGTCCGCAGAACAGAAACAGAAGGCCATTAAAGAATTCAATTTCCAAAAGGGCATTTTCGTGGCCATTTTTTGCGGGATCCTCAGCGCTTGTTTCGCCTACGGCCTGCAAGCAGGCAAGAGCATCAACGCGGCCTCATTGGCGGCTGGGACCAAAGAGCTTTGGACCGGATTGCCCACGCTGCCGGTTTTGTTGCTGGGTGGATTCACGACGAATTTTATCTGGTGCATGTTGTTGAACATAAAAAATGGCACTGGTTATCAATACTTCGCGTCGCATGTGAAACCGGAGCATGCCCATCACGGCGGAACTGGCAGTGAACACGCCCCCGCAGGGACTGCCCCAGTGGGCTCTGGACCCGGTGACTTGAAAATTCCCTGGCTGACAAATTTCATGTGTTGTGCTGTGGCCGGCTCGACATGGTATTTCCAGTTTTTCTTTTACACGATGGGAGCGACGAAAATGAAGCCCTACGACTTCGCCTCCTGGACGTTGCACATGTCGAGCATCATCATTTTTGCCACAATGTGGGGCTGGATATTCCATGAATGGAAAGGCTCCGGAGGAAAAGCGCATCGGTTGATCACCGCCGGCGTGGCCACGCTTGTACTTTCCACTGTGATTATCGGTTTAGGAACGGCAATGGTTGGTGGAAGGTCATTCCATGACATGGTGAACCTGTTGCTTGGGCATTCGCAATAGAAAGGGGTGGGGACGGCTCGTCCCCATCAGTTACAATCTTTTACGGGGACAAGCTGTCCCCATCCCAATACCAATCGGCAAATGTTATGCCATCCGCGCGTTCGGAAATGTGCGTATAGTTGACCTTACGCGGGTACGCAGACATCGAACAAACTTCGGACGCGCAGTTGTTTGACGAATTCGTCCTGATCGAGATCCGTTTTTGGTTGAACCAAAATCGTGCACTCGCCGGGGAGACAGTGGAAAAAGTTGTCGCTGTAAGTCGCATCCGCGTTCTCGAGTTCGAGCCAGGTCCAGAGCGCAGGTTCCTCGGCCCTGACGGTCACCAAATATCCATCCGGCGTTTTATTTACATTCGTCGCCAGTTTTGGATCCGCCAGCGTGATTTCTTTTGGCAGGGCAAAGAGAATCAAATTCTCTGAAACACTCTTTCCATTTAGGTGCAGGTCCAGCCACAACAAAACGCCGTTTGCGCCGTTTTGCGCGATCTGTTTGCTGAGATCCAACGTCTCCACTTTTATGCTTTTGCGGGAGGGCAATTCGACCTTGAACGCGCCGTGATTTAATATCGCGCCGTTGAGGTCCGTCGCTTTCCATTCGAGCTTGCCGTGATGCGATTCGAGATAGTCGTTCGTGACGAAAATATCGGCCGTGCCTTCGGACGGATGTTCCAATCCGGAGACGAGAATCGGCGAATAAAATTTCCTGGCCATGTAGTGCAGCGCCTTCCACCGGCCAAAATAATCCACCGATGACCAACTCATTCCCGGCCAGATGTCGTTGTATTGCCAGAAAACGCAGCCCATGGACTTGGGCATGGTTTGCCTCCAATATTCAGCGCCGATTTTGATGCCGTAGCCCTGCAATATCTGGCTAAGCCAGAGCGTCATGTCGAAATCTTTCGGCTGATTAAAATAGTGCGCCATCATCTCGAGCATCTGGGTGTTGCCATCCACCTTTCCGGTGCCGGAGCGCTGATGCCAGATCATGACCGGGGTCAAAACGGACGCCCGGTCTTCTGGAGCGGTAAAGACGCGGACCGTTTTTGGTTCAGGAAACGATTGATATCCGAACTCGCTCATGAAGCCGGTGAGCGAGCGGTAGGCGTCGAACATTTTGGGCCCATGCCAAACTTCCCAGTAATGGGAATCGCCGCATTCGGGACTGCCTGAGACGTACGTGGCCTGCGGCGCCAATTCCGCGACCTGTTGCGCGATCAAATCCTTGAAGAGCTTGTCGTAATCCGGGCGGCCCATGCTGTGGTCCGACCAATCTTTTCCGGTCATCAGGCTGATTTCATTATTGCCGCACCAGAGGGCGATACTCGGGTGATGCCGCAACCTTCGCACATTTTCGCGCGCTTCGACGCGGACATTGTCCATGAATGCGTCGTCAAATGCGGGTTGTGCTGAGCAGGCAAATTTGAAATCAAGCCAGATGCAGATGCCGGCCTCGTCGCAGGCGTCGAACAGGGCGTCGTCTTCGTAATAACCGCCGCCCCAAAAGCGCATGCTATTCATGTTCACCGCGACGGCATCCCGGACGTAACGGCGCAGGATTTCCGGTCCGACGCGGTTCGAAAAAGAATCACAGGGAATCCAATTTGCGCCCCGGGCAAAATAGGGAACGCCATTGACCTCAAAATGAAGCGGGCTGTCGCCTTGCGGCAAAACCGCCTTTAATTCACGCAAGCCGATGCGTTTGGTGAGATTGTCAACGGGATTGCCGCTCGGGTCCGCAAGTTCGACACGGACATTGTAAAGAGGTTGTTCGCCCATGCCGTTTGGCCACCAGAGACGTGGATGTTTTACCAGCAATTGACCGCGGCCCGTGCCATTCGCAATTGAAATCTGAGTGGAAGCGATTTTCTTATTGGGATGTGCGGTGTCAAAGACCGACAACGTCGCCCGGAACGGACGTCCGCTGTCTCCCACGATTTCCGCGTTTACTTCGACATCGAGCGTGACTGTTTTTGGGGAATGATTTTGTAAAATGAGAACGTCCGCGATGCGGCCCTGGTTGAAGGTTTCAAGGCTGACATTTTTCCAAATGCCGCAGCCCGGGAGGCATGGACCCCAATCCCATCCGAAACTGCACGGCTCTTTGCGCACGTACGCGCGGCCTTTGGGTTCGTGCGAACCGATCCATTCGTAGAGCGCGCGCTGGCTTTCACCCTTGTCCATAGTTGGATAAGGAGATTCGAAAGCGATTTCAATTTCATTGCTGCCGCTCGACAGAATGCTCTTTATATCAAATTCCCAGGTGCGAAACATATTGTTCGCGCCGCCGATTTTCTGGCCGTTGATTTTGACGGCCGCCAGCGTGTCGAGCCCTTCGCATCGCAACAGGACGCGGTCGTTTTTCAAAGCTGCGTCCGGCACGTCAAACGTTCGCTTATAGACCCAATTGCTTTTGCCAACCCATTGGAGGGAACCCTCGTTGTCGCGATAAAACGGATCGGGAATTTTTCCGGCTGCCATCAAATCAGTAAAAATGTTGCCGGGAACGGTTGCTGGAAACCAGTCATCCTTGTCCGCCTGCGAAACCTGCCAGTTGCCGTTAAGCATTAATCTCCGCAATGTGGGCCTGGCGGCGTCGTTGTCTTTGCCAAAGGTTGCCAGTGGTTCCCACGCGCAGATCGCTCCGGCGGCGAGGGTCATGGTCGTTAAAAAATCCCGTTTGCTAATTCGATTGTCCATAGATTTTAAGACCATCGGACGACCCGCCAGGATTGGCGCGTGCCCGGTGGCTAACGGATTTTTGCCCTATTGGGCGAAAATGTAAAGGCTGGGGCAGTCCGAATTCCACAGGAACGATCGGAAAGTGTAACTGAGATACCTGGATTTGGATTAGGGGTTTTTAGTGGCAGCGGATGCAGGAGCCGCTAAAGAGGCAAAGACACGAATGGCGTTAGACATCCGACGCCAGACTTTTAGTTTGGCATGAGCGCGCTGCTCTTATTAATTTAAGCCACGCAGTGACATCATGAACAAGCGCGCGCTCATCAAAAAAATCGTTGCCCAACTGGCGGAGGAATTGCAGGTTTATTTTCGGGCGGCTGCGGCTTCGCGCACGGAAGCCACCCATGAGCAGAGCAAGGCTGAGAATAAGTACGACACCCGCGGCCTCGAAGCTTCTTACCTGGCCCGGGGACAATCCCGCCAGGCGGCGGAAATCCAGGGTGCCATTGCAGCGTTTGAAAAACTGGCCCCGCGCCGTTTCGGCGACGCTGAGCCGGTGGACGTGGGAGCCTTCGTGGAGTTGGAAACTGACGGAGAGAAGGCCGCCTATTTCGTCGGGCCGCGTGCGGGAGGTACGGAAGTAATTCATGACCGGCGGACCGTGCTGGTGATTACCCCGGAATCACCGTTGGGAAAACAGCTTATGGGGCGGAAACAAGGCGACAGCCTGAAATTAATCCTGGCCCATGCGCAAAACCAATGCCGCGTAAACCTGGTAGCCTGAATTCTCATGTTAAAACAAGGCCGACCGGCAGCTCGGCCTTCGCGCAAATTCTCCCACGATTCAGCTCTTAGACGCTTCAACGTTTCAACCCGCAGAATTTGAATGGTTTTCAAACCTGCTTGTCAAACAGAGCAGGGTAAATTATTATTATCAAATGTCGTTTAAGAAGCATTTCACATGGCCGCTAATACTTTGCGCGGCGAATTTTGCCTTTGCTGATACGGTTCAGCTTAAGGACTCAGCGGCGGTTACCGGGAAAATTCTCGCGGAAAAGAACGATTCCGTCGTGGTGGACGTGGGTTATACGGTCCTCGTGGTGCCGCGCAGCGCGATTGCAGGAATTAAAAAGTCCGATGCCGCGATTGCGTCCGGAACCGCTTCGGGTCCGTTGTTGGATGTTGCGCCCCAATTCTACACCGCAGGAGCCGCGGCATTGCCGTCGCGCGATGTTCAGGATCTCGTAAAGCAATTGGGCCAGGCGGTTGTGCAGGTGCGCACGCCCGAGGGTTTAGGTTCTGGGTTTTTCGTTAATTCGGACGGCTACCTGATCACCAATTTTCACGTGATTGAGGGCGAGACGGAGATTTCCGTGGAGGTTTACAGCCAGGACAGCAATGGCCAGCTTGATAGGGACACTTACAAGCAGGTCCGGATTGTGGCGATTAATAAATTCCATGATTTGGCTTTGCTCCATATCGAAGATAAAAACGCGCCGAAATTTAAATATCTGACCCTGGGCAGTTCCGATGTCCTGAACGTAGGCGACCCGGTATTTGCCGTGGGCAGTCCCATGGGATTGGAGCGGACGGTCACTGAGGGAATCGTGAGCACCAAGACGCGTGAGCTGGAAGGTGAGCTTTATTTGCAGACGACCACCCAGATTAATCCGGGCAACAGCGGTGGGCCGTTGTTTAACCTGGCCGGCGAAGTAGTCGGGGTGACGAACATGAAAATCATGTTCGGCGAAGGCCTGGGCTTTGCCATCCCGGTGGAACTGGTGAAGAATTTTCTCGATCATCGCGATGCGTTTGCATATTCGACCGATAACCCGAATAATCCGTATCGCTACCTGGCCCCGCCAACGGCCACAGTGGCAAAGGGTATTATAACGTTAAAACGTTGAATTATTCAAAGTGTTGAAGCGAGGCGGAGGGACCTGACAAACTGGACGGAAGGGACGGAGCGGATGGGCGTGGGTTTCGGACTTCGTCTGACTACGGTGCGGCTGGCAATAAAAGCCCCTCAGATAAACAGGATTTGTTAGCGCTTTTTAATTTTACATGAAACTGAAAATTTCCATGGCCGCTACGGCCATTTTTTTGTTGGCAGCGTCTTTTGTTTCCGCCGCGATTCCGCCCGCCGAATCGCTTTTGCCCGCGGACACGTTGCTCGTGTTTACGGTGCCGGATTGCTCCGCGCTGCGAGCGGCCGCGAAACAATCGCCGCAATGGATGTTGTGGAACGACCCGGCCATGAAACCGTTTCGGCAGGATTTTACCGCCAAGTGGGACGAAAAGTTCGTCGGGCCGCTAGAGCATAACCTGGGCATCCGCATTGCGGATTATCTGCCCCTGTTGCAGGGACAAGTCACTTTTGCCATTACGCAAAACGGATGGGGCAAAACGGCGAAGTCAGCGCCCGCGATGCTGTTGTTGCTCGATGCCGGGGACAAAGCCGATTTGCTGGCGAAAAACCTGGCCGCGTTGAAACAGGGGTGGTTGGATTCTGGAAAAGGGTTGCGAACGGTAACGCTTGAGGACGTTAAATTTTCCGTGCTCCAGCTGTCCAGTAATGCGCCGATGCCATTTTTATCCATTTTTCCGACGGGCGGAGCGAGCGCTTCTCCGCCGTCCATTTATGTCGGCCAGTACGAATCGTTACTGATTGTGGGGACCTCGGATAAGGTCGTAGCCGGCATCGCGGCGCATCTGCACGGCGGGGCTAATCCGGCATTGACCCAAAACGCGCAATTCGCCGGGGACCAGTTGTCCCAGTTTTACAATCGGCCGCTTTATTACGGCTGGTTCAACGCGAAAATTTTTCTCGACGAACTGTCGCGATTTCAAACCTCGCAAACTACCGGTTCGCTCCCGATTTCGTTTGACGAAATCATGGCCGCTTCAGGTTTAGGCGGCCTGAAAAGCGTCAGCTTTACTTATCGGGAATCGCGTGATGGCGCGGAAGTGGAATTTTACGCGGACGCGCCGGAATCCGCCCGGCAGGGGTTGTTAAAGATGGTCACTGCCTCGCCCAAGGATGCCAATCCGCCGCCGTTCGTGCCGGCCTCGGCTACGAAATTCTGGCGTTGGCGCCTGGACGGCCAAAAATCGTGGGCGGAACTCCAAAAAACGCTCAATGAGATATCGCCATCGGCGTTGAGCGGTCTTAATTATTTTATCGCCATGGCCAATGCCACGGGTCAACAGCAAAACCCGGATTTCGACGTTCGCAAAGATCTCATCTCAAATCTGGGTGACGACTGGATTTGTTATAGCATGGCGCCGACCGGCAAATCCCTGGCGGAAATGAATTCCGCGCCGTGGTTGTTCCTCTTTTCCGCCAACAACGCTGACCAGGCCGCGCTGGCGATCAAAACTGTGGCGTCATCGGGCGCCTCGGCTGAAACGCAAAACTTTTTGGGCAGAAAGATCTACACGATTGCGTTGCCGAGCCGCAGTGGAGCCGCGGGCGGCGCGCCGCGTTCGCTTTATTGCACCGCCAGCGGCGGTTACGTGGCGGTGACGGCGGACCTTTCGATGATCCAGAATTACTTGCGCAGTGACGACGGCAAAACCAAACCATTGAGCCGGCGGCCCGGCCTGATGGAGGCGGCGCAGCACGTGGGCGGCATGAGCAATGGGTTGTTTGGTTACCAAAATCAGCGCGAATCAGCCCGCCAGTTATTTTCCGCGCTTAAGAATAATCCGGCCCTGAGCGCGGCAGTGCTCAATCCACTGGCGGCGATGCCGCTTCCATCCGCCGGCCAGGGCATCCGTGATTTAATGGATTTTTCGCTGCTGCCAGACTACGACGCGGTATCAAAGTATTTCAATTTTACCGTATACGCCGGAAACGCGACCAGCGAAGGGCTTGATTTCAAATTCTTTCAGCCGCGATCGCCGGAGCTGAATTGAATGTTGAAACGTTGAAACGTGGGATCGTTGGTAAGGCCTCGCCTGCCGGTCGGGATGTGATCCGTTTTTATGTTTTAACCTTTCAACGAATCATGTCGGAAATTGGCAAATTGCGTTTCAATCGTCGGCAACAGCACATTTTTACACAGGATGGCGAGCGGAATTGACAGGACGGTCGAGGCTACGACGTCGGACAAGTGATGACATTGGAGGGCGATGCGGGACCACATTACCAGGAGGGCGTAGAGAGTCGCGACGGCGCCCAAGCCGTTGTGAACCATCCATGCCGCCGCCGCCAATCCCACCGCAGTGGCGGAATGGCCCGAGGGAAATGAGCTGAATTGGTATTTGCCAATGATCCAATGGCCATGATACCAGACGCCGTAAATTCCTTGCGGAACATTGGCAAGCGGACGAGTGCGGCCAACGAGAATGCGCAGAATGAGTGCAGCCAGCCCCGTGATTTCGCATGTGAGCACGACAAAAAAGATTTTGGCGCCAATGGCGGGACGATGAGCCAGGACAAACAAAACGGCGAGGAAAATTCCCGCCACCGCGGGGACCCATCCCTCAGCGAGCTTGGAGCACCACCAGGCGAGTTCATGGAGGGATGGATTTTGGGTGACGTCCAGGGCCCTGTCCACAGGACTGTCGAGCGTCCAGGCCATGCCAATTGCCAGCGTGCCTGCCAGCAACCAGAGGAGGGAAACCGGGAGCGGTCTTTTGAGAAAGCCCATGGCCGATTCTACAAACTAAAAATTGAAAAGGAAAAATTAAAAAGGCGGTTTGCACCTGCTGGATTGTTGGATGAATTAGTGTTTCCTGGAAACAGGGGTGACGGCTCCCCGCGTGCCATGCGTGTTTGGGCAAAATACCCATTCGGCCGGAATAAAGCTTGCGCATTGCTTGAGCGGGGAGGAAAATGTTTAAGCCAGCCTGCACTGAGCGTGGGCCAGAGCCAAAATCGTATATTCCAGTTCACCGGCTTGAAAATGGATTTTCCGGATGCCCCTGAAATCAGCCTCGTCATTCCTTGTTATAATGAGGAGGGCAATCTGCGCAAACTCATCGAGTCCATTCTGTCGGCGGTTGAACCACTGCAAATTTCGCATGAAATTGTCATCACCGACGATTGCAGCAGTGACCGTTCGTGGGAGATCCTCAAGGAACTCGCGGCTCGCGACCAGCGGCTTCGCGTGCAAAAGTTTGCCGTTAATCGCGGCAAAAGCGCGGCGGGGTGGGCGGGCATGAAAATAGCCAGAGGGCGATACATCATCACGCTGGACGCCGATCTGCAAAACGACCCGAAAGATGTCCCCAAACTATTGGCGGCCTTAAAGCATTACGACTGTGCCAATGGCACGCGTGTGGAATCGCGGAAACGCGGCGACAATTTTATCCGCATCGCTTCGTCGAGAATCGCCAACTGGGTGCGGAACAAGCTTTCCGGGGAAAATATTTCCGACGCCGGTTGCGGTTTCCGCGCTTTCAAACGCGAATGCGTCGCGGACCTGAAGCTTTTCGAAGGTATGCACCGGTTTATGCCGACACTGTTCAAGATGGAGGGTTATACCGTTATCGAAGTGCCGGTGAGCAACCATCCGCGTCTGACGGGCCAGAGCAAGTACGGCATTTGGAACCGGGTCTTTGCCTCGTTTTACGATTTGCTTGCTGTGCGATGGATGAAGAAGCGGATGTTGAAATATACCGTCGTGGAAACGGTCAATTGACTCTGGCAGGGAAGCCGCGTTGCGGCGGCCGCACGCGGGTTGCCACTGACTCAGCGCTTGAAAATCCCATCTCCGGTCGTTAGCCTTCACACACGATATCCGGATTGGCGAAATGGCATTTATTTTCAAGAAACTTACCTCCCGGCCGCAATGTTCAATCATTTGCCTGGGTCTGTTGTTGTTGCTGGCCGGGAACTGGATTCTTCCGCTCACGGACCGTGACGAAGCGCGATTCAGCGAGGCATCACGTGAAATGATCCAGCGCGGCGATTACGTCGTGCCTTGGTTTAATGGCGAGTGGCGGCTCTATAAGCCGGCCCTGATCTATTGGTGTCAGATTGCCAGCTACCGCGTCCTGGGGGCCAATGACTTTTCCGCGCGACTTCCCTCGGCGCTGTTCACAACCGCCACGGCGCTCCTGCTGGTGCGCTGGGGACGCCGGGTTTCCAGCGCCAAAACCGGTTTCCTGGCCGGCGCAATGTTTCTCACAGGCCTGCACGTCATCATTATCGGGCGTATCGCAACGGCGGATTTGGCGCTGATTTTTTTCTTCACGCTGGCAGCCCGGAGCGGTTGGGAGTTGACGCGGCCAGGGACGCAACGCGGCACGTCCCTGCCGGAACAGCAGGCGGAAACGGACGATTCATCGAAGCTGGTCCGGGAGCGAAAGTTATCCCGAATCATTTGGTGGCTGATTTTTTACGTCGCGCTTGCATTGGGATTTCTCGCTAAAGGGCCGGAGGCATTTTTGCCGTTAGCGGCGATGATCCTTGGGTGCTCGGTTCGGAAAGATTCTTTTCGGTTGCCTGTCATGGAAACCGTTGCCGGCCTCGTCGTGACCGGGGCGATCATCGCAGCGTGGGGCATTCCGGCGCTGGAGCGAACCCACGGGGCGTTTTGGGCGGTCGGTATGAACGAACAAGTTTACCGGCGAGCGGTAGACGTGAACAACAGCCATGGCGTAGCCGGCTTCCTGGGATTCATCGTGCTGTTTCCGTTTTATTTTCTGACATTTTTCATCAGTTTTTTTCCCTGGTCGACCCGCGTGCCGGGGGCAATTCGTCGCTGGTGGCGGGAGCGCAAAGGCGATGACCCCGGCTGGTATCTGTTTACAGTTGCCGCGATTGTTTTCGTTGTATTTTCTCTGGTGAAGACAAAATTGCCCCATTATACCGCGCCCGCGTTCCCGGTGATTGCGTTGTGGTTCGCGCGACAAATCTCCAGTGACGCAGAGTTGCCCGTTTGGTTTATGAAACGGTTCGCGGCGATGGTGGTCTTCGCTCTCGTGCTGACCCTCGGGCTTTTCACCGTCGCACGAGAGTCCTTTCTGACGCTCAATCTGTGGAAGGCCACGCGAGCTTATGTGACGCCGGCCACGAAAGTTGGCTGCTTCGGTTATGTCGAGCCGAGCCTGGTATGGACGTTCCGCAGTGTCGTCACCAATACGGTTGTGTTGGGAGACGAGTCGGTTGCGAAAGATTTTCTGACCAATCAGCCTCCATTCGTTCTGGTACTGCCCACGCAGGACGTGGCTTCGCTTCCCGATACAAATGGCCTGTGGATTGAAGTGCGCGGATTGGACATGGTGCGGTTTAAGACCCGGGATTTGACGGCGATTGTACGAACGCGTTAAAATGCCGTTCCGCCGGTCCGCGAAGCTGTGAAAAGGGCGGCGCAGCGCAGCCGGAAGTCGGTGCCAAGGTGCCCAAATTTCAATTTAGTTTGCAAAATCGAAGGGTGAAAAAGCGATAAGACGTTTGATATAATGTCGGCACTTTTCTATGAAAAAGGTCTCTGCGAGCCATAACTACGCCCAAGGGTCGCAGTGTGTCAGTCGAGCATCCTAAAAACATACTATGAAAAATTCTCTACTTTGCCGCGCCGCCGTATTCGCGGCGGTTTTCTTTGGACTGTGCACCGGCGCCATCGGCCAGTTGCAATGGGTCGCCTATGACAAAAACGGCAATCTGGTGACCAATAACGCCGGAGTCGGGGGCGATGTCACTTATGGCGGCAGCGTGAGCCTCACCGTCCCGGCGAGCACCGAATATGTCTTCGTCGCGGCAAACTTTGTGCCGCTGCAATTGACCAATGCCAATGCCACGGCGAAAATAGATTTTTCCATGAACGCCAATGGTGGAATGTATCCCGCCGGTACTGGGCGCATTTTGGGAATGGGCCTGCTAAATAACCCGGGCACGCCTGCCAGCGCGCTGGATGACCAGGGATATTGGACCGATTTTAATACGGGTAATCCGGGTTTCGAATTGTTTGACCGGCCGAACACAGTGACGACTTTTTTTCAATTTGACAGCGCTCACAAGCTCGGTTCCGGCTCCGTCAAAACCGGTTACCCGACTAACAACGTCACGTATGGCATGCAGTTTCAGCTCAATATGAATAGCAGTGCGAACTCCATTTCAATCGGCACTGGAACTGGTTCTTTTGCTACGACCGGCGCGGCGCTGACCAATGGTGCACCTTCGGTGGACGAACTCGCCTATTCTTCAGCAACCACGATTTCGACGCTTCCGGTGACTAATTTCAATGAATTCTGTTTCATGGTCGCCAATACCGCTACGACCAATATTACCGTGACGTTGAGCGGCATTACCCTCATCCCGGCCAACCCGGTCATCACGACCCAGCCATTTAACACGGGCGGAAGCCCGGGCGCTAACTACTCCTTTACTGTTGCGTTGAATCCAAACAGCGGTACCCCATCATACCAATGGTACCAGATCATTGGATCGACCACGAATGCTTTGAGCGACGTCGCGACCGGAAACGGCTCGACCATATCAGGCTCGGGCACGGCGACATTGACCGTTGAGAATGCCCAGGGGGCCGACAGCTCCGCTTTTTTCGTAGTCGTCACTAATGCTTATGGGGCGGCGACGAGTTCGGTCGCGACTTTATTTGTTTCGGCCACGCCAACCGTGCCGGTCATCAATTTTGTGTCGCCGTCGAACGCGACGGTGATCGCCGGGACGAGCACGAATATTTTTGTGAATACGTACGCCGCGCCGACGCCGACCGTGTATTGGTACGATAATAACGATAATTTGCTCCAGGCTGGCGTTTCCACAGTGTTGTCCCTGACGGACCTGCAATTGGCCAACGCGGGAACCTATACAGTGATTTCCAGCAATAGCGCCGGTTCGGTCACGAACAATTTCACGGTGAATGTCGATGTGACCCCGGCCATTTCGAGTTCGCCGACAAATCTTTTGTTGAACGCGGGTCAGTCGGCAAACTTTTCCGTGACGGCGTCCGGCGTGCCCATGCCGACATATCAATGGTATAAAAATGGCGCGCCGATTTCCGGGGCGACTGCGACGAATTATTCCATTTCCAGCGTGGCGTTAACCGATATCGGCACGTATTCGGTCGTTATCAGTAACACGGCTGGCGCAGTGTCGGCGTCGGCTTATCTGGCGATCTATTCGACTATGACCGGCACGCCAGCCTCTCCTGCCAATAACGCCGCGAATGTTTGCGTGGATACGCTTTTGAGCATTTCATTCAGTCAGACGCCGACCGTTGGCACGACGGGCAACATCAACATTTATGACGCATCGAATCCCGGCACCCCGGTGGATACGCTCAACATAGGCGGCGGCAATCTTCAGCTGCGGACGATTGGTGGCATCAACATCAACGCCTATAACATTTTGATTCATGGCAACACCGCCGTGATCTATCCGCACGCCGGCGTTTTGACTTATGGCAAAACGTATTATGTGACGATGGATCCCGGTGTCATTTTGGATCCAAACGGCGCCTATTTTACTGGCATCGCCAATTCGTCAACGTGGCAATTCACGACCAGGTCCAGCGGCCCGGCCAATCCGGCTAATGTGGTTGTCGCCGGTAACGGCAGCGGTGATTTTTGCACGGTGCAGGGCGCGATAGATTCGGTGGCCGCCAACAATACGACGCCCACGACGATCAATATTCAGAACGGTCTTTACACTGAGATTAATCGCGTGAATGCCAAAAACGACATTACGTTCATCGGACAGAACCGCAATCAAACCATTATTGCTTACGCCGATAACAATAACATCAACGGCAGCACCACGACCCGCCCGATGTTTGGCGTAAACAGTGCCAATAACATTGCGATCGAAAACCTGACATTGACGAACAGCACGCCGTTGGGCGGTTCGCAGGCCGAGGCGTTGCTGGTCAACCTGGCGAAGCAATTCATGGTTCTGGACTGTAACCTGGACAGTTATCAGGATACACTGCTGGTGAACCAAAGCGGCGATCAGGCGTACATCCAGGACAGTTACATCCAGGGCAATACGGATTATATTTGGGGAAGCGGCACGCTTTACGTGACGAATTCTATTTTAATGGATTTGACGAGTGGAAGTCATTTGACCCAGGCGCGGACGGCGCAATCCACAAATGGTTTTGCGTTTGTGAATTGCCGGATTTTGGGGATCAACAGCAGCGCCACTAATTGCGATTTGGGACGCGATGGTGGTTCCAGCGGAAATACGCCCGGTTTTCCATACGGTCAGGTTGCGTATATCAATTGCACGATGGATACCAATGTAGTCATTCCTGCGGGCTGGATCCTGGGCAGTGGCACTACGCAGGGACCGGACACGGCGAATCTCCGGTTCTGGGAATATGAAAGCGTGGATACCAACGGCATATTGATCCCGACGAGCTCGCGCGTGCCGTGGTCGTTGGAATTGGACGGCGCGACGGCCACGAATGAAGTGCAAAACGTCACCAATTGGCTTTACGGCTGGCAGCCGGAATTGGCGCCGCAGATTTTCAGCGAGCCAACCAACGTAACGGTGGCGCTTGGCGGGACAGCGACATTTACCGTGAGTGCCGACGGAATATCCTCGCCGATTTATCAATGGTTGCAAAACGGGACCAACGCTCCGTACGCGGGCGCCAACACTCCCACATTGGTTGTTTCCAGTGCCGCGGCCAACGCCAACTATTCGGTGGTTATCTCCAACGCGGCTGGCGTGGTGACGAGCACAGTTGTTCAATTGACCGTGACGATACCGTCGCCGGCGACGGTTAGTGGACTCGCGGCGCTGGTCAACGGCGGTTTCCAATTCACTATCTCGGGTACGCAGGGGCAGGGTTATCGCGTTTGGGCAACGACGAACCTGTTGCTATCGCCAGTCACCAGCACGTGGACACTCGTCACCAATAGCACCTTCGGTGCGGCCCCAGTTGTTTTCACTGATCCCGGGGCCAGCGGTGTTCCGCAGCGGTTTTATATCGTGACGGAACCGTAAGGTAGACAGCGCGCTACGCTGTCCGCGCCCGTAGAGCGGGCGCAACGAGTGGTTGGATGTTTTGCCGCAAATGCTTCGCGCGATTTACGCGTGGTGGCGTCGCAAGGCGCCGTCTCCACCATCCCTACATATCATTCAGATAGAGCGCGCGATTACGCCAGAGATAAATCGCGCCGGATGTGGCGGTCAAAATGACAGCGATCCACAGCATGAGGTCCGCAAACGGCGGCAGCCATTTTTGGATAAATTGCTGGGAGGCCAGCGGCCATTCCTGGCAGGCGTCCAGAAGGAGCAGCGCGTTGATCGCGGCGATTTGGGAAACGGTTTTGTGTTTACCAAAATTTTCCGCAGCCAGGACGATGCTTTTGGCGGCCGCGAGCAGCCTCATTCCTGTAATGGCAAACTCGCGGGCAACGATGATGATCACCATCCAGGCAGCGACTTTCACCCGCGCATCAGGGTTGACGTGAGTGCTTTCGACGAAGGCAATGAACGCCGAGCAGGTCAGGATCTTATCGGCCAGGGAATCCATCAAAATGCCGAAATTGGTGATGAGGCCGCGGCTGCGGGCGATTTTGCCGTCGAGAAAATCCGTGACGCTGGCAATGTTAAATAATATCAGGGCCAGGGTGTTGTGAAGCGGAATGGGCGTGAAGAGCGCCCAAACAAACAACACCGTCAGGCCGAAGCGCGCGGAGGTGATCTTATTCGGAAGATTCATTTACAGCCGGAATTTCTGGAAACGGTCTCTAGGCTCCAAACTTGTCGAACATTTTCGCGTTGGCCTGCATGAGGCGCATCAGGAATTTTGATTCGAAAATCCCGAGGGAGCCGAGGTTGGCCCCGGTTTCCGTAAAGCGATCCAGCTTGTCCCAGCCGCTCAGCGCCGAATGCAACAGAACCGGCTGCGGATGCCAGGAATGGCCCTTGAGCGCGACGGGCGTGGAATGGTCTCCGGTAATGACGAGCACGTCCGGCCTTTTCTTCAGCAATATCGGCAGCGCCGCGTCGAAATCCTCGATGGCCTTTCTCTTGGCGGAAAAATTGCCGTCTTCGCCGGCTTTGTCCGTGTATTTGTAATGGATGAAGAAGAAATCGAAATTATTGTATTCGGCGAGGTAACGATCGAATTGCTCGGCGATGGTCTGCGGCCCCTCAATTTTTTTCATGCCGACGAGCTGGGCCAGTCCCTTGTACATGGGATAGACCGCGAGGCAGGCGGGTTTGAGTTTGTAGCGTTCTTCGAATGACGGGATGTGCGGTTGATGCGCGATGCCTCGCATGAGGAAACCATTCGCGGGCGTTTCCTTTTCCAAAATCGGAAGCGCGGCTTTGTAGAATTCGGCAATAAGCGAGGCCATTTTTTTCTGGCCTGCGTTGCTTTCGTCCCGGGGATGCACGGCGGGTACAGGATGTCCCTCGCGATTTGGGTCGGCGTCGGTCACGGGTCCCTCCAACCCCTGGCCGCGAAAGACGACGACGAAGCGATGCTCTTTCCCGGCTTTGATCAGGACTTCGGTGTCGCCGATTTTCTTAACTTTGGCCGCGAGTTTCGCGCAAAGCTTTTCGCAGACTTCGGTGGCGATGCGTCCGGCGCGGCGGTCGGTAACAATTCCTTTGCTATTGAGAGTGCAAAAATTGGCGCGTGCGGCCACGTCGCCGGGTTTCAGTTCCAGGCCGAGACCGAGTGCTTCAATGACACCGCGGCCGACCTGAAATTCGAGCGGGTCGTAGCCAAAAAGTCCCAGGTGGCCTGGCCCGCTTCCGGGCGTGATGCCAGGCGCGACGGGAATCATGCGGCCTTGCGCGGAATTCTTTGAAAGCTCGTCCAGATTCGGCGTGTTGGCGGCTTCGAGCGGTGTCAGAAAGTGTTGTTCCCGAGTGGCCAAATCGCCCAGGCCGTCCATGACCACGAGCGCAAGCTTCGCGCCGGTTTTCAGTGTCAGTTCAGAATACAATGAGTCCAAATTCATCGGTGTGATTTTGCGGTTAATTCACCGATTTCGCAATGTTATTGCGCGGGCCGGCCGTGTGCAGCGGGTGGAACAGTGCGGTAAAACGTCCAGCCACGCTCGTTGTACTGATAAAAGCGGGCCGAAAAACGCCCGGTGAGGGCACCGGGCCTACAAATTGGGCAGATTTGCCCAACGGTTTGCAAACCGCGTCCCCGCCGCACAGTAGGACTTGAAATTTCCGGGGTTTAGGCGAAATTGCAGTTGTGATGGACAAGGTGGTGGCATGTCAAACATGCGGATTAGTGCAGGAGGTGGACGAGGTGCCGATTGGCGCGGTCATCAAATGTGCACGGTGCGATTTTCAAATAATTCACCGGCGCGTTGGCAGCCGCGCGCGGACGCTGGCGTTTACCATTGCGGCGGGCATTTTGTATTTTCCGTCCAATCTTTATCCGCTCATTACCGCTGAATATCAGGGGCAATACGCGCAAACGACGGTTCTTGCGGGCATTCGGACCCTTTGGCATATGAACCAATATCTCATCGCGTGCCTCGTCTTTTGCACGAGCATACTGACGCCGGCCTTGAAAATCATGGGCCTTCTCTTCATAACTCTGACGCTGGATTGGGTTAGATTCCAAAAAACTCGGGCCTGGATGTACAAGATAATCCGCGTGGTGGATCCCTGGAACATGTTGGAAGTATTTCTCCTGGCGATCGGCGTTTCGATGGTGGAAATGGGGGAAGTGGCCACGGTGCATCCCGGCCGGGGCGTGTTTTCTTTTGCGGCGGTGGTGGTGCTTACGCTGCTGGCCACGTTGACTTTTGATCCACGGCTGCTTTGGGACACGCCAAAAAAAAATTATGAATGAGCATCGAAGAACTGACGCGCCAGGTGAGGCCAGAAAACCCCAAAAAAACGGCAAGAATGAGGCGATACATTCATTGCCAAAGGCCAAAGTACAAAAGGACCCTTTGGCCTGGTTTTTCTGGGCGCTGCCTGTTGCCGCCGCCGGGCTATGTTGCTGGTTTGTGTTGCACGATTTCGTTTTTGCCGGGCCCACTATCACGATCTATTTGCCGGATGCTCAGGGTCTGCAGGAGCAGAATTCCATGCTCCGATACCGTGGAATCAAGGTCGGAGATATTGTTTCTCTCAAATTGGGCGGCGACCAAAAAATGGTTGCGGTAAGAGTAAAACTGAATCATTCGGCGAGTGACCTTGCCCGGCAAGGCTCGTTATTTTGGATTGTGCGGCCGCAGCTCAAGTTGGGCGCGGTGAGCGGATTGCAAACCATCGTTTCCGGGAGCTACATCACGGTTCAACCGGGAAATGGAGCGCGGACAAATGTTTTTACAGGGGTGGCGGAAGCCCCGATTGTGTTGCTTCCCGGCATTGATGTGACGCTGTTGGCAAATAATCTCGATTCCCTGGAAAACCAATCGGCGATTCTTTACCGGGGCGTCCAGGCAGGCGAGGTCACAGGTGTTCATTTGGGCGAAAACGCGCGTTTTGTCGTCGTGACCGCGCGAATTTGGCAGCAGTACGCCCCGCTGGTGCGGGCGGATTCGCAGTTTTGGAATGCCGGCGGAATCAACGCCCACCTTGGACTTTTTAGCGGTTTGCAAATTAGCGCCGAATCGGCGGCTACATTGGTCAGCGGGGGAATTGCCTTTGCCACACCCGAAGATTTCGGATCGGCGGCGACGAACGGCAGTGTTTTCCTAATGAGTGAGAAACCAGACCCAAAATGGGAGGCATGGAGCCCGAATATCGCGTTGGGACCGACGCCGGAAGCACAGAAAGTCAAGACGTCCGTAGCGCAAATCGGATCACAAATAAGCAAATAGATGGCGCAAAACATGCTTTTTTCAAATAAATGCGGGAACCAAAGTCCGATCGACGGAATGGATTTAGTTTTCGGCCGTGGCTCCCTGTCGCGGCCTCCACGGCCATTATGGCGTTGGTAGCGTTCGTGGCCGCGGAGAACGTGAAACATTTGAATGAGGCGAGCCAGTGGCGCCGGCATTCGGCCGACGTCATTCTGAGCGAACAGTCATTTCAGGACAATCTGCTGGAAATTCAGCGAAGCGTCCGCGGGTACGTGACTCTGGGCGACACCAACGCGCTCAAAGCGTTTTATGGGAACGTGGCGGTTGAACCTTCCCAAATCGGACAGTTGAGGGCATTTACCGGGGACAATCTTCCACAGCAAAATCGGATCAAAGCTTTGGACGAGGCCATGACTGCCTTGATCGCGCTTGATAACCAGACCATCGTGATTTACAGGCGGGAAGGCTTTGCCGGAATCGAGAAACTGGATGAAACCGGCAGGGGCAGGGCGGCTTTTGGCCGCGCGCAGGACACGTTGGACCGGTTTTCGGCTGAAGAACAGAGACTGTGGGACGAGCGCGATACTTCCGAGCAAAACCAATTTCATTACACCGGACAATTCCTGATAGCAGGCTGCGGACTGGCGACCGTGCTTTTGTGGCTGGCTCATTACCTGGCCCGCCGGGAATTGAGATTCCGGCTGTGCGTGGAGGAGAAGCTTGAGCATTCGCTGCTCTTGCAAAACGCGATTCTCGATTCCGCGGATTATGGAATCGTGGCGACCAACATGGCGGGCGTCGTGCAGACTTTCAATCGCGCTGCCCAACGTTTGTTGGGATATTCGGCCGAGGAAGTGATCGGCAAAGAGACTCCAATGTTGTGGCGTGACCCGGCCGAAATCGCCCAGCGCGCCGAGGCTCTAACCAAAAAGCTGGGTGTCCCGGTCAAGCCCACGTTTGAAACAGTCGCAAAGAAGCTTGAGTCCGAACCCGTGGACGAAGGCGAATGGACTTTTGTTCGCAAGGACGGCAGCCGCTTTCCCAGTCTGCTCGTCGTCACCGCCCTGGGCAAGGAAAGCGATGAATTTAGCGGATTCATCGGAATCTTTCGCGATATCAGTGAGCGCAAAAAGCATGAACAGGAACGCGAACAAATGATCGCGCAGCTAAGAGGCGCGTTGGCTGAAGTGAAAACACTTTCGGGCCTGATCCCGATTTGTGCCTGGTGCAAAAACGTCCGCTCAGACACCGGTTATTGGCAGACAGTCGAGCAATATGTCCGCATCAACTCGGACGCCAATTTCTCGCATGGCGTTTGCCCTACTTGTGCTGCCCGGTTCAAGGATGAAATCGTTCGCGCCAACCAAAAGGCTGAGGCGTTGTCAAAGGCTTGATTTTTATCGCCATCCAGTGGATTTTTTCCGCTGAATGAATTTTCTGTTGCTGCACGAATTCCATCATGTCCTCGGGGCGCGATTTTCAGAACTGAATGGCGAGGAAATGGTCGCCGATTACGGCGATGTTCCGGCGGAATACGGGGCATTGCGGGATTCCGCAGGTGTTCTCGACTTTAGTTTTCGCGCGCGAATCTGTTTAACCGGAAGCGATCGCATCCGATTCCTGCATGGGCAAATCACGAACGACGTAAAAAAACTTCAGTCGGGTGAAGGTTGTTACGCCGCGGTCACCACCGCCAGGGGAAAAATGGAAAGCGACCTGAATGTTTTTAGCCTGCCAGACGAACTGCTTTTGGACTTCGAACCCGGGTTGACCGAACGAGTTTCGCAACGGCTTGAAAAATTCATTGTGGCGGATGACGTGCAAATCGTAGACGCCGCGCCGCATTACGGCTTGCTGACGGTGCAAGGGCCCAGGGCGGCGGAAGTCGTAAGCGCGGTTGGGTTGCTTGAGAAGGCGCCGACGCGGGAATGCGCCATTGCTAAAATCGCGGATGGGACACTCGGCGAAATATACGTGGCGCGTCTCCGGCGTATTTCTCAATCCGGATTCGATATTTTTGTTCCCGCCGAATCACTGGGGGTGGTTGCGGATAAGTTGGTTGCCGCTGCAAAGAGCATTGGTGGCCGGGCATGCGGCTGGACGGCTTTTGAACTAGCGCGAATCGAAGCGGGTGTTCCGCGGTTTGGCGCGGATATGGATGAAACGAATTTACCGATGGAGTGCATCGAAACCCGTGCGGTGAGTTTCAACAAAGGCTGTTATATTGGCCAGGAGGTTCTAAACCGAATACACGCAATGGGTCATGTGACGAAGGAACTGCGTGGTTTGCGGTTGGTGGATGACCTGGGAACGCTGCCAAAAAAAGGCGACAAGCTTTTCCGTGATGGAAAGGAAATTGGTTATATCACAAGCGCCGTTAAATCGCCGGCGCTCAATGCAAACATCGCCCTGGGCTATGTCCGCCGCGAGGCGAACCAGATCGGAACGGAATTGACGCTACCAACCCCGGATGGAACGAGTTCTGTGAAAATTGTGGAATTGCCGTTTGGGGCGAAATGATCGGGGCGGCGCGGACGGCGCTACGCGTCATCCCTGCCATTACAGCTGTTCCGCGATGGCCTTTAGAAATGGATCGGTCCAATTTAATTCTGCCGGGCTGGTCAATTCATTCGAACGTTTGAAGTCCGCCTCGAAGAGTTGGTGATTCAGTTGGGCCACTGTGACCGGATCGGAAAAGGCGACATCCAGTTCCTGCGATACCCGGAGGCTCATTTTTTCCAGATTTGCCGAGCCAACACACGCCCAGCCGTCGTAGATCGCGGCTTTAACATGGGTCATTCCTGGATAAATAAACACCCGGATGCCGTTTCGGACCATTTCATTGGCGACCACCGAATCGCTGACCTGCATGATGCCGACGTCGCTTTCCGAAGGCACGATCACGCGCACGTCGACGCCGCGCTGCCGCGCCTCGATGAGGGCACGGAGAATTGTATTGTCATTGAAGTAGGCGTTTTCGATGTAGATATAACGTTTGGCCCGGCGGATGGCCGCCAGTTGCGCGTGATAGATTTGCATTTCAGCCGTGGCCGTGTGTAAGACACGGATATCGATGCTGTCCGGCACCGGATTTCTGCGAAGATGTTTGCGGTCGAAGATGGCAGCCCCGGCGTAGGCGAAATCGCCGCCTGGTCCCGCCAAGGCCCAGGCCTTCTCATAATCTTTTTCCAACTGTCCGACGACCGGTCCGGTGAGGCCGAGCATCAGGTCGTGCCATTGATATCGGTACAACCATCCGATGTTCATGCCGCCGAGGTAGGCTTGCCGCCCATCGATGATAAAACATTTTCGATGGTCGGTGGCCAGCCACGGGTCGGCCCCGGCACGCACATGGACACGGGCGCCGGCGGAGAGATAAGATTTGATGTCCGACGGAGGTTGAAAATTGGGAGGAACGTCCGAGGCGGGAGCGCCTTCGGCAAAAAGCTAGCCGATGTCATCCATCAGTACACGAACTCGGACTGAATCAGACCGTTGCTTGAGCACATCGGCAATTTTTACGGCGTAGTCGTCCGTGCCAAAGATATAAACCAGAACATCCACGCGCTGCGTGGCGGTTTCGATGGATTGGATCAATTCCGGGAAGAACTGATTTCCGTCAACGAACATTTGAATGTGGCCCTGATGTCGTCGGGCGGTGACCTTGCGATCCAGTTCCTTTTCCCAATTGGTCAGGTCCATTCCCGGTCCGGTGTAAAGCGGAGGGGGTGGGGGATCGTTCTTGTTCATCGAAATGGAATTCAGCAATGTCACACCGGAACTGCCAAGGTGCCAAAGACCGGAGCCCACCAGGCTGAATGGGTTTTTGACGGCGGTAATGAGGAGACTTTTGATGAGCAACGAATTCGCGACGCGCAAGGCAAACAGTCCGGAAACTGCCATGGGTTTCTCGTCGGGGTCGCCCGGATAACTCAGGAAAATGACGAGATGCGTCCGGAGATCGACCAGCACAAAGTCCGGTTCGTCGCCCGTGACAAATAAAAATTGGTTTCGATTCGGGTCCATCGCGCTCACACTGGCGGTGAGCAGTTTGATGGCTTCTCTTGAGAAATCAGCATCGCTGTAAGTATGATCCACAATGAGTCCCGAAGGTTTGTCGGCAAGGTTCACGACCTTTAATTCGCCGGCGGCGTTTCGAAAGACGACAATTTCCATCTCCTGCGCCATCAACAAAACGCCATGGCCGGGTTTGTGCGGAGCCAGGCCGGTAAAGACCGCCTGCAGCAGCTCTTTCCATTGCGCGGCGTCGCGAATCATCAGGCGGTTTTTTGGGCTCACAACCAATTTCCGGGTTGCGCGCCTTTGCCGGTCAAAGGTCAGCACGGAAAACCGGCATTGATAATCGGCGCTGCCGCCTTCTGTGGGAGTCCACGCGGCATGCGCCAGCACGCTTCGATCCCGCAGCCAATAACCGATTTCGACGGTGTTGCTGGCGCAATAAGCCGTGAAATTGGTGATGCTATAGGTCTCAATGGGTTTCCGATGACTGCTATGCGTGGCGGGGGTGACGCAGCCGGTCATAACCAGCAGGGCGGCAACCGCAAAAGCAATCTGAAGCTTCGTTATCGTCATCAGGCGCGAATTCAAAATCTGGTCCGTGATTATACCGTCAATTTTCTCCGTACGAAGAGAAACTTTTTTAATTCACAGGCAGAGCCAGGGAACAAATGGGACGTATGGGACCCGCGGGACGGATCCATAAAGCACAAAGCAAACGGCGATTTTACGGGTGACGTGGAATAAATCCTATTTCGCGGCCAGTTTCAAGATGGTGATGGAATAGGGCGGCAGGACCTTGGTGAATTCTTTGCCGAGACCGTGCATGGTCATGGCAACCGGAACAATTTTTGACGGTTGGTCGATGGAATTTGTGTCGTCGGGGCTGGCGGCTTTCAAGACAATCGCATGGCCAGTGCGCGCCACTTTTTCGATGCCGCTTAATTCCACCGTGACCGGTTGCGGCGTGCCTAGAGTGTTGACCATCTTTAAATAGATCGTGCCACTTTGACTGTCGCGCGTGGCGTCAAAAAAGATTTTGTGAATCTGTTGTGCCGGCGGCCGCGGCTGTTCCATGCCGTTTCGGTGCCGGGTTGGCGGTTGCCAGAGTTGCGTCGGAATATTTTGTGAATCCGTGGCCAGGATGGTGTCGCCGTGGTGCGTGCTGAACATGACCTGGGCATAATAGGAGGGCGAACCGTAACTGGTCAGAGCGTCGTAGCCAATCAGGTCGCTTCGCCATTGCATTGAACCGCCGCGTTCGCCAATGTCGCTGACATTGACGAACAGGGGCGCATAACTGGAAATGAGAACGATGTCGGAGTTGCGTTCCATGCCGGTCATCCACGCAGCATCGCCAAGCGCGCCAGCCATGTTTGGGGTAGGGGAACCCACGCGGGTCGCCCATTCGCCGCAGAAGAATTTCGTATGGTTGGTGCGGGAATATTTGTCGTAATCCAAAGCATGCGCCTCCATATCCTCCTCGGAACGGTAATAATGTTCGTCCATCAGGTCGGGGACGCGGCTTTTTATTTTCGCGGTCGCGATGACCTGCAATTGCGGGTATTTGGCTTTGATGGCGTCGTAAAATTGGGCGAACCGTTTGTCGTAACTGCCTGAGCGGTCGAACCAATCTTCATTGCCGACTTCGATGTAAGTCAGCGGAAATGGCGCCGGATGACCGTCTTTGGCGCGCTCGGCGCCCCAGCGGGTATTGGCATCGCCGGTGAGGTATTCAATTTCATCGAGGGCGTCCTGGACAAAGGGTTGCAGATCATCGCCTGGATTGACGTGCTCATGGTTTAACGAATATCCCGCGTAAATCGCGAGCACGGGCTGAATGTTCAGGTCTTCGCACCATTCGATATATTCCAGCAAACCCAGGCCGTCCGTGGACCAATAGCCCCACGGACTTTCGTGGCCGGGCCGCTGGTCAATCGGTCCAATCGTCTTCTTCCAATCGAATCGTTCTTCAATCGAGTTGCCTTCGAGATAATTGCCGCCGGGCAGGCGGAGAAACGCCGGATGCATGGCCGCGAGCAGGTCCATCAGGTCGGACCGGTTGCCGTTCAGGCGGTTCTTGTACGTGGGAGGAAACAATGAAACCTGTTGGAACCAAATGATACCCGGTGTGGGGGTGGTGATTTTAAAAACGTTATCTTTTGATGGTTTCGTTCTTTTTGTCGTGAGTGTCGCGTCGAATTTCTGCCAGTCGCCTGAGATGCCGTCCACCTTCGCCGTCGCGAAAATCGTTTTCCCATTGGCGCTTTCCAGGCTGACGGTTAGCGGACCGGAAAAACCGTTCGCCGCTTTGGCATAAAATGAAGCGTGATAGACGGTGTGTGGCCGGACGGGAATGCCCCAATAACCGCTATTCGCGATGCCGGCGGATGGATTGTTTCCGGCATTTGATGCGTCGAGCCTCATGCTTGAAGTGAGGGCGTCGTTCAATGGCGTATTGGTATCGAGAGACATGGTTGCGCCGCCGCTGGCGCTCCAAAATTTCATCTCGTTCGGGGCAGAATTGAACGTGCGATTGGCGATGAGTTCGGCGTAGAGGCCGCCTTCGTATGAATAATTAATTTCTTCGGTCATCAAGCCGTAGAGGGTGGGGCTCACCTTGCCGACGGGTTGATCCGTTTTAATTTGCAGAACGGGAATTGGATTTGAATCCGCTTGCGCAGGTGCCGTTGACGGCAAGACGAGAAACGAAAAAACAGAGAGCGAACCCAGGCCAAGAGTTAAAATTCTGGTTTTATTCATTATGGAGATTTCGAAGGTTAGCATTTTGGCGCGAGCGTGTCATAACCAATTTTGGCGATGCGATGTCTTTTATCTGCAGATTTCGCAGATTGGCGCAGATGAATAATGCGGAGTGTTCATTAGCCACAGATTGACATAGATGCCCGGCCATCTCGCCTAAATGGGTGATTAGCAGCCAGATATTTCTCCTTTAAGATATAGTCTGGCGCAACAAATCTGAAATTCCAAAAATGATTTTATCGCGGTGACACGTAGAGAATCTATTTCGCACATGCAATCCCCGCTCCATTGGCAATTGGTTACGAGTGCAATTCCAGAACGCCGCAGAGGAATTGCCATGGCCGTGAGATCCCTGCTTTTGGCGGGGATAATACTTTTGTTCTGCTATTCCATTGGAAACGCGCAAATCATCTATTCCAACGTTTTTGATGGAGGAGCAGTGAACGTTTACGGATCGGCGCCCGTGGTTGCCAACAACTTCGCCGGTGGCACAAGCTCCGCAAGTTGGAATGATGCGTTAGGAATCAATGACACGGGCGCCTTGCTGGCAAACGGCATTGATAACACAACGCTGGGAGACAGTTGGATTCTGCCGTTTACACCTCTCCCTGGATACGTTTATACCCTGACCGTTTCGCTGACCTTCACAAATAATCCGGGCAACTGGGTGGGGCTGGGTTTTGCGCAATATGACTCAGTGAATGAAGCGGTTGGCCAGGGGCGGTTCGCCGATGGCGGAGTCGTTGGTTATGATTGGATGATTTTGACTGAATCGAGTGGAAACGTTGCGTATTTCACGGGACCGAAAGCAAACTCACCGTCAATCTATAGCGGGACCGGTTTCACCAGCGGCCCTCAAACTGTTACCGCGCAGGTGATATTGACTACGACAGGGAGTGTCTGGTCCACCACCGCCTACGTTAACGGTGTCCAAATGGGGAGCACCTATACCTATGCCAATAACCCGCCGATTGCCGCAGTGGGAATCACCCAGACCACCGTGACTGCTCCCACCGCCGTCCGGTGGAATTATTTAACGCTCACAGCGGTCGGAACGGGCCCCACGACTAACACGGTCAATGCGACGGTAAGCTTTTCGCCGACGAACGCGGGTCTGCCGTTAAACCCGTCATTCCGCGGATTGAGCTACGAGAAAGGAGACCTGGCGAATAATAATTTTTTTACCCCCACCAACACTTATGCGCTACGGCTGTTCAGTATGATTGGGCCAGGCGTCTTGCGTCTGGGTGGCGGCAGTGCGGATTCTACCTGCTGGAACGGAATATCGAACTGTGTGCCAATCACCGCGCAAGAACTCACCAATTTTGCTGGGTTTGTCAACGCGCTGCCCACGAACTGGACGGTGATTTACGGCATCAACTTTGCGTCGAACAATCCCGCGAATTGCGCCGCCGAAGCCGCCGTCGCGCAGAGCCTGCTGGGAACTCGTTTGCTCGGCTTCGAAATTGGGAATGAACCGGACGAGTATCCGAACAATGGCATACGTTCTTCCGGTTATGGCATCGCCAATTTTGTCGCGGGATGGAGGCCATTGGCGGCTGCTATCACCAATAGTGTGCCGGGCTGGGCCGTGACCAATAATGGAGTTGGCTGGACGCTGACCGGTCCGGCGGCGGCGGACAATACGAATTGGACGCAGACGTTTGCCGGCGATGAATCGGGAGTGATTAATTGGCTGACCCAGCATTATTACCGGAGCAACAGCTCGTTGGGAGCAACCAATGCAGCCAATACCCAGGCGCTCATGTCATTGATGCTGTCACCGGACACGAACTTGCCGGTCGTCGTGACCAAAATGGCGGCGGCGGCGTACAGGAACTCCACGCCGGCTGTTGGTGAGGAATTTCGATTTGATGAAGATGGTTCTTTTGTAGGCGGCGGCAAAGGCAACATCAGCAATGCTTTCGGCGCCGCGCTCTGGGCGTTGGATTTTATGTTTACGGTGGCGCTGAACGGCGGCCAGGGAATCAATTTTCATGGCGGCGGACTCAGCCCCTATTCGCCCCTGGTTGACAATGGAGTGAACGTCACAACGGTGGGCCCCGAATTTTACGCGATGAGAATGCTTTCGTTGATTCCGCCGGGCAATGTTGTTCCGGCCATCGTAACGACTGCGAATACGAATTTTACCGCCTATGGCGTGCGGCAAGCCGATGGCGCGATCAGTGTCCTCCTGAACAACAAGGACGCGAACGACACGCTGGCCGTAAGTGTCAATTTGGGGTCGTCTGTCGGCGGTGCGCAATTGATTGAGTTGACCGCGCCGTCGCTCTACAGCGGCAGCGGTTTCACGCTGGGCGGCGGGCCCATCAGCGCAAATGGTGCCTGGACCGGCGGCGCACAAGCGACACTGGCGACGACGAATGGGCAGTTGACGGTGGACGTGCCTCCAAACACCGCCATTTTGTTAAACCCGATTGTGACGGGCACGAACCTCGTCTATTCGACAAGTGGCAACCAGTTGGCCTTGAGTTGGCCGACGAACTATACCGGTTGGCTGCTGCAATCGAATTCCACAGGCCTGTTGGACTCCAATTGGTTCCCGATACCAGGCTCGGGTAATACCAACGCTGTGCAGATCATGATTCAGCCGGGCCAACGGAACGTGTTTTATCGTCTATCGTCGCCGTAGAGTCTTATGAGGGGCCGGGGCGGGGGTGATGATGAATTTGCATGAGAAAAAGGTTTCGTTGCAAAAAATTCATGTGTAGGGATTGAAGACTGCAACGAACGGTAAAGCGGCAGCGTTGCGGCATGCGGGAAGTGGGTTTTTATTGGCAAATACGAAGTTTTTTGGGCGCGAGCGGGTGTAATTATGTGCAACGAAAGGCGTCGTTGTGACCGC